>NZ_ANAZ01000031.1:0-100216 GCF_000340985.1 Nocardiopsis valliformis DSM 45023
CAATGCCGTTTAGTTAGCGCTTCAGGCCAGATGTCAAGCCTGTAACACCACCCGCAACCACCCAGCACAAAGAACGGGACCTCCGATAGAAGCAGGAAATCGACCAAGATCCACCTGCGCCCGGAGGCCCCGTTGCCCGACCAGTATGCCACCACCACAACCTCTGCCACCCGCACGATCACCGTGGCCGCTGGAATCTACGCCCCCGGCCACCTGGGCGAGCTCACCCGCTACCTCCCCTTCGACCTCATCGACGCCGCCCTGGAACACACCCGCACCCAGCAACAACGACTACGCCGCCTGCCCTCACGGGTCGGCGTCTACTTCGTGCTCGCCCTCACCCTGTTCCCCCACCTGGGATACGCCCGCGTCTGGGACACCCTCGTCGCAGGCCTGCACGGCCTACCCGTGCCCCGCCCCAGCCAATCCGCCCTCAGCCACCTACGCCGACGTTTGGGAGCCGGCCCGTTCAAAACCCTCTTCGAGACCCTCGCGGTTCCTTTGGCCCAACCCGCGATCCCCGGCACCCGCTACCGGCACTGGCGCACCGTGGCCTTTGACGCCTGCCACTCGATCAAAGCCCCTGACAGCGAACGCAACCTCACCTGGCTCCGCAAAATCCACTACCAGCAAGGCGTGGAAGGCTACCCCCGCCTGCAGATCACCACCCTGTGCGAGACCGGCACCCGCTCCCTGCTGGGCGCCACCCTGACCCGCGCCCCCAGCGGCGAACCCGACCAGGCCCGCACCCTGCTCGACCGGCTCACCCCCCAGATGCTGGTCCTGGCCGACCAGGCCTACCAAGGCAACACCTTCCTGGGCGAGCTCGCCACCACCGGAGCCCAACTCCTGATCCGTTTGCACCCACGCCGCCGCCCCCGGGTGGAAACCCTGCTACCGGACGGCTCCTACCTCACCCACCTGGACGGGCTCAAACTCCGCGTCATCGAAGCCCGCATCACCGCCACCACCCAGGACGGGCAGCAGGCCAGGGGCGTGTACCGGCTGGCCACCACCCTGCTCGACCACCGCACCGACCCCGCCCCACAGCTGCTGGCCCTCTACCACGAACGCTGGGAGATCGAATCGGCCTTCTACTCCCTACGACACACCCTGCTGAACCGTCGCGTGTTGCGCTCCCAGGACCCGGCCGGCCTGGAGCAGGAGGTGTGGGCCCTGTTGGCGCTCTACCAAGCGCTGCGCATGGCCATGGTCGAGGCGGTGGAGTCCCGGCCGGGCACCCACGCCGATCGGGCTGGGTTCACCACTGCCCTGAACACCGCCCGATGTCAGGTCATCACTGCCCAGCAGGTGCTGCCCGACGATGACGATCCCGGCCGGGGCGGAAGCATCGTTCAGGCGGTGTTGGACAACCTGCTCCCGGCCCGCCGTGCTCGGATCAGCTCGCGCAAGGTCAAGTGTCCTCAGTTGCGTTACGGCTACGCCGATCCCGAGCGGCCGCTCGCCACCCACCAGGTGCAGAAAGTGGAGTTGGAGATCTTGGCCCCTGCGCCTGGGGCCGTGGTGGGCCCCAAACAGTCCGCAGCTCAACCGCTGGCACCTGGAATCCGCCCTGGTGGGTCCAAGGAGCGCACGATGCGCCTGTTGGGTTCTGGTCCAGACCGAGGTTGGAGCCCGATCGAGGTGGCTCGGGCTTTGGGTTATCCCCATTACCGGAGTCTGGCCACGCAGATGGGCGTGTGGGTCCAGGAAGGGTTCCTGCAACGGATCGCTCGAGGCCGTTACACCCTGGCGCCACGGTGGGCGAGTTCGGGGTTGACAGCTCAGCCTGTCCCTTAACTAAACGGCATTGCGCTTCGCGCGGTGGGGGAGCTCCACCTTGACCCGCTTCGCTGCGCCGGCGGTTGGCGGCTATCGGGAAACGGGGCAGGAGTGGTCCGGGGTGGCCAACGGGCCCCCAAAGGGGCCCAACAGCAACAACCTCGGCCTTCGGCCGGTCCTCTCCCCACCCCGGAGCCCAACGCCTGAACGTGTCGCGGCCGGTCAAGGAGGGCGACGAACGGCGGCATCGACGGCAGCAGGTTCCTCACCTCTACGCGGACTGGCGGGCCGTGTCGCGGCCGGTCACCCGTGCCAGCGAACACCACCAGCGGCCTGCCAGGCCCCCAGGCCCGGTTTCGGCCCCTGTTTCAAAGATGATCTTGCTACCAGAAGCGAAATCAGCGCCGAACTTGCTTCTGGTAGCAAGATCACCGGGGGTGAGGGGGTTTCGGAAGCAGCGGACAACCCCAGGCGCGGGTTACGGACACCCCGGCTTCCCCAGAGCTGACACCACAGCGCTGAACCCCATCCTCACCACCGCGTATCCGATGGCACGCATGACCGGCCGCGACACGCGATCCGATCTGCGCAGGCCTGGGTAGACCGGGGCCTTCGCTGCCGCTTTTCCGTCCGGGCGAATGACCGGCCGCGACACGTTCAACCGGTGGGCTCAGGGCTGGGGAAGGCACCGGCCGAAGGCCGAGGTCGTTGCCGTTGCTGTTGGGCCCGTTGGGCCCCTTTGGGGGCCCGTCTACCACCCCGACCCCACCTCCCCCGTTTCCCGACAGCCGCCAACCGCCGTCGCAGCGAAGCGGGTCAAGGTGGAGCGCCCCCACCGCGCGAAGCGCTCCGACGGCGACGACCTTGACGCGCGCAGCGCAGACGGCAACCATCGAGCGACGGGAAACGGGGACCGCACACACAGCCCGGACCCCGGCCCGGATTCGCTGACAGCATCCATGTGAAGTGTGGCGGCCCCGCCGTGTGCGCGTCAGCCGCCGATGGTAGCCAGGGTGAGGGGTAGGACCTGCGGGGCGCCCGCTCTGCGGAGCAGGGCGGCGCCGACGGTCAGGCTCCATCCGGTGTCGGCGAGGTCGTCCACCAGCAGGACCGGGCCCGGACGCTGTCCCTGGAGCTCGGCCAGCCGGGCCTCCAGGTCCGCACCGGCCACCAGTTCCGAATACACCTGGCCCAGGCGCATGGCGCTGTTGTGACGGCGCGGGCCCGGTCCGTTCCCGCTCCGGTAGGAAAGCGAGCCGAGCGGGGTCAGGCGGCCGAGTTCGGCGATGCGCGCGGCGAGGTCGCCGACCAGGGTCGGCCGGGTGAGAGAGGGCATCGCGACCACGCCGACCGGGCGGTTCTCCCATCCCCAGGCTGCCAGCACGCGCACCACGCCCTGAAGGAGCCGCTCGTCCACGGGGGCGTCCGGTGCGTCCTCGGCGAGGACGCGGCGCAGTTCGGTGCCCCAGCCGACGTCGGTGAGGCGGGCCAGGGCACGCCCCTCCCCCGCACGCAGGTTCTCCGGGATCTTGCCGGACAGGTTCACCCCGAGGGTGTTCATGCCGGTGGGCCACTGGCGGCGCGGGGTGATGGGGGTGCCCGGCCGGTCCAGGTGGTCGGCGGCGGCCTTGCGGCGCCCGGAGTCGACCTCGGTGGACCAGTAGCGGCCGGTGCACACGTCACAGCGCCCGCAGGCCACCGCCTCGGGGTCGTCCAGCTGCTGGCGGAGGAACTCCATCCGGCAGGTGTCGGCGGCGATGTAGTCGAGCATGGCGCGCTGTTCGCGCTCGCGGGCCGCGCTGACGGCGGCGTAGCGTTCGGCGTCGTAGGTCCAGGGCCGGCCGGTGGCGCTCCAGCCGCCGCGCACCCGGCGCACCGCCCCGTCCACGTCCAGCACCTTGAGCATCTGCTCCAGGCGGGTGCGGCGCAGGTCCACCCGGGTCTCCAGGTTGGCGGTGGACAGGGGTTTGTCGGCCTCGGCCAGGGCCTGGAGGGTCTGGCGGACGGTGTCCTCCGGCGGGAAGGACAGCCCCGCGAAGTACTCCCAGATCTGCACGTCCTCCCGGCCGGGCAGGAGCACCACTTCTGCCCGCTCCACACCGCGGCCCGCGCGGCCGACCTGCTGGTAGTAGGAGATCGGGGACTGCGGGGCGCCCAGGTGGATGACGAAGCCCAGGTCCGGTTTGTCAAAGCCCATGCCCAGGGCGCTGGTAGCCACGAGTGCCTTGACCCGGTTGCCGAGCAGGGCGTCCTCGGCCAGTCTGCGCTCGTCGGGGTCGGTCTGCCCGGTGTAGGGCAGCACCTCCAGGCCCTGTTCACCGAGGAAGCGGGCGGTCTCCAGGGCTGCGCTGACGGTGAGCGTGTACACGATGCCCGAACCCGGGATCTCGGGCAGGTGTTCGGCCAGCCAGCTGAGCCGGGCGGTGGGGTCGGGCAGTTCGGCCACGCCCAGGCTGAGGCTCTCGCGTTCCAGGCTGCCGCGCAGGACCAGGGTGTCGGCGCGGTCGGCCCCGGCCTGAAGCTGTTCGGCAACGTCGTGGGTGACGCGTTCGTTAGCGGTGGCGGTGGTGGCCAGGACTGGGACCCCGTCGGGCAGGTCGTGCAGCAGGGAGCGGATGCGGCGGTAGTCCGGGCGGAAGTCGTGGCCCCAGTCGGAGACGCAGTGGGCCTCGTCGATGACGACCAGGCCCGCCCCGGCGGCAAGTTTGGGCAGGACGCGGTCGCGGAACTCGGGGTTGTTGAGCCGCTCGGGGCTGACCAGGAGTACGTCCACCAGGCCCTGGGAGACCTCGGCGTAGGTGGATTCCCAGGCGGTGGTGTTGGAGCTGTTGATGGTGCGGGCGCGGATGCCCGCGCGCTCGGCGGCGGCGATCTGGTTGCGCATCAGCGCCAGCAGCGGGGAGACGATGACGGTGGGGCCCGCACCCTCGGCGCGGCGCAGGGCGGTGGCCACGAAGTAGACCGCCGACTTGCCCCAGCCGGTGCGCTGCACGACCAGGGCCCGCCGCCGGTCCGCGACCAGGGCGTGGATGGCGGTCCACTGATCCTCGCGCAGGCGTGCGGACTCCCCGGCGAGGGCGCGCAGGTGCTCCTCGGCGCGTTCGCGCAAGTGATCCCGGGTGCCTTCGCGCGCAGGTCCGCCGGGCCGGACAGCCGGGGTTTCGGCCGTCGGATCGGCCGCAGGTCCGTTGGCGGACTCCGGGGAGCCGGTGGGGTCTGCGGGGCCTGTGGAGGCTGTGGCACCGGGGGCGGGGTTCGCGGGATCGGGCGCGGGGGCCTCGGGGTCGGTGGCGGCTGCTGTGTCCGGGGCGGGGACGTCGGGCGGGATGGGTGTGGCCATGAAACCTTGGTACCAGAGGTGACGGGGGTCGGTGCGGTTATCCACAGACCCTCCCTGCCTGCGGTACAAGAACGGCGGAGCGTCCCGCGGGCACCCATAGCCCCCGGTGGAACACGAATACGGTTCGGCACCCGGTTCCACTTTCTCCCCCAAGGCCATCTCGGTAACAGAATGGAAACTTTCCAGATATGTGCCATTGCGCTCTCGCGAAGTCGCCTGAACACTCAGCGTCAAAGCTCACATTTCATGGGAGCGCTCCCGAATGTGAGTAGTTCACCTGAAGACTCATGAAGGGCAAGCGATGGCACAACCACGAGGCCGCCCCTCCCCCGCTCCGACCCCCCACGGGTCCCCACAAGCAGACCCCGGGCACGCACGCCCCCGGACCCGCACCGCCCTGGGCCTGCTCGCCACCGCCTCCGCCCTGGTGGTCGGCGGTGCGACCCTGGCGGTCACCGGTACCGGCACGGGCGCTGTCCCGGCCTCCGCCGACAGTTCCGCCGAGGTGCCGATCGGCTCGGGCAGCTACACCACCACCCGCCCCGCAGGCACCTCCGGCCCTTCCGACCTCAACGGTGCCCCGGTCTCCCCGAAGGTGACCGACGACCACACCGGCCCGGCTCCCACCAACGAGTGGTGGTCTTCGCTGATCTTCCAGCGCTACCCCGACAACCCGCATGGCGAGAACCTCTTCGCCCACCCCCTGAGCTTCAACCCCCACTCGGGCGGGCTCGACATGGGCTACCCCGACTCCCACCGGCTCGTGGGCAACGATCTCAAGTACGAGTACACCGCCGTCACCGACCTCACCCTCGGCGCCGCCGGACTGGACTCCCCCGACACCCGCACCGCCGACAGCGGCGACTGGACGGTCACCGCGCACTGGGAGGGCGGCGGGGCCCAGCTGCGCGTCACCATCGGCCAGGGCCTGCCCTTCGCCTACGCCGAGACCGGAGGTGCCGCCGCCGAGGTGACCTTCCAAAGCTCCCCCGACATCTGGCACGAGGACGGCTCCACCGTCGGCGCCACCGTCAACGGCCGCCACTATGCCCTCTTCTCGCCCTCGGGCTCCCCCTGGACCGTCTCCGGTGACACGCTCACCGCCGACACCGGGGACGACGGGTACTACTCGGCGGCCGTCCTGCCCTCGCCCGAGGACCTGAACGCCTTCGCCCCCTACGCCCACTCCCACGTCACCGGCTCCCTCGTGGAGTACGACTACGACGAGTCCGCGGCCACCCTCACCAGCACCTACCAGCTCCAGACCGAGGCCAGGGAGGGCGAGGAGACCGGCACCCTCACCGCGCTCTACCCCCACCAGTGGGCACATGTCAGCGGCGATCTCACCGACCTCGCCTACGCCTCGCCGCGCGGTGAGATGCGGGTGTCCGAGGGCACCTCCTTCACCACCGAGCTCACCACCCAGGGCATCATGCCCAGCCTGCCCACTGTCGACAGCGCCGACCACGACCGGATGGCCGCCCTGATCGACGAGGTCCTCGCCGGGGAGGAGCTCTTCCCCGAGCCCGGTGACACCTACTGGGACGGCAAGGCTATGGGCCGTCTGGCCCAGCTGATCCCCGTCGCCGACTCCATCGGCCACACCGAGGCCCGCGACGAACTCCTGTCGCTGGTCCAGGGCCGTCTGGAGGACTGGCTGACCGCGGGCGGGACCCGCCAGTTCCACTACGACACCGAGTGGGGCACCATGCTCGGCTACCCCGACAGCTTCGGGGCCGCCACCGAGCTCAACGACCACGACTTCCACTACGGCTACTTCGTCTCGGCCGCCGCCGTTGTCGCCCGCTACGATCGCGACTGGGCCGATGAGGACGCCTGGGGCGGCATGATCCGCCTGCTCATCCAGGACGTGGCCGGAACCGACCCCGACGGCGACATGTTCCCGCGCCTGCGCTCCTTCTCCCCCTACGCCGGGCACGGCTGGGCCTCCGGCCACGCCGGGTTCGCCGCGGGCAACAACCAGGAGTCCTCCTCCGAGGGCATGCACTTCGCCGCCGCCACCGCCCACTTCGGCGCGCTGACCGGCGACGAGGAGCTGCGCGACCTCGGCGTGTACCTGCACACCACCCAGGCCTCCACCGTCGCCCGCTACTGGCAGAACGCGGGCGGGGACACCTTCCCGGAGGACTACCCCGAGGACGTCGTCGGCATGGTCTGGGGCGACGGCGGCGACTACCGCATCTGGTGGGACGGCGGCCACGAGGAGCACTACGGCATCAACTACCTGCCCATCACCGCAGGCTCGCTGTACCTGGGACACGACCCCGAGCACGCCGGTGCGATGTACGAGTCACTCGTGGCCAAGCTCGGCGGGGAGCCCGAGATCTGGCGGGACATCCACTGGGCGCACCGTGCGCTCTCCGACGGCGAGGACGCCCTGCGGATGTTCGAGGAGCAGTGGGACACCTACGAGCCCGAGGCGGGCGGCTCCAAGCCGCACACCTACCAGTGGGTCTCCACCCTCGCCGAGGTCGGCACCGTGGACGTGTCCGTGACCGCGGACACCGCCCACTACGCGGTGTTCGACAACGGCGCTGAACGCGCCTACACGGCCTTCAACCCGGGCTCGGCACCGCTCACGGTCACCTTCTCCGACGGCACAACGCTCCAGGTCGAGCCGGGATCCCTGGGCTCCACCGTGGGAGAGGGCGGCGGAGGCGACCCCGGCAACGGGGACGACCCGGACCCCGGACCCGGACCGGGTGAGGGCAACGTGGGCGAGGGCGCCCTCCACCTGACGGGCACGGCGCTCTCCACCAGCCCGAGCGGCACCGAGAGCACGATCACGGTGCCGGACGCGAGCGGGCAGAACCACGACGGCACCCCGCCTTCGAACAGCGTGGTGCTCGAAGTCGAGGACCTCACCGGGTCCTTCACCGGCGGCTCCACGTCCTTCGCCCTGCCGGTGGACTCCGGAAACGGGATCGGCAACGCCGTTCAGGTGCGGGTCTCCTTCGACTTCGACGGTGACGGCTCACACGACCGGGAGGAGATCTACCACTACTTCGCCACCGACGACCTGCCCGGCTGGGAGAACTACACCCAGGCTCAGGGAGTGAGTTCCAGCGACGGATCATTCGCGGACCTGGACGGCGGATCCGTGCGCGTGGAGATCTGGAGCGCCCTGGGCGGCCAGGCCTCACAGGTCCGCGTCGGCGGCCAGGAGGGCGCCACACTGGGCATTCCCTTCACCGACTGACCGTCAGCGCGTCCACGCGCCCCCGCTTCCTCCCCTTGGGCGGGGCCGCCTCCGAGCGGCCCCGCCACCGCTCGGAGGCGTTCTTCCCCGTCTGGCCACGGGGAGGAAAACCCTCCCCACAGACCGTGCGAAACCCCCCAGTCGCACGACTCACACACGCCCAACCACGCGCCCCCGTACGTTTCAGTCTCTGGCACAGGCCAGAATTACGGACATGGCCCGTACTACTTCCCGTCCCCCCGAGGATCTCGCCGAGAAGATCATCGACATCGACGTCTCCGAGGAGATGCGCGGCAGCTTCCTGGAGTACGCGTACTCGGTGATCTACCAACGCGCGCTGCCCGACGCGCGTGACGGTATGAAACCGGTCCAACGGCGCATCCTCTACCAGATGAACGAGATGGGCCTGCGGCCCGACCGCGGGCACGTCAAGTGCGCCCGTGTCGTCGGGGAGGTGATGGGTCGGCTCCACCCCCACGGCGACTCCGCCATCTACGACGCCCTGGTGCGGCTGAGTCAGTCCTTCGCCATGCGCGTGCCCCTGGTCGACGGCCACGGCAACTTCGGTTCGCTGGGCGGCGACGACGCGCCCGCGGCCATGCGCTACACCGAGGCCCGTCTGGACAGCGCCGCCGAGCTGCTCGTGTCCTCCATCGAAGAGGACGTCGTCGATTTCAAGCCCAACTACGACGGCCAGGAGACCGAACCCGAGGTCCTTCCCGCGGCCTTCCCCAACCTCCTGGTCAACGGCGCCTCCGGCATCGCCGTGGGCATGGCCACCAACATGGCCCCGCACAACCTGGGCGAGGTCATCGCGGCCGCCCGCCACCTGATCGCCAACCCCGAGGCCACCCTGGAGGAGCTCACCGAGTTCGTCCCCGGCCCCGACCTGCCCACCGGCGGCAGCATCGTCGGCCTCGACGGCATCCGCGACGCCTACCGCAAGGGCCGCGGCACCTTCAAGACCCGCGCCACCGTCGCCATCGAGAAGGTCTCCGCGCGCCGCACCGGCCTGGTCATCACCGAGCTGCCCTACAGCGTCGGCCCCGAGAAGGTCATCAGCCGCATCAAGGAGCTGGTGCAGTCCAAGAAGCTCCAGGGCATCTCGGACCTGAAGGACCTGACCGACCGCAACCAGGGCCTGCGCCTGGTCATCGAGCTCAAGAACGGCTTCAACCCCGAGGCGGTCCTGGAGGAGCTCTACCGGCTCACGCCGATGGAGGAGTCCTTCGGCATCAACAACGTGGCCCTGGTCGACGGCCAGCCGCAGACCCTGGGCCTGCGCGAGCTGCTCGAGGTCTACGTCAACCACCGCCTCGAGGTGGTCCGCCGCCGCAGCGAGCACCGCCGCAAGAAGCGCCAGGAGCGTCTGCACCTGGTCGCCGGGCTGCTCGTCGCTCTGCTCGACATCGACCGCGTCATCGCGCTCATCCGCGAGGCCGACGACACCGCCATGGCCCGTGAGTCCCTCATGGCCGCCTACGAGCTGTCCGAGATCCAGGCGCGCTACATCCTCGACACCCCGCTGCGCCGGCTGACCCGCTTCGACCGGCTGGAGCTGGAGACCGAGCGGGACAAGCTCAACCAGGAGATCGAGGAGCTCACTTCCATCCTGGAGTCGGACAAGAAGCTGCGCCGGGTGGTCTCCAAGGAGCTCAACGACGTCTCCAAAAAGTTCGCCACCCCGCGCCGCACCCAGCTGCGCGAGGCCGACGGCGCGGCCCGCGCCGCGGTGATCCCGCTGGAAATGGCCGACCAGCCCTGCCACGTGCTGCTGGGCGTGGACGGCCGCATCGCCCGGACCAAGGGCGCGACCCCGCCGCGCGTGTACGCGGGCCTGCGCGCCCCGCACGACGCGATCGAGGTTTCGATCCCGACCACCTCGCGCTCGGACATCGGGTTCGTCACCGACCTGGGCCGGATGATCCGCGTCCCAGTGGTGGAGCTGCCCGAACTCCCCGAGGACGGCGAGGGCGAACCGGAACGCCCGCCCCTGGCCTCGGGGTTGGACGTGGGTGAGTTCGTCCAGCTCGACGAGGGTGAGCGCGTGGTGTCGGTGGTGTCCATGAACGCCACGGGCCCCGGATTCGCCGTGGGCACCGTGGGCGGTGTGGTCAAGCGCGTCGCACCAGACTTCCCGCCCAACAAGGACGACTTCGAGATCATCACGCTCAAGGACGAGGACCGGGTGATCGGCGTCACCCAGCTGTCCACCGGCGAGGAGGACCTGGTCTTCGTCACCTCCGAGGCGCAGCTGCTGCGCTTCTCGGCCGCCACCACCCGCCCGCAGGGCCGCCAGGCGGGCGGTGTAGCGGGGGTGCGCCTGTCCGACGAGGCCCGCGTGCTGTGGTTCGGCGCGGTCTCCAGTCCCGAGGACTCGGTCGTGGTGACCGTCTCGGGCAGCAGCAGCGCCCTGGAGGGCACGCAGTCCGGATCGGCCAAGGTCACCCCGTTCGCCGCCTACCCGTCAAAGGGCCGGGCCACCGGCGGTGTACGCTGCCACCGCTACCTGAAGGGCGAGGACACCCTGCTGTTCGCGTGGGTGGGACGCGCCCCGGCCCGCGCTTCGCGGGCCGACGGCAAGCAGGTCCGGCTGCCGGACCTGACCGAGCGCAGGGACGGCTCGGGGGAGGCTCTGACGAGTCCCATCGCCACGGTCGGTAGCGGCCAGACCGACTCCGGGATCACCGCTCCCGGGTCGGGCGCCTGAGTTTCGCGCAACATGCCGTGCACACGGGTGTGCTTACCTGTGTGCACGGCATCGCCGCGCACCCGAGACAGACATAGGGAGTTACACGAAGTGAGCGCTAGCACCGACGCCACCCCTCCCCCAGGGCCTTTCAACGACGTCTTCGGCGCCAACGCCGCGTACATCGAGGACTTCTCACTCGGCGGTCTCAAGCCGCTGGCGGCACGCGGCCTCGCCCTGGTGACCTGTATGGACTCCAGGATCGAACCGCTGGACATGCTCGGCCTGAAGCCGGGTGACGCGAAGATCCTGCGGAACGCGGGCGCCCGGGTCACCGACGACACCCTGCGCACCCTGGTCCTGGCCGTGTACCTGCTGGGGGTCGAACGCGTGTTGGTCCTGCCGCACACCCGCTGCAAGATGGCATCGGTGGAGAACGACGACGCCGTGCACGACCTCATCATGAGCGAGTACGGGGTGGACACCCGCAGCCTGGAGTTCCACACCGACAACGACCAGTTGGGCGCGCTCAAGCACGACCTGGAGCGCATCAGGCACCACCCGCTGCTGCCCAAGGGCCTGCCGGTGGCCGGTGCGATCTACGACGTGGACAGCGGGAAGGTCACCCCGGCCGGCCTCTGATCCGGGCTCCGCTCCGTCGGTCAAGGTGTCGTGGCGGTCCGGCGCGGGGATCACTCCTGTGGGTGGTCGAACCACCCGCCCCCGGGCCCCACACCCGCCTCGTCCATCCCCCGGGAATGCGATCACCCCCGTGACCGTTGAGACCCGGGACGGTGTGACACCGTCGAGAGGAGCACCGTGGAAGAGAGCACCTACGACACCTTCAACCAGGCCCGTATGTTCCTGGAGCTGGGCGACCCCATCTACGCCGCCCGCACCCTGGAACCCGTCGTGGAGAACGAACCGGGCAGCCGTTCCCTGTTGGAACTGCTGGGGCGCGCCTATTTCCAGTCCGCGCAGCTCAACAAGGCAGAGTCGACCTTCCGCAAACTCATCGAGCTCGACCCGGTGGACAACTGGGCGCATATCGCTCTGGCCCGCACACTGGAGCGGCAGAGCCGCCACGAGGAGGCGGCCACCTACCGCCGCATGTACTCGGTGATGACCGGCGGTTCCCTGGACTGACCACCGCCGCCGCGAGGCCGGGTCCCCGTGACCCGGCCCTTTGTGTGCGCGGAGCGGTCCGCTCCGGCGGGATCGTCGGGATCGGCCCGGTCGAGTGCCGGATAACCTGCAAGGCATGGCTCCCACCGCAGACAGTCCAGACCCGGGGGTCCCCTGGGTCGACCGATGTTCCGACAGCGTCCGGTCCTGGGCCGACGAGGCCGTCCGGAAGGTGATCGCGGACGACACCCGTTCGGCCGACACCCACCTGCACGTGTTCCCGCTGCCCCCGGAATGGGGCATCGACCTGTACCTCAAGGACGAGTCGGTGCACCCCACCGGCAGTCTGAAACACCGGCTGGCGCGGTCACTGTTCCTGTACGGGCTGGCCAACGGGTGGATCACCGAGGGCACCACGATCGTGGAGGCCAGTTCGGGTTCCACGGCGGTCTCGGAGGCCTATTTCGCCCAGTTGATCGGGCTGGACTTCATCACGGTGGTGCCGCGCAAGACCAGCCCGGAGAAGATCGCGCTGATCGAGCGCTACGGCGGCCGCTGCCACTTCGTGGACAACCCCCCGGACATGTACACCGAGGCCGAGCGCCTGGCCGCCGAGACCGGCGGTCACTACATGGACCAATTCACCTACGCCGAGCGGGCCACGGACTGGCGGGGCAACAACAACATCGCCGAGTCGATCTTCGAGCAGCTCGCCATGGAGCGCCACCCCTGCCCGGACTGGGTCGTGGTGGGCGCGGGCACGGGCGGCACCTCGGCGACCATCGGGCGCTACCTGCGTTACCGGCGCCTGCACACGCGCCTGGCCGTGGTGGACCCGGAGAACTCGGCGTTCTTCCCCGGCTGGGTGACCGGTGCCGCCGACTACGCCACCGGTATGCCCTCCAGGATCGAGGGCATCGGCCGCCCCCGCATGGAGCCGAGTTTCGTGCCCTCGGTGATCGACCTGATGATGCCGGTGCCGGACGCCGCGAGCATCGCCGCGATGCGTCACCTGAACGACCTCACCGGCCGGTGCGCGGGCGGTTCGACCGGCACCAACCTGTGGGGCGTGTGGCACCTGGTCGCCAGGATGCTCCGTGAGGGCCGCAGGGGCAGCGTGGTCACCCTGATCTGTGACGGCGGCGAAAGGTACCAGCACAGCTACTACAACGACGACTGGGTGTCGGAGCGGGGCCTTGACCCCACCCCCTACCGGGCCGCCATCGACCGTTTCTTCGCCGACGGGGTCTGGGAGCCGCCGAAGGCCCCCTGAGGGAGCACTCAGAAACCCCCTCCTCCCCGATGATCTTGCTACCAGGAGCAAGTTCGGCGCCGATTTCGCTTCTGGTAGCAAGATCATCCTCAGGAGGGGGCCTGAGCAGGGTCTAGGCGTCGATGCGCTCCAGATCGAGCTCCTGAGCGCCCTCCTGGATGAACTTGCGGCGCGGGGCCACCTCGTTGCCCATCAGCAGATTGAACACGGCCGCGGCCTCCTCGGCCTGCTCCACCCGGATCCGGCGCAGGGTGCGGTGGCGCGGGTCCATGGTGGTCTCGGCGAGCTGATCGGCGTCCATCTCACCCAGACCCTTGTACCGCTGCACCGGCTCCTTCCAGGAGATCTTGCGCTTCTCCAGGTCCAGCAAAGTGCGCTCGAGCTCGGCGTCCGAGTAGGTGTAGATATAGCGGTCCTCGGGCTTGGCCCCGCGCTTGCG
This sequence comes from Nocardiopsis valliformis DSM 45023, assembly GCF_000340985.1. NCBI lineage: Bacteria > Bacillati > Actinomycetota > Actinomycetes > Streptosporangiales > Nocardiopsidaceae > Nocardiopsis > Nocardiopsis valliformis. The sequence continues at coordinate 13,869 of NZ_ANAZ01000031.1, forward strand.
CCGAACGTTGGTCAGCTCGATGCGGTGCAGCGGCGGCACCGCCGCGTACACCCGCCCTGCCTCCAGCATCGGCCGCATGTACCGGTAGATGAGAGTGAGCAGCAGACAGCGGATGTGCGCGCCGTCGACGTCGGCGTCGGCCATGAGGATCAGGCGACCGTAGCGGGCCGCGTCGAGGTCGAAGGTCCGACCCGAACCGGCCCCGATGACCTGAAGGATCGCGGCGCACTCGGCGTTCTTGAGCATGTCCGCGACCGAGGACTTCTGCACGTTGAGGATCTTGCCGCGGATGGGCAGCAGCGCCTGGAACTCCGAGTCGCGGGCGAGCTTGGCGGTGCCCAGCGCGGAGTCACCCTCGACGATGAACAGCTCGCTGTGCTCCAGCCCCTCGCTGCGGCAGTCCACCAGCTTGGCGGGCAGGGCCGAGCTCTCCAGGGCGTTCTTGCGGCGCTGGGTCTCCCGCTGCTGTCGGGCGGCCAAACGCGCCTTGGCGGCGCCCACGACCTTCTCCATGACGGTGCGGGCCTTGGCCTTCTCCGCCTTCTTGGTGGAGGTGAGGAACTCGCGGAGCTCCTTGCCGACCACCTGGGAGACGATCCGGGAGGCCGCGGAGGTACCGAGGATCTCCTTGGTTTGACCCTCGAACTGCGGCTCGGGCAGGCGCACGGTGACGACCGCGGTCAGCCCTTCCTGGGTGTCGTCCTTGGTGACCGGGTCGTCGCTGTTCTTGAGCAGCTTGGTGGCGCGCAGCTGGTCGTTGATCACCCGGACCAGGGCCCGCTCGAAGCCGTTGATGTGGGTGCCGCCCTTGGGGGTGGCGATCACGTTGACGAAGGAGCGCACGGTGGTGTCGTAGCCGGTGCCCCAGCGCAGGGCCACGTCCACGTCCAGGCGGCGCTCGACGTCGGCGGGCACCATGTGGCCGGACTCGTCCAGCACCGGGACGGTCTCGGTGAAGTTGCCCGAGCCCTGGATGCGCAGGACGTCGCTGACCGGGTCGTCCGGGGCGAGGAAGGTGCAGAACTCGCTGACCCCGCCGTCGAAGCGGAAGTCCTCGGTGTAGGCGGGCTCGCCCTCGGCGCGCTCGTCGCGCACCGCGATGGTCAGCCCGGGCACGAGGAAGGCGGTCTGGCGGGCCCGGTCGAGGAGGTTCTGCCGGGTGATCTCGGCGTCCTTGAGGAAGATCTGCAGGTCCGGCCAGAACCGGATGCGGGTGCCGGTGATCTTCTTGGCGACCTTGCGGGTCTGTTCCAGGCCGGAGACCGGTGTGAACTCGGCGTCGGGGCCGTCGCCGGCGAAGCGCCCGGCGATGCCGCGGCGGAAGCTGATGGCGTGGGTGTGCCCCTGGCGGTCGATCTCCACGTCCACCCGGGCGGACAGGGCGTTGACGACGGAGGCGCCGACGCCGTGCAGGCCGCCGGCGGCGGTGTAGGAGGTGGAGCCGAACTTGCCGCCCGCGTGGAGCTTGGTCATGACCAGCTCGACACCGGGCAGGCCGGACTTGGGCTCGGTGTCCACGGGGATACCGCGGCCGTCGTCCTTGACGGAGACGGAGCCGTCGCTGTGCAGGGTCACGTCGATGCGTCCGCAGAAGCCGCCCAGGGCCTCGTCGACGGAGTTGTCGATGATCTCCCACATGCAGTGTGTGAGGCCACGGCTGTCGGTGGACCCGATGTACATGCCCGGCCGTTTGCGCACCGCCTCGAGGCCTTCGAGGACCGACAGGTGCCGGGCGGAGTAGTCCCCGGGATCGTGGACGGCTGCGGTCAAGGCGGTCACTCGGACATCTCCTGCGTATTGAGGGCCATCGTGGCTGTGCGGTGCGTGCCCTTTGTACCGCGCCGCACCGACGGTTGAGGGGGCCAGGCTACGGCCAGCCGGGAGCTTTGCCGTGGCACGGCCGCGTGTGGGCGGGGTCGTGTCCCCCGGATGCGGGTCGCCGGCGTCGTCGCCGGGGCCGCTGTGACGGGCTCCACAGACCGACGTGGGGGTCGGAACGGACCGACGTAAGGGTCGGACGGGCCTGCCCCGCGCGAGACTACCACCTCTGGTGGATGCGACCTGGATACTCCCGTTTTCCGGGGATAGCCGGGCCTTACTTAGGGGTACAACAAGGAGTAGAAACGACGTCCATCAAGAAGGGCCCCAAAGTGCGCCATCCAGGCACGAACCGGGCGGATTCCGCTGTCGGCGTACACGGGACCCGGTTGGGAACGTCTGGGTCGGGTTAGATGTTGTCAGAGGTGACTAACGCCGAGTATTGAGGATGGCGAAGTGACTGGAACCCTTGCCCCCACTCAGCCGCTGACGGCTGCTGACCGCTGCGACCGCTGTGGCGCACAGGCGTACGTCCGGGTGCTGCTTAACTCTGGCGGCGAACTCCTGTTCTGTGCACACCACATGCGTAAGCACGACGACTCACTCCGCAAGATCGCCTCGGACATCCAGGACGAGACGGACAAGCTCATCGAGAGCAAGAAGGACGCGGAAGAGCGTTAGCCACGACGACCACGAAACGTCGACGGCGGTCCCCGGGGTATCGGGGGCCGCCGTCCTCGTTGTGCCGTCCTCATGGTGAGTGTGCGGATGCCCGGCGGGGTCAGGGCCGGTTCGGGGGGTAACCCCCGAGGTCAGTTCGCCAGCACCCGGTTGTGGTAGCGCGAGACCTCCTCGAACCCCGCTCCCCGGTACAGCCGCAGGGCGGGTTCGTTGTCGGCGACCACGCACAGGTAGGCGCGACGGGCGCCCTTGTCGTGCGCCCAGGCCAGCAGGTCGACCAGGATCGCCCCGGCCACCCCTCGGCCCCGTGCGGCGCGGGCGGTGACCATCCCGCAGATCGCCACCGACTCCCCGTCCAGCACCGCGCAGCCGCGGCCGTCCCCGCTCTCGTGGACCCCGTAGGCGGCAGTGACCCCGCTCAGGATGCGCACGACGCCGTCGGCCCACTCCGGGGAGACGCCCGTCTCGGCGAAGAGCTCGGTCCAGCGCTCCGTCGGGCTGTCCGAGATCAGGGTCGTCCCCGGCCCCTGGGGGCGCTCGGTGAGCTCCTGGGCCAGCACCAGGGTGGGCTCCACCACCGCGTAGCCCTGCTCGGCCAGGCGCGCGTCCACGGCCTCCTCCCCTGGCCACACCTGCACGCAGGGACGCAGCCCGTGTCCGCGGTAGAACGTGGTGACCTCCGCGACGTCGGCACCGGGGTCCTCCAGCAGGGCGCAGTTGGCCCGCTTGGTGAACCCCTCCGCGAGCCCGAACCGCCAGCCGCCCCGCGACTCACTGTGGAACGGGGGCCAGTCCCTGGTCACCCGTGCCGCCCATGCGTGCATGTTCGCTCCCTCACTGTCCCTGGTGTCGGAAGCGGCACATCCTATCCAGCCGGGAACGCCCTAACATGGGCACGCCCCCACCGCACACGCCTCATCCCACCCGAGACCGCACCCGCGACCTGGAGAGTTCATGTTCATCCTGCTCCCGCCCTCCGAGGGCAAGGCCACCTCCGGCGAGGGCCCCCGCCTGGACCCGGGGGCGCTGGTCCTGCCGGAACTGGCCCCGGCCCGGGAGCGGGTGGTAACCGCGCTGACCGAACTCTGCTCCGGCCCCGAGGACACCGCACGCGAGGTCCTCGGGCTGTCCGCGGGCCAGGCCGACGCCGTCAAGCGCAACCTCGACCTGACCACCGCGCCCACGCTGCGCGCCGCCGACCTCTACACGGGTGTGCTCTACGACCGTCTCGGCCTGCCCGGGCTGCTGGCCGAGCACGGCGACCGCGCCCGCGAGCGGATCCTGGTCTTCTCCGGCCTGTGGGGGGTCGTAGGCGCCGCCGACCAACTTCCGCCCTACCGCCTGCCCATGGGCGTAAAACTGCCGCCGCTGGGCGCTCTGGGCGCGTACTGGCGCAAGGCGATGACCGCCCCGCTCGGGGAGCTGACGGAGGGGAGCCTGCTGGTGGACTGCCGTTCGGCGGCCTACGCGGCGGCATTCAAGCCCACCGGGGCCGCGGCAGAGCGCACCGTGGCGGTGCGCGTGCTCCGTGAACGCGAGGTGGCGGGCGTGACCAAGCGCTCCGTGGTCAGCCACATGGCCAAGGCCACCCGCGGCGACATCGCCCGGGCTCTGATCAGCGAGAACGTCCAGGCGGGGACGCCCGAGGAGCTGGTCTCGGCGCTGCGCGACCTCGGGCACACCGTGGAGCTGCCGCCCGCGGACAGGCCGGGGACCGCGCGCACGATGGACGTCGTCATCCGCGACTGAGCTCACCCCGGTGATCCCGCACCCGAGCCTCAGACCACGGCCCCGTGCCGGTTCCGGCGGCCGAACCCGTACCAAAAGGGGTTCCCTGGCGCGCGAAACGGGACCCGGGCGACTTTATGCCGCACCTACAGTGCGTGGGGCAGCATGGTTCGCATCGGATGGAGATCGGACTCCGTGCGGGGACAGTGAGTGCCTGATGTCATGCGAGGGACACGCGGGGGTCGCCACACCCGTGAGCAGGCAGGGGGCACAAACGCCAGGCGCGCCCTCCCGAATCACCTTCGGGAGGGCGCGCCTGTTCTGCTTTTCAGCCGTGTTGCTTCTCGGCTGTACTGCTTCAGCCTGGGACGTCAGTCTTCACCGGGACCGGCTGAATCGGTCGCGTGGGGCGGATCGTCGGGGGACCCGCCACACACGTCCTAGTCCAGGTAGTCGCGGAGCACCTGGGAGCGCGACGGGTGACGGAGCTTCGACATCGTCTTGCTCTCGATCTGCCGGATGCGCTCGCGGGTGACCCCGTAGACCTTGCCGATTTCGTCTAAAGTCTTCGGCTGGCCGTCGGTGAGACCGAAGCGCATGGAAACGACGCCGGCCTCGCGCTCGGACAGGGTGTCCAGCACCGAGTGCAGCTGTTCCTGGAGCAGGGTGAAGCTGACCGCCTCGCCCGGCTGGATCGCCTCGGAGTCCTCGATGAGGTCACCGAACTCGCTGTCGCCGTCCTCGCCCAGCGGGGTGTGCAGGGAGATCGGCTCGCGGCCGTACTTCTGCACCTCGACGACCTTCTCCGGGGTCATGTCGAGTTCCTTGGCCAGCTCCTCCGGGGTGGGCTCGCGGCCCAGGTCCTGGAGCATCTGGCGCTGGACGCGGGCCAGCTTGTTGATGACCTCGACCATGTGCACCGGGATACGGATGGTGCGGGCCTGGTCGGCCATGGCACGAGTGATGGCCTGGCGGATCCACCACGTGGCGTAGGTGGAGAACTTGAAGCCCTTGGTGTAGTCGAACTTCTCCACCGCGCGGATCAGACCGAGGTTGCCCTCCTGGATCAGGTCCAGGAACAGCATGCCGCGACCGGTGTAGCGCTTGGCCAGGGACACGACCAGACGCAGGTTCGCCTCGAGCAGGTGCTTCTTGGCGCGCCCGCCGTCCTCGGAGATCCACTCGAGCTCGTCGCGGAGCTCGAAGGTGAGGACGTCGTCCTCCTCGGCCAGCTTCTCCTCGGCGAACAGGCCGGCCTCGATGCGCTTGGCGAGCTCGACCTCCTGCTCGGCGTTGAGGAGCGGGACCTTACCGATCTGCTTCAGGTAGTCCTTGACCGGGTCCGCGGTGGCGCCAGCCGCAACCACCTGCGGGGTGGGCGCGTCGTCGTCATCGTCGTACAGGACGAAGGAGTCGTCGTCCTTGCTCGGCTTGACCGGGGCGCCGACCGTCTCGGGCTTGGCGGGCTTGGTCTCCTTCTCGGAGTCCGTCGAGTCCTCGACCAGCTCCAACTCGGCGCCGGTGTGCTCGAGGTCGTCGTCCAGGCCCTCATCGGCGAACTCGCCGGAGCCCGAAGCGAGCTCCAGGTCCTTCTTCGCCGACTTCTTGGTCGCCGCCGCCTTCTTGGCCGGAGCCTTGGCGGTGGTCTTCTTGACCGCGGTCTTCTTGGGGGCGGCCGCCTTCTTCGCGGTCGCCGCCTTCTTGGCCGGGGTCTTCTTCGCGGTGGTGCCCTCGGCGGAGTCGACGACGGCGGTGACCGTCTCCGGCTGCTCCTGGGCGGCCGCCGCACGGGCGGGCTTGGCGGCCCGGCTCGTGGTCGTGGTCGAGCGGGTGGTGGTCGTGCTGGACCGAGGGGCAGCCGTCTTGCGCCGCGTGGTCTTGCGCCGCGAGGAGGCCGACTCCGGAACGAGGACCGTCACGCCCTCCTTGGCGAGGCTTCGGAGCACGGACTGCGCCTGCGACATCGGAATTTCGGCCTCTTCGAAGGCACGGCGCACGTCCTCGGGCTCAAGAAAGCCCTGGGACCGCCCACGCTCGATCAGCTGCTGAATGACGGGCTCTTGCAGTGACTCGGACTGCTTCGAGCGAGTCGAACTGGCAGATGACACAAACACCTCTCGAACGGACGTGTGGCGAGAATTGATCGGACCCGGTGGTCCGGTTCGGCCGGGACCGGGCACTGCACCCTCTCCCACCTGCGGCCTGGGATCGTCCCCACTGGGCGGGGAAGCCGGATTCACCTCCGCTTCGCGGGGCGCGGCGGCTTCTTCACTGTAGGCAAGGCAATGGACTTGTTCGTACGGTCTACCGCTCCGTCGCGGAATCGATCACCGGAAGCTGAACGGCGAGCAGAGTGACATCATCGTCCTGCTCATACCCTTCGAGCATGCTCTCAACAAGGTACTCCAGCATCTGCTGTGGATCGCCCACCACTTCGGGCTGAGCCGCGGACGCCACCCTGACGAGTTCGTCGAGACCGGCGTCGACGGATCGTTTGCGGTTCTCAACCAGTCCATCGGAGTAGAGGGCGACAGTGTTACCGGGTTGGACGAAGAATTTGTGATGACCCCTCGGAGAGCTGACGCCGAGCGGTGTGTCGGGCTCGGTGTCGAGCAGCGAGGGGCCTGCGTTCCCGGCGACCACGAGCGGCGGAAGATGACCCGCGTTGCTGAGGTCGAGCTGTCCGGTGACCGGGTCCAGGACGAAGTAGACCAGGGTTGTCACCTGGTCCATTCCCTCTGTGGCCGTGAACATGCGGTCGAGTCCGGTCAACACATCGGCTGGTTCGGGCATGGAGAACGCCAGTGCACGCAACGCGTTACGGATCCGACTCATTCCCGCGGCGGCCTGGATGCCCTTGCCCATGACGTCGCCGAGAACCCCGGCGACCCGGCCGTCGGACAGGAGGAAGGCGTCGTACCAGTCGCCGCCCACCTGCACGTGCTGTGAGCCCGACCGGTAGTAGGCGGCCAGCCGCACCCCGCTCACCTGGGGGAGCTCCTCGGGCAGCAGGCTGCGCTGGAGCTCCTCGGCGGTGCTGTGTTCGCGTTCGTAGACGATGGCCCGGCCGATCGCCAGGGCGCACTGCCCGGCGAGCGCCTCCAGGAAGACGTGCTCCTCGTCGGTGACGTCGCGCTGGGCGTCGAAGGAAAAGCGCAGGGCCCCGATGGGGCGGCCCGCGGCCATCATCGGCAGCGCCACCCAGGCGCGCTCCCCGGTGCGTTCGAGCAGGGCCTCGACCTCGGGCGCGTTCTCCGTGAGTTCGCGCAGCTCGGCAGGGCTGGCGGCCAGGCAAGGCGTCTGCTCGGCCACTGCCCTGGCCGCGACGTCGGGGTAGTCCAGCGAGAACCCGCGCTCGGGCAGGCCCACCCAGCCGTCGGCGGAGAGCATCCGCAGGCGCAGCCGGTCCCGGTCGAAAAGGGCCACGGAGGTGTGGTCGGCGCCCACGCCGGAGCGGCCGATCTCGGACATGGCCTGGACGACCTCGTCGGCGGTGAGCGCCTCAGCGAGGTCAGAGGTGGCCTTCTGGAGGCGGGCGGTGCGCATGGCCGCCTCGCTGAGCTGCTGGTTGAGCCGCTGGCGGAGTTCGTCGGCCTCGCGCTCGGTGGTGATGTCGACCAGGGTGCCGACCCACTCGGCGGTCTCCGCGCCGTCCATGATCGGGTTGGCGCGCGCCCGATAGTGGATGTGGCCGCCCGCACGGGTGCGCACGCGGAACATGGCGTCGAAGGGCGTGACGTCCAGGACGGCGTCGTCCCAGGCGCGTTCGACGCGGGGCCGGTCGTCGGAGTGGAGTGCGTCGAGCCAGCCCCGGCCGAGGTAGGCGTCCAGGTCCTGGCCGGTGATGGTCCGCCACTGGGGGCAGTCCTCGCGGATGTCGCCGCCGGGGCCCGCGGACCAGACGATCTGGTTTCCTGCCTGGAGCAGGGCCCGCAGGCGCTGATCCTCGCGGTGGGAACCGTCGTCCTCGTGGTCGCGGGCGGCGATGAGCGCGATGTGCTGGTCCCCGTTGGTGGGGTCGTTGACCGGGAACCAGGTCAGGTGCCAGGTCTGCCCGGAGGCGGTGCGGTGGCGGCCGCGTACGGCGTGGCCGCTCTCACGCACGCTCCGCACCGAGTCGCGGTGGGCGGCGGCTCCGGCGGGGTCGTCGGCCTGCTTCAGAGCTTCGTCGGGGGTGCGGCCCAGGCAGCGGGCGGGGGTGCTGCCGAAGACGGTGGCCATGCGGGGGTTGATGGAGACGAAGACGTCGTCGGGACCCAGGAGTGCGAATCCGATGGGGGCGTCGGTGAGGAGGGATTTCACCGCGTCTGGCAGTTCCGCCACGCTGATCCGGGGTGGGGGAATGGACGTCTCGGCGCTCAACTGCTCGACACCTCCGGAACCGTCGGATTCCCCAGCCGTCTTTCGATGGGGGTTTTTCTGGACCGCGTGGTCCCCTGCGCACCTGTGCCCACCGTCCGTTCGCGACGGCGCTGTGGCGCGGGGTACGCGGCGCCGATTTCGGTCGGGGGCTCCACGGCTCCCAGGAGTCACGCTCCATGACTCCTCTCGGCCGCTGTCACGGCTCAAGCATAAGACACACCGGCTCACACGCAACGGCCGTCGGGGCGGGGGACCTACCGTGGACACGGAAGGTAAATGTTAGGCCACAGGACCCCCTCGACACAGCCGACCGGGGGTTTTGCGGGCGTGTTTTCCCATAATTACCAACGATGAGCAAGGGCGGCCGGTTTGCGGCGAAATCTTCGAAACGGGACTGTTATATGTCCGAAACGTCCTTTTCGTCTTGTTGACCTGCGGTGATGGTGTGACCCGGGTAAACGGCACCTCCCCCAGGTTTTATCAACAGCGTGCCGGGAGAGGGGTTGACAGTCCGTCCAGAACAAGTGGAATGGGTGGAGGTCACCGTCCAGGCCATCTTCAGCTAGGGGTGTGAGCGAGAATGCTCCAGACCTTCCCGGTCCAGGATCTCAGACAGATCTCGGCGAGGCTTCACGACGAGTTCAGCGGGCTGTCCCACCGCTGCGTCGAGCGCTGTGTCAGCGACACCTGGAACTGCGTCGAACACCTGGGCATCACGGTCACACCACACCTCGTCGAGCGGGTCGCCCGCGAGCACCTCGAGGCCATGGTGAACTCCGTGCCGCCCTCAACCGTACGAAAGAGCGTTCGCCGGCCGGGAACCACGCTGTTCACCGGCCACCGAGCGGTTCCCGAACCGCGCTGAGCCAACCGGCACCGAGCCGACGCGCCGAGTCGGGCACGGACCCAGCGGTCCGTGCCCGATTCCGTGCTGTCCGCGGGTTGTCGTCACTCCCGGCTCCGAAGTCACATGGGCCACACGGCCCGATCTCCACAAGCTTTGGTCCCGTTGTCCACAAGCGGGAGCGCACCCTGTTCCAACTGGCATACGCTTCAGACCGTGCCCTCCCCTTCGCCCTCACCCACCGGCCCCGACGTTCCCGCCGCAGCCTTCGAGGAGATGCTGCGCGCGGCCAGAGCGCTGCTCGCCATGCGGCACCCGCTCGACGCCGAGCTGGCCTTCAGCGAACTCCTGGGCACCTGGTGGGGCGAGCGGCTACCCGGGATGGACGTCGAGCGACTGCTCGGCGAGGGGCTGATCACGCACGCCACCGCCTCCGGCAAGCCGGCGGGGCTGGGCGTGCTGGCCGCGATCACCGCGCTGGGCACCTCCGCCTCCCAGCGGGAGCTGGCCGAACAGGGGATGATCGCCCTGCGCGAGCGGGGGTTGCAGGCCCCGGCCTGGGCCGCCCAGCTCGGCGCGGTGACCCCCGTGGCCGTGTACGTCAGCAACGACCGCTTCGGCGACACCGACGACGTCGTGTGCCTGTTCAGCCGGGACGCGCCGGACAGCAGCGGCTCGCTACCGCCCGAGCACGCGCTGATCCTGGTTCTGGACCACAACAGCGGCGGACTGCTGCGCGACGTGTGGGTGACCACCAAGGTGGACCTGCTGCTCGAACAGTGTCGGGAGCGCGCACGCAGCGACGACTTCGCCCACTTCGAACAGCTGGAGCTGAGCGAGGCCAGGGCCTTGCTCTCCCGAGCCCTGGAACGCACCGAACGCGTGGTCACGGGCGCCGCCGCGGATCCTTCCGCCGGGCCCACGGTGGAGCCGGTGGGGATCTCCGCCGCCGACCTGACCGGGGGTTCGCTGGCCGCGCACTTCGCGCTGGTCGCCTCCCGGGTGCAGCGCCTCCCCCACCCGCCCGAGGGAGTGTCGACCTCGCCGGTCCCGGTGTGGCGGCGCGACAGCCGCGCCGTACTGGCCGCCCGGTTCCTCGCCTCGGACCAGGCGGCCGAACTCTCGGACTCCTACGCGGCGAGCCGCTGCGCGGACCACATCATCGCGCACGGCTGCGACGTGGACTCCGGACGGCCGCTGCGGGTGAGCCCGCGCAAGGTGGAGTCGTTCCTGCTGCACTGGCTGCCCGGCCGGGTGGTGCTGCTGCCCGAGGAACAGGAGTCCATGCCGCACGTCCTGGCGGCCTGGGTGCGCTGGGCCGGTTCCCGCACCCAGCTCCCGGAGGCCCTGGTCGGCGCGACCCTGGACGCGGTCTGGGAGACCACCTCGGCCTTCACCAAGACCTACCGCGACCCGGCCCGCCCTCTGGGCCTGCGCCAAGAGGCGGTGCGCCGCCTGCTCCCGGACGGCGACTTCGCCTCCCTGGCCCGCAGGATGTTCGCCTTCCCCCTGTTGGCCAGCGAGATCGTCACGGGTGCGCCGGAGGAGTTCGACCCGGACACCTCCAAGGGCCGCCGGGCGCTGCTAAGGCTGGACCACTACGGCGAGTACGAGGCCGCCACCCCGCACAACGGCCGCCACCACTCCACCGGCCAGGACCGCTGGTACCGCCCGGTCACCGGCAGGGATCCCGAGCGCGAACGCGAACTGGACCGCCACGAACGCCTCGCCAAACGCCTGTGGGACGGCCGCCCGGCCAACCTGTGGGCGGCGGCCCGCCGAATGCTCGACCACGGCCAGGACCGCCCCACGGTCCTGGCCACCCTCACCGAGGTCCTGTTCAGCGCCACCAGCGAAAGCGACCTCCGCCGCCGTCTGGACGCCCTCTGAGAGGCTGCACTAGTTTTCCGGCATGGCGAACTTCGTGTTGGTGACAGGGGCCTGGCTCGGTGGGTGGGCGTGGGACGGGGTGGTTCCTGAACTTCGGGATTCCGGGCACGGGGGCTATCCCCTGACACTGCCCAGTCTGAGTGACGCTCCCGAGCCGGTCGGTCAGCAGGCGCACGTTCAGGACATCGTCGACGCGGTGGAGCAGCGTGACCTCAGGGATGTCGTCCTGGTCGGGCACAGCTACTCGGGCATCCCGGTGGGGCAGGCCGCCGAGCGGATCGGGGACCGGCTCTAGAAACTCCGAGTCGGTTGGCGCCGGGAACCGTATTCTGGACACATTGGCTGAGGTTACTGACTCGACCGGGCCAGGCATGGCTCGTGTCCTTTCAGACACCCACGGAACATGGAGGTCAGACCATGAGTGCGATGCCCACGGAACCCGAGCACGGCCCCAGACTCGGTAGAGACCTCAGCGGATACGTGCTCGTCCCCGCGAGTTGGGTCGAGAACTACGAGAGGCTCCTAGAGGAGCACGACGTAGCCGAAGCCGCACGTATCTCCGAGGACATCAAGCAAGGCCGCGAACCGGTGTTCACCCACGAAGAAGTGTGGGGAACTGATACGTGAACCACCACTACGAACTCCGCTACTCCAACTTGGCGAAGAAGGGATCAAGAACCTCGACAGCCCGATTCGCAAGCGAGTACAGGCAGCGCTCACAGCGCTCTCCAAAGACCCCCGACCTCGCGGATGCGTCAAGATCAAGGGGCAAGCGCTCATGTGGCGCATCCGCGTCGGTGAATACCGGGTCCTGTACGAGATCGACGACGGCGTGCTCACCATCCTGGTCCTGAAGGTGGCTTCGCGAGACGGGTTCTACGACGACCTCTGAGCGGTCAGGCGAGCATCCGGTTCTTGAGGTTCTCGATCGTTCCGCCGGAGATCTTGAGGCCGTTGACGACATAGTTGTCGAAGGAGCCGTAGAGCTCGTCGATGTGGGTGTAGGCCGTGTCGAGGTAGTCGGCGCGGACGCGGGTCATGGGCTGCACGTCCTCCCAGGGCAGGCCGCTGTGCCGGGACAGCTCGCGCATCCAGAAGTCGGTGTTGGCCTGGCGTTCGTTGCTGGTCAGGTAGTCCTTGGTGATCGCCTCGCGCTCCACGCCCAGGAGGTCCAGCAGGAGGGCGGCGCCCCAGCCGGTGCGGTCCTTGCCCGCGCTGCAGTGGAAGACCAGGGCGGTGGGCCCCTTGGCGGCGCGTTCGACCAGGTCGCGGTAGCCCTCCAGGGCCTCGGCGTCGGAGACCAGTTCGCGGTAGACGCCGAACATGAACCGCTCGGCCGCTCCGTCGCTGAACATCGCGCGGGCCCGCTCCGGGTCCGCGAGCGTCTCGACGAAGTTCGCCCCCGCCGCCTCGGCGTTCTGGACGCCCACGGCGGCGTACTCCGCGCCTTCGGGGACCAGGTCCGGGAGGCGGTCGCGTTCGTGGTGGGTGCGCAGGTCGATCAGCTGGCGGATGCCGAAGCCCTGGTAGGTGGGCAGGTCCTGTTCGGAGATGCTGTGCAGGGCGTCGGAGCGGAAGAGGAGACCGTCGCGTACGGTGCGGCCTTCCTTCGTGCGGTGACCGCCGAGGTCACGGAAGTTGGGGGCACTGGGGAGGAGGAAACCGTCATTCTTCACGTCCGTGACGATACCTACCGCCCCGGTGCCCCGCCAGAGCCAGGTCAGGCCTTCCCGCGCATGGCCTCGATCTCGGCCCCCGCCTCCTTGACGTCCTTGGCGGTGTCCACGCCGCGCCAGAAACCGTCGATGCGGTAGGCCGCCAGCTTCCCCTCCTTGGCGAGGTCGGGGAAGGTCGAGGACTCGTGGTCGCCCTTGACCGGCAGGAGCGGGGTCAGACCCGGCTCGAACAGGTAGACGCCCGCGTTGATCCACACCGGTAGCAGGGGGCTCTGGGTGAAGCCCTCGATGCGGTCGTCCCCGTCGACGTCGACGATGCCCCAGGTGGTGCGGAACTGGGCCAGGGCCAGGGTGCCGAGTCCGCCCTTGGCGCGGTGGCGCGCGGTGAGTTCGTCGAGGGGGAACCAGGTGAGGACGTCACCGTTGAGGGCGAAGTACGGGGCTTCGGGATCGCGCAGCCCGGTGGCGGCGTAGCGCAGGGCTCCGCCGCGGCCCAGCGGCTCGTCCTCGACCAGCAGGGTGATCTCTGGACCGCCCTGTCGTGCTGCGAGGTGTTCGCGCAGGACCTCGGCCTTGTACCCGCAGGAGACGACGACCTGCTCGACTCCGTGCGAGGACAGCCACTCCAGCTGGTAGTCGATGATGGGCCGTCCGGCCACCTCCACCATCGCCTTGGGGCGGGTGTCGGTGTAGGGCCGCAGCCGGGTGGCCTGTCCACCGGCGAGGATCAGGGCCTGCTTGACGGGGGACGCGGAGGATGAGGGCGAAGCGGTCATGTACTGGACAGTAGCAGGACGGGGTGCCGGGATCCCTAGCTGTTCTGGGTGGCGTCGGCGTAGGCCCTGCGGACGTCCTCGCTGGTGACCACGGTCAGCTCGGCCGCCGTCGCCGACTCCCCCACCTCCTGGGAGACTCGCAGGTCGCGGTGGGAGCAGGCCCGCTCGTAGAGCGAACGGGCGAAGCGGCCGTTGCCCAGTTCGTCGATCCACCCGGTGGCGCACACGTGCGTGAAGATGCTGTGCAGGTCCTCGCGCGCGGTGTCGTCGAAGACGTCGCCAGTGCGGGCCGCCACGGTGTCCGCGATCTCGGACAGCTCCTCGGGGCTGTAGGACGGGAACCGCACCCGCACGTTGAACCGGGAGGACAGCCCGGCGTTGGAGGCCAGGAAGCGGTCCATCTCGTCGGTGTAGCCGGCCAGGACCACCACGAGGCGGTCACGATCGTCCTCGGCCCGTTTGAGCAGGGTCTGGATGGCCTCGGCCCCGAACGCGTCGCCGCCGCTGTAACCGGGGTTGACCAGGGAGTAGGCCTCGTCGACGAACAGCACCCCGCCCAGGGCGCGGTCGATCAGCCGGTTGGTCTTGACGGCGGTCGCGCCCAAGTGCTCACCGACCAGGTCGGCGCGCTGGGCCTCCACGACCTCGGCCCGGCCCAGCATGCCCAAAGCGGAGAAGACCCGGCCGAGCACGCGCGCGACCGTGGTCTTGCCGGTACCGGGCGGACCGGAGAAGACGAAGTGGCGCATCGGCGGCTGGTGCGGCAGACCCTGTTCCTCACGCAACCGCGCCACCCGCAGCTGCGCCACCAGGGAGCGCACCTGTTCCTTGACCGGTTCCAGGCCGATCATGCCGTCGAGTTCGGCCATCGCCTCCTCCAGGCCCGGGGACTCCCCGAAGCCCGGCAGGCGGGAGGTGAGTTCGGAGTAGGCGGTCTCGACGTCGGTGGTGAGCACGGTGACCAGGGCGTCCGGGCTGGGGCGGAGACCGGGTTCGTCGCCGCTCACCCCCGAGGTGACCACGCGCACGTCACGGGCCTGGGAGGCCTTCTCCACCATGGAACGGGCGAAGCGGCCGTTGCCGAGCTCGTCGATCGCCTCGCGCTGGACCGCCTGTTCGAACCGCTGCCGAAGCGTGCGGGCGGCCTCGGGCTCGAGGAAGTCCCCTCGCTGGGCGACGAGATTCTCGGCGATCCGGAGCAGCTCGGCGGAAGAGTAGCTGGGGAAGCTGATCCGGGTGGCGAACCGCGAGGCCAGACCCGGGTTGGAGGCCAGGAAGGCGTCCATCTCCTTCTCGTAACCGGCCAGGATGACGACCAGCTGGTCGCGGTCGTCCTCGGCCCGCTTGAGCAGGGTCTGGACGGCCTCGTTACCGAACCGGTCAGCCTGGCCGTCACCCTCGTTGACCAGGGAGTAGGCCTCGTCGACGAACAGCACCCCGCCCAGGGCGCTGTCGATGAGCTCGTTGGTCTTGATGGCGGTGGCGCCCAGGTACTCGCCGACCAGGTCGGCGCGCTGGGCCTCCACGACCCGGGATGTGGGCAGGAGCCCGAAGGAGTGGAAGATCGTGGCGAGGGTGCGGGCCACGCTGGTCTTGCCGGTACCCGGCGGCCCGGAGAAGACCAGGTGGCGCAGGGGGCGCTCCACGGAGAGCCCGGCGTCGGCCCGCAGGCGGGCGGCCTCGATGGAGGCGGCGATCCCGCGAACCTGCTGTTTGACCGGGTCGAGTCCGATCATGTTCTCGAGCTCGGCCAGGGCCACGTCGACCGGGACGGGTTCCTCCTCGGCGTCGGCGCCGTCCTCGGCGGTCCTACCCCGGCGGGAGCCGTCGGAGCCGCGGCCGCGCACGTTCTCGGTCTCGCCCCTGCGGCCGGGGCCGGTGCCCTCCCCCGCCCCCGCGGGCCTGCGCTGTGCCCCGCCCGGTTGGGCCCCGCCCGACTGCGATCTGGACGTGCTGGTCCTGCGCTTGTCGTCGTTCTCGCGGCTCTCCTTGGCCACCTGCCCGGAGGCGAGCAGGCGCCACAGCAGGCCTGCTCCCGCGGCGACGTAGAGCGCGGCGATCCCGGCACCGCCGGGGAAGGGTTCGACGATCATGCCGAGCAGTGCCACGGAGAACCCGACGACGAGCCCCGCGGTGAGCGCGAGCAGGGAGGTGTGCCAGACGGGGAACTCGCGGGCACGACTGGCCGCCAGGACCACCAGGAAGGGCAGGGGCAGGACCAGCAGGGTGACCGGCTGGGCGGTCAGCGGGATCTGGAAGAGCGGTACCGCGATGAGCAGCCACACCACCGAGACCACCACGGTGAGAAAGGCGTCAAAGGAACGCATCAGGGCGGAGAACGCCACCAGCAGCAGCACTGTGCCGAGCACGAACCCGAACACGGGCAGGCTCAGGACGAGTGCGACGACGGCGACCACCGTGACGATCACCAGCGCCGCCACCAGACGCCGCCCGAGGGGAACCCGGTGGTAGAAGGCGCGTAGGCGGTCCAGTCCCGAGGCGCGGTCGGCCTGCGCGGCGGCGGAGCGCAGTTCGCGCGTCATCCGTAGCCCCTTCCTGCGTGGGGGTCGCGTGGTCGGCCCGGGGGCGGGCCGAGGTCGGAGGGGACCGACACCCGCGACGCGACCGTGGCTGTGGCCGTGAACGCGGCTGCTCGTGTTCCTTGGGGCAGGTGCGGCCGGCCACCCGTGCGGCAGGCGGGCACACCCCGGAGAACAGCCTTGCCCCAAGTGGGGCCGGATGTCCAGTGCGGAGCGGCGTGTCGCGGGTCCGCTCGGGGCCACTCGGGGCCGCAGGTTCAGGGCGCCCTGGCCGAGGCAGCGGGTTCAGAGCAGCGGGATCTGACCCCCGGGGGCGGGGCGCACCCGGCGCAGGTGGCGCCATCGGGGCAGGTCGTCGAGGTAGGCCCAGCTCATTCGGTGATAGGGGGTGGGCCCGGCCTCGGCCAGGGTGGCCCGGTGCGTGGGCGAGGGGTAGCCCGCGGCCTTCTCGAAACCGTAGCCGGGGTGCTCCTCGGCGATCTCGGCCATGAGGGAGTCCCGGCGTACCTTGGCCAGGATCGCGGCTGCGGCCACGCTCACGCAGGTCAGGTCGCCCTTGACCTGGGTGCGCACCGGCCAGGGTCGGCCGATGAAGTCGTGGCGGCCGTCGAGGAGCACCGCGTCGGGGCGGGGTTCCAGGGCGTCCAGGGCACGGCGGGCGGCCCGGTGCAGGGCCTCGGTCATACCGACCTCGTCGATCTCGGCCGCCTCGGACCAGCCGAAGGCGTGATCGGCCACCCACGGCTCGATCTGCGCGGCGAGCTCGCGGCGCCGTTTGGGGGTCAGGCGTTTGGAGTCGGTGAGCCCGGCGGGCGGTTCGCCCTCACCGGGGACCGCGGCGCAGACCAGGAGGGGCCCGGCCCAGGCGCCCCGGCCCACCTCGTCCACCCCGGCCACCACGCGCGCACCCGCGGCGCGGAGTTCGTTCTCGATCTCGAAGGTGGGCGCGGGCGGCGGGTCGCTCTTGCGGGAGGAGCTGTTCTGCTGGGCGGAGTTGTTCTGTTGGCGAGTCGTCGGCACGCCACAACCCTAGAGCGGGCGGGTGACCTTCCGTGCCGGTTCGGCCGAGGAGCTCCGGGGCCTGCCGGTACCGACGGGCCCAATCCGGTGGGTTTTGCGCGACTCTCCGAGAGTGACACCGGGTAAGTGCACGTTACTTTCGGTAGTTTCCGCTTGTTGGAACCGCCGCGCCGGGTTGCCGGGAGGAATGGACATGCAGCGCACCAGGCCGAGGATGCGGCCCGAACCCCCACCGAAACGCTCCACCCGTCCTACTCGATCCGCCCTGGGCACCCGGTCGGCCAAGCCCGCCATCCTGCGCGGCCGCCTCTACGACGTCATCTCCGCCGCCACCCGTGTGGGCGTGGGCTGGGTGTTCGCCGAGTACGGCCTGGCGCTGCGCGGCCAGGAGGGTCTGGTCGCCGAGCGGCTGTCCGACGCCGGGATGCCCGTCGCCACCTTCGCCGCACCGTTGGCCCCCGCCCTGTTGGTCGCGCTCTCGGTGGCCTTCGCCGTGGGCCTGCTCACATGGCTGACCGGGCCGCTCCTGGCCCTGTCGGCCATGATCGGCACCCTCACCGTCGGGGCCGCGCACCTGTCCCCGTTCGGCTCCTGGGGGGCGACCGCGCTGGTCACGGCGGTGTGCGTCCTGATGGCGGTGGGTGGTGGACGGTGGTCCTGGGACTACCTGGTCCTCTCACCACGACCCAGCGCGGCCCGACCTGTCCGGCGCCGGGCACCATCGACGACACAGGGGAAAGCTCCCGCTATTTCGCCCCGTCGCCCCGAACACGCCCCACCTCTGCTCTATCCTGTGGAACAGGCCGCACAACAACGGCCGTATCGACTGTGACGCGGCCCGTTCGAGCCCTTAGGCTGCCCCGGGGCCCGCGTCACCATGACCCGGATTCGGTGGGGGGAACGTCATGTCCGCCGCAGCTTCCGGCCCGAACCCTGACGGGTCCGTGGCCAAGCTGATAGAGATCGCCGAGAAGCCGACGCTGGCGCAGCGGCTGATCAGTTGGGCCTCGCGCCCGCCCGGTCGGCTCTACATCCCCGCGTGCGGGGTGATCGGACTCGTTCTTCTCTTCGAGGACAGCATGCCAGCGGGGCACCTGCCCACGTTCGTCATCGGCATGGTCGGCGGGCTGCTCCTGGCCGGTATGGGCGCACTGCGCCTGGGGATCGCGCTGGCCGTCGCCCGTCCGATGATCCGCCACTACTGGCTGCGCTGGATCTCCGCGCCACTCATCGCCTTCCTCTCGCTGGGCCTGGCCGTGGCCGACGTGCCCTTGCAGATGCGCGTGCAGGCCTCCGCCGAGCAGCTCCTCGAACTCCGCGACGAGGTCGCTGACCCCACGACCATCCCCCGCAACGGGGAGTGGACCGGGATGTACTCGCTGCGCAGCGTCTCGGTGACCGACGACGTCACCCACTACGAGGTGGAGGACGCCGGACTCTTCTACCCCGCCGGGCTGGCGCACAGCACCGAGGAGATCCCCGTCGGGGTCTTCGTGCCCGGCCAGGGGTCCCGGATCTACGAGCACATCTCCGGTGACTGGTACGTCTGGGTGGACCACTGATCCCCGCGCACCGCGGGCCCTCGCGGCACCCCTGACCCGCCTCTGACTCCACACCGCCTGGCAGCGCTCCTCCCGGAGACGCTGCCAGGCCTCCCTTATTCAGGGCCCCTTTCAGACGGCACCGCCAGACGGCACTGCCCGGGCACCGGCGGCCCGGGCACTTAACCGGCTCTTTGCCGGGCGCTGCCCCGCTCCAACTCTTCTCTCACCCTCGGCGTGTACAGATGGGTGCGTCCCCCGGGAGACACCCCTCAAGGTTCTCCCCCAGGCAGCGCCGCCCCACCCGAGGAGAGGTTCCATGCGCGAGTTCGTGCTCACCCTTCACCTGCGTATCCACGATTCCATCACCGCGCTGCGCCGTGCCCACGCCATCGGCGACGACGACCTGGCCACCTCCCAGGCGGGAGAGATCGAGGACCTGGTGGAGATCGCCGCCCGGCACGGGATCGACATCGCCGGGTACGGTTCCCTGACCCTCAGCGTGTGAGAGCGTTCCCTCCCCAGGCAGACGAGGGGCCCCGCGACACGAGATGTCGCAGGGCCCCTCGCACGTTCCTCCGTTTCCGGCAAGCACCAGGCGGCACGGTCCCGAAGGATCCGGGCGGCACTGAGCTGGAGGTCAGCGACCGCGTCGGCCACCGTCCTGGCTGCCGCCGTAACCCTCACCGCGCTCGAACTGCTGGCGCATCGCGGTGTCCTGCTGGCTCTGGTGCTCCTCGGCCAGCTGCTGCTGGCGGGCGGCGGCCGCGGCCACTGAACCCTGGGCGCTGTCGAAGGCCTCCTGGGCCGCCGAAGCGGCCAGCGAACGGGTGGAGGAGCCACCCCCGCTGTTCATGACCTGCGGCAGCAGCTGCGCGGTGAGCAGGGTGGACAGCGTGGAAGCGTCGCCGGAGCCGCCCTCGGTCTGCACCACGACCGGGCGCGGAGCCCGCCCGGCCAGGATGGCCCCCACGTCCAGGCGGCGTCGGGCCAGCTCGTACTCCAGCACAGCCCGGTTGTCCCGGTAGGCGGTGGCCAGACGCCGCTGTGCCTTGGCCTCGTTCTCGGCGGCGACCAGGTCGGCCCGGCCGCGCGTCTCGATCTCGTACCGCACCCGCTGGGCCTCGGTCTCCTGCTCCTCCAGCATCTGCGCCACGTCCTTGCGCGCCTTGTTGAGGGAGGCGTTGACCTCGACGATCTTGGCGTCGCGGGTCTTCTTGGAACGCTCGATATCCATGAGCAGGGTGTCGATGCGGCGCTTGCGCGTGAGCTCCCACTCCTGCTCGTAGGCGACCAGCTCCTTGGCGACCCGCTCCCGGGTGGCCAGGTGCTGCTGGTACTGGTTGGGCAGCTGCACGTCCGGGATGTTGCAGCCGGTGATCTCGACGCCGTACTTTCTCAACTGGTTGTTGAGCAGGCCGCGCATGTCCTCGACGTTCGAGCCGCGCAGATCGTAGGCGGACTCGGTGTTGACCATGCGGCTGCGCTGACGGATGGCGTCCTGCACCGCGCTGGAGAGCACGAGGTCGAAGTTGCTCGCACCGATGGTGAGGACGAACTTGTGCGAGTTCTTGATCCGGAACTTCAGGAAGAACTCGATCGACTTCAGCGGCACGTTCTCCCGCGTGGGGCAGGCCAGCACCGGGGCCGTGTAAGGGATCTCCGTGCTGGTGTCCACCACGAAGTCCACGCGCTTCCACGGGTGCCACAGGTAGTGCCGGCCCGGGCCGATGACCTCGGTGAACTTGCCGTACTTGGTGAGAATGCCGTCGGTGCCTTGCTCGATCTCCACGATCGCGCCGCGCCACCACCACAGGCCTCCGAGCAGCACGCTGAGCACACCGACGATCAGGGTCGGCACCGCCAGGGCGCCGTAGGCCACGCCGGACAGGCCGCTGCCGAACGCCGCGTTCAGGGTCATCATCAGCGCACTGCTGATCGCGAACAGGCCGAACCACACCAGGATGGTCCAGCGCAGTCCGCGGTTGTCACGCGGTATGACGACCGGGACGATCGCGCCCTGGTCACCGCCGCGCAGCAGACCCGCGAGGTCACCCCACGAGGAGAGGGACTCCTTGATGTTGGAGCCGCCGCCGGGGTTGAAGGACTCACTCATCTACTGACCTCCCGGGTGCTGGCCCTCGGAACCGCCCTGCGGCCACGGGGGCGGCGGCGGGTTCTTCGGGTCCTGCGGGTTATGGAACGGGGCGCCGGAGGGCGGCGGGGCGTCGACCGGGGGCTGCCCTGCCGGTTGGGCCTGACCGCCGTGGGTGGCCGGGCCACCGTGCGGAGCCTGTTCGGCGGGAGAGGCGGGCTCGGTGTCCGGCGACGGAGCGGCCTCGGAGATGCGCTCGTCGATGGCCTCGTCGCTCACCGACTGGCGGATCTCCTCGACCAGGTCCTCGCCCGGGTCCTCGACGGAGGGGCCGCGGCGTGCGTTGGCCTCCTCCTCGATGAGGGCGTTGATCTCCTGCTCGCGCTGGGAGATGCGGGCCTTGATCTCGCCCAGACGCTCACGGACCGCGGCCATGTCCTCATCGGAGAACAGGGCGGTGTCGCTCTGACCGATGATCTCCTGGGCGATGCGCAGGTAGTCGACACTGGCACCGTCGCCCGAACCGATCCGCAGCACCTGCGGCAGGCTGTCCGCGACCGACTCCAGCTTGTCCAGGAGGTTCTCCCGGAACCGGTAGTTGAGGATCTCGGGCGCCTCGGCGGCGCTGACCGCGCGGATGTCCAGGGCCTGGGCCTGCAGCAGCGCGGCGTTGGCGTTGGCCTCGGACTCGGCCTCCACGAAGCGCTGGCGGGCGGTGGCGCGCGCCCGGTTGGTCTCACGCTCCAGGGCGGTGTCCATCTGCGCCTGGTACTGGGCGATGTCGGCCTGGATCGCGGAGAGCGTCTCGTTGAGGGTGGCGAGCTCCTTGTTCAGGTCACCCTCGTTCTGCTCCTTGCGCAGCTGGAGCTCGTACTCGAAGGTGTAGGCGTCCTTGGCCACCCGCACCATTTCCGGCGCCGCCAGGTCCATCCGGTACTCCTGGCTGGAGGGCTCGGCGTGGGTGATGTTGGCGCTGGTCAGTTCGACGATCCCGTTGAACTGGCTGTTCAGGGAGGTCAGCAGTCCCTGGGTGCCCTCGCCGACCATGTCGTAGATCGCCGAGGCCTCCTGCTCGTAGATGAGACTGCGGGTGGTCTCGCTGATGGCGTTGTTGAGCTTCTCCTGGAAACCGTGGACACCGCCCAGGGTGTAGACGAAGTCGTCGGGCTTCTTGATCTTGAACTGCACGAACAGGTCGACCGAGGCCTGGACGCCGCTCTTGGTGGGAGCGGATCGGATCGGCGCGTTGAACGGGTACTCGCGCTCGGTGTTGACGATGTAGGAGACGCGCTTCCAGGGGTTGAACAGCGTGACCCGGCCCGGGTCGAGAAGGCCCTCCATCTTCCCGAACCGCGTCATGATGGCCTTGCAGCCGTCCGGGACCATGACCATGCCCTGGCGCCACCACATGAAGCCGGTGACGGCGAGGGTGATGAGCCAGTAGTGGATCCCGAAGAAGGGGTTGAGCAGTGAGTTGGCGCCGGTGACCATCGCCGTCGCCGTCACCGTCGAGAACCCGATGACACCGATGACCACCAGGGCGATCGCCGGGAGCATCGTGACGAGGGTGCGTCCCCGGGGGGTGACCATCGGACAGATGACGTGGACGGGGCCGCTCCGGCCGCGTTCGTAGTAGCTGCGGTTGAGGGCCTCGCCTGCGTTGTTGAGCGAGGTGGTCTTCTGCTCGATACGGGTGTCGACGGACGCGCCCTGCTCACGTGCGGCGACGAAGTCCTGCGGGTCGAGACCGCTCTCCGAACTCTGACCGGACCGCTGGCCGGCCCCCTGTCCGCCCACCTGGCCCGCGGCCTGTTGGACTGCGTCGGTCACGGCCTGGCGCGGGTCGCCCCCCTGGGCTACCGCACTGGCCGCGCCGCGCACGGTCTGCGCGAACGACATAGGCATTCACTCCTTGTAACGGGACGTCGGGAACTATCAGCTTCGACGTTGCGTACTGTTTTCCGGTTCCAGGTCGGGACGGGAGCGACGCACGAGAAGGCGGTAGTGGTCTGTTCCTACCGTGGCACGTACACCAGCCGAAACCCATGGTTCGTGTCCTGAGCGTGATGCGGAATCAGCCGCTCGGTGACCGGCCGCCCCGGCCGAACCGGACCGGGGAGCACAGCAGCCCTCGGAAACGACCCCGGAGCGGGACACGCGCGCCGAATGGCGCGCCTCTCGGAGCGGAGCTAGCCTCGATCTGACAGATTCACGACAAACGGGGAGTCCTCGATGCCCGCAGTACCCAGCGCTGTCCTGACCACAGCCGGTCTGATCGGCGGCTATTCGGTGGCCCGCGCCACCGGGAACCGCCCCCTGGGCGGGGCGGTCCTGGCCGGGTTCGGCGCCGCGGCCTTCGAGACCACGCGCCGCAGCTCGGGTCTGGGCACCGCGATCGCGCTGACCGGCGTGTACGTGGCCGCCTTCGGCCTGTCGCACCCGCTGGCCAAGAAGGTCGGTTCCTGGCCCGCGGTCCTGGGCGTGACCGCCGCGACCGCCGCCGTCGCCGTGGCGTCGGGCGATCACTGCGACACCTGAGACACCTGAGACACCTGAGACACATGAGACACGGCGCGACGGCGGTCGGAGGAGGCCGGGCCCCGCTACCGGCCGTGGATGTAGGCCTCCAGTTGGGCACGGTCGTCCTCAAGGATCCGTAGACGGCTCTTGACCAGGTCACCGATGCTGACGATCCCCGCCAGCCGCCCCTCGGAGGTGACCGGGACGTGCCGGAACCGGCGCATGGTCATGTGTTCGCTGATCTCCTCGACGGTGTCATCGGGGGTGCAGGTGACCACGTCGGAGGTCATGATGTCGGAGACCGGGGCGGACAGCAGGTCTGGTCCACGGCGCTCCAGGTGTCGGACCACGTCACGCTCGGAGACGATGCCGACGAGCGTGGCGTCCTCCGCGGCGACGACGACGGCGCCGATGTTGTGACGTGCGAGCTCGGTGAGCAACTGCGCGACGGTCGCTTCAGGAGCGACGCTCACCACCTCCGGGCCCTTCGCCCGCAGGATCGCGGCTATCAGCATGGGAACCACCTTCCGCTGGCTGTCACCGGGTGCCGAAGGGTTACCCGCTCCCCTCCCCCGCCAACCACAGGTGTGGACCACGCCCCCGCCAAGAAGCCGTCACGAACTCAGAGGGGCACCACCGCGACCCTTTCTGATCTGGGCCGCTCCGGTTCCTCCACGAGCGCGGCCAGGTCCTCGGGATCGCTCGTCAGTACGAGGACCGGCCTCGGTTGCCGAAGCGCGGTGGCCGCCACCACGGAATCGATCGCGCAACGGTGACCGGACAAACCAGCTCTGCCAAGGAGCTCCCCCGAGGCCCTACCGATCTCTGGCGAGACCGGAACGACCTCGACTCTCGCCAGGACCCGGTGCACGGCGGCGTCCCTCGGACCGCCCCTGAGTACCTCGGTAAGGGTGAGCGCGCTGGTAACCACGCGTGCTCCTCTTCGCCGCGCGGCCTCGAGGTGAGCGCGGGCTCGCTTGTCCCCGTGAGAGAGCTTGGACAGCCCTTCACTGTCGAGGACAAGTGTGCCGCTTCCGGTCACTCGACGTCCGGCCATGCGCCCTCCGCCTCCGCAACCAGATCTTCCGGAACCTCACCGTGCTCCTCGTCGAGCAGCCCGACGAGCTCGGCCAACAGGTCGGACTCCAGTCGTTGGGCGACCGCCTCGGTTACATACTTGCTGAACTCCCCCCGCCCCACTCTCTGCTGGACGGCGGCGCTGAGGTCCTCTGGCATGGAGACGCTGATCTTGCGCGCACGACCGCCGGAGAAACTCGAGTCCTCCCGTGCACCGGACGGGACCAGTTCAGGTGCGGCCCCGCCTAGTTCGCGCAGCGCTTGCGCGAGGGTAACCAGCTGGTCCCTGGACAATCCGCCACCAAGGCTTATAGACCCCGCATGAATCGCCTGAACGGCCGACTGACCGGGCTCCTGCTCGGCGGATCTGTATCCCGATTCCATAAGTTCAGCTCCCATGCAGGTGATGCTACCGGCGGTGGTAACTTCTTTCCCGGTGAATGAGGAAACACACCCGGGCCCCTGGTGCTTCCCGGTTCATCGGTGCCGCCCCAGGACGGCACAGGCTGGATTCGACCACAAAAAAAGGGGCGGCCGGATTGAACTGCTCCCCGGAAGTTGGACTGGGAAATCCAGTTCCATCTACCGGGGAGCAGTCACATCTATCCCACGAGTTCGCTGTCCGAAGATCAACGTCATAGCGCTCTGGCCCTGTTCGAGGCCGGACACGGACCCAAAGCCGTCTCCACCAGACTGGGCGTGTCCAAGCATGCAATGAGACGCTTGCACGATCGATTCAAACTTCGAGGTGCGGGAGCGTTGATGCGCGAGCCGACCAGAGGGTCGTTCACGTTCGAGTTCAAACTCGACCTGGTCCGCCAGGTCATTGACGGGCACGCTTCACCAGCCCAACTGGCCCGTGAACACGCGTTGTCCTCACCCAAACTGGTCGAGAACTGGGTCCGTGCCTACCGAAGCCGGGGAGAACAAGCCCTGCGCCCCCAACGCAAGGGCCGACCACCCCAGGACCCGGACAAGCCCGCACCAGAGCTCAGCGACCTCGAACAGCTGCGCCGTGAAAACGAGCGCTTGGCCGCGGAGAACGCCTACCTAAAAAAATTGCGGGCCTTGAGGGAACAGGGGCGGCGATGAAGGCTGCGGCCGTGGCTACCCTCAAGGCTCACCATCCCCTCACACTGCTGCTTCAGGTCGCGGGTCTGGCCCGCTCCACGTTCTTCTACCACCAGGCCCGACTCCAAGCCCCGGATCCCCACGCTGCGCTCAAAGCCCAGATCAGGCAGCTCTTCGACAAGAACAAGGGTCGTTACGGGCACCGCCGGATCCATGACCAGCTCCTCAAGAAGGGGTGGCGGGTGGCGAAGAAGACCGTACTCAAGCTCATGAACCAGCTGGGCGTGGTCTGTCGGGTGCGCCGCAAGAAGCCCTACAGCTCCTACCGGGGCCAGGCGGGCCAGGTGGCGCCGAACCTGCTGGAGCGTGACTTCACCGCGCAGGGGCCGAACCAGAAATGGGTGACCGACGTGAGCGAGTTCGCCGTCGCGGGCCACAAGGTCTACCTGTCACCGGTCATGGACCTGTTCGATCGGCAGATCATCTCCTACACGGCCGCTCTGTCACCGAACCTGGAGTTGACCAACACCTCCTTGCGGGAGGCGTTGAAGACCCTGCCCCCTGGTCAGAGCCCGCTGGTCCACTCCGACCAGGGGTTTCAGTATCAGCACGTGTCCTGGCGGCGGCTGCTCGCCGGGGTCGACGGTCTTCAGTCGATGTCGCGCAAGGGCAACTGTCTGGACAACGCGGTGATCGAGAGTTTCTTCGGTCACCTGAAGGAGGAGTTCTTCACCCACTCCGAGTTCGAGACCGTCGAGGAGTTCACCACCGGGCTGGATGAGTACATCGCCTGGTTCAACCACGAACGCGTCCATAGCTACCTTGAGGGCCTGAGCCCGGTTCAGTACCGAGCTCAGGCCCTGGCGGCATAACCTTTAGTTAGCCGGTCCAACTATCGGGGACCAGTTCAGATGGCCGCCCCTCGGTTCTCCACCTCTCCCGGTCAGCTGCAGCCGCTGGTGGCTCCGCAGCCCTCGCAGGCGTAGCAGCTGCCGGAGGGCCGCATCTTGGTACCGCAGGTGATGCACAGCGGGGCGTCGGCGATGAACCCCTCGGACGGGGCCACCCGGGGCGCCCGGGGCTCGGAGCGCTCCTCCCGCGGGGACGCCGGGGCCTCGGCCGGGGCCGCGGACTGCGCGTACGACTCCACCTGCACCGCGGTCTGGGCCGGGTCCTCGCCGTTGAGCTGGGCCTCGCGCTCGGCGGCCGACAGCACTCCCAGGGCGGCCCGCTCCTCGTAGGGCAGGTGGTCCAGGGCCAGTCGGCGGAAGATGTAGTCCACCACCGACTGCGCCATCCGGATGTCCGGATCGTCGGTCATGCCCGCCGGGTCGAAGCGCATGTTGGTGAACTTCTCCACGTAGGTCTCCAGCGGGACCCCGTACTGGAGTGCGATGGAGATCGCTATGGAGAAGGCGTCCATGACCCCGGCCAGGGTCGACCCCTGCTTGCCGAGCTTCATGAAGACCTCTCCGAGCCCGTCGTCGGGGTAGGAGCCCGCGGTGATGTACCCCTCGGCCCCGCCCACGGAGAACGAGGTGGTCTCGCTCGGCCGCTTCTTGGGCAGCCTGCGCCGCACCGGCCGAGGCACCTCGATGACCTCGGGGGCCTTCTCGGCCCCGCCCTCGTTCCTGGCCGTGGACAGCGGCTGGCCCACCTTGCAGTTGTCCCGGTAGACCGCCAGCGCCTTGAGCCCCAGGCGCCAGCCCTCGTAGTAGATGTGCTCGAAGTCGGCGACCGTGGCCTCCTCGGGCACGTTCACCGTCTTGGAGATCGCCCCGGACAGGAACGGCTGGGTGGCCGCCATCATCCGCACGTGCCCCATGGATTCGATGTAGCGGCGCCCCATGGCGCAGTCGAATACCTCGTAGTGCTCGGGCCTCAGCGACGGCGCCTCCACCACATGCCCGTTCTCGGCGACGTACTCCACGATCGCCTCGGCCTGCTCGTCCTGGTACCCGAGGTTCTTCAGGGCCCGCGGAATCGCCTGGTTCACGATCTGCATGGACCCGCCGCCGACCAGCTTCTTGTACTTGACCAACGAGAAGTCCGGCTCGATCCCGGTCGTGTCGCAGTCGAGCATGAAGCTGATCGTCCCGGTGGGAGCGAGAAGACTGGCCTGGGCGTTGCGCCAGCCGTGGCGTTCGCCGAGCCTGAGGCACTCCGCCCACTCCCGGGTGGCGGCCTCGTGGACGGGCTCCTCCAGGGCGCCGACGGTACGCAGGTCGTCGTTGGCGGCGGCGTGCTTGCGTATGACGCGCTTGTGGGCCTGCTCGTTGCGCCGGTAGCCCTCGTAGGGACCGACTACCCCGGCCAGTTCGGCGCTGCGGCGGTAGGCGGCCCCGGTCATCAGCGAGGTGATCGCGGCGGCCACGGCGCGGCCGCCGTCGGAGTCGTAGGCGTGGCCGGTGGCCATGAGCAGGGCACCCAGGTTCGCGTACCCGATGCCGAGCTGGCGGTAGGCGCGGGTGGTCTCGCCGATCTTGTCGGTGGGAAAGTCGGCGAAGGTGATGGAGATGTCCATCGCCGTGACCACCAGCTCGGTGAGCCGGGTGAACCCCTCGACGTCGAACGTGTCGTCCTCACGCAGGAACTTCAGCAGGTTGACCGAGGCCAGATTGCAGGACGAGTCATCCAATGACAGGTATTCACTACATGGGTTACTTGCGCTGATTCGCCCGGTTTCGGGGTTGGTGTGCCAGTCCTGAATGGTGCCGTCGTACTGGATGCCCGGGTCCGCGCACTCCCAGGCCGCGCGGGCCATCCGGTGGAAGAGGTCCTTGGCGTCGACGGTGGCGATCACCTCGCCGGTGGTGCGGGAGGTCAGCCCGAACTCCGAGCCGGTCTCGACCGCGCGCATGAAGGCGTCAGAGACCCGGACTGAGTTGTTGGCGTTCTGGTACTGGACGCTGAACATGTCGTCACCGCCCAGGTCCACGTCGAACCCGGCGTCGCGCAGCGCCCGGATCTTGTGCTCCTCGCGGGACTTGGTCTCGACGAACTCCTCGATGTCGGGGTGGTCCACGTCCAGCACGACCATCTTGGCCGCCCGCCGTGTCGCCCCGCCTGACTTGATGGTCCCGGCGGAGGCGTCCGCGCCGCGCATGAAGGAGACCGGGCCCGAAGCCGCACCGCCGGACGAGAGCAGCTCCTTGCTGGAGCGGATCCGGGACAGGTTCACCCCCGCGCCGGAGCCGCCCTTGAAGATCAGCCCCTCCTCCTTGTACCAGTCCAGGATCGACTCCATGTTGTCGTCCACGGAGAGGATGAAACACGCGCTGACCTGCTGCTTCGCCGCTGTCCCCACGTTGAACCAGACCGGGGAGTTGAAGCTGAACAGCTGGTGGGCCAGGGCGTACTTGAGTTCGTGGTCGAAGACCTCGGCGTCCTCCTCGGAGGCGAAGTAGCCGTGGGCGCGGCCGGTCTCGGTGTAGACGCCGACGACGCGGTCGATGAGCTGTTTGAGGCTCCACTCGCGCTCAGGTGTGCCGACGGCTCCGCGGAAGTACTTGCTGGCCACGATCTGGGTGGCGTTCACCGACCAGGAGACGGGGAACTCCACGCCGCGCTGTTCGAAGTTGACGGTGCCGTCGCGCCAGTTGGTCATGATGACGTCGCGGCGTTCCCATTCGAGGGTGTCGTAGGGATGCGTGCCCGCGGTCGTGTTGACCCGCCGCATCTTGAGCCCCTTGCGTGGCCCCTTGCCCTTGCGCCCCACTGGACCGCGCGTGGTTTCCGTCATGGCAGCGTCTCCCCGAAAGTACGTTCATGCGCGGACCGGCGTCGACCGCGCGGGCGTTCATGTGTGTTCGGGGTGGTGCGGGGGTACGGCGGTGTCCTTGGCCGTGCTCCCGACCACCTTCGGGTGGCCGTTCCGGCGTCGCGTGGGCGCCGTTCGGGCTACCCGGTGGAAGCGGTGTCGACCGCGGGTTCGGTGTCGACCTCACGGTCCTTGCGCAGGCTGGCGATCTCCGCCTCGAAGTCGGCAAGGCTCTCGAAGCCCCGGTAGACGCTGGCGAAGTGCAGGTAGGCGACCTCGTCGAGGTCGCGCATCGGGCCCAGGATGGCCAGACCGATCTCGTGGGCGGGCACCTCGGCTACGCCCCGGCCGCGGATCTCCTCCTCGACCTGCTGGCCGAGCTTGGCGAGGGCGTCCTCGGAGACGGGGCGGCCCTGGCAGGCCCGGCGCACCCCGGCGATGATCTTGGTCCGGCTGAAGGGTTCGGTGACCCCCGAGCGCTTGGCCACCATCAGCAGGACGGTCTCCTGCGTGGTGAAGCGGCGCTCACAGACCGGGCAGGACCGGCGGCGCCGGATGGCCGCGCCGTCGTCGGTGGACCTGCTGTCGATCACCCGGGTGTCCGGATGACGGCAGAACGGACAGTGCATCCCGGTTCACCTGGCTTCCCTGTACCCGACCGACAAATCTAGGGGGCCACTAACCCCAGGGGTCTACTAAACCACAACTTCTTGACCGTAGACCCCATTCCAACACCAGATGTTGTGGTCGAACCTAGGCGTCGAGACGGACGCCCGCAACCCTGCCCGCGGCGTGTCCCCGCACCCGACCCGACAGGGACGACCGACCGGCGAGAAACGGGACTCGGGGAGGCAGGGGCGGACAGGTGGGGAATGTGCGGCGGCGGGCGCCGAATCCAAGGATAAGGGGGAGGGTGCCCGTGACTCGCCGGCCGCCACACCCCTCCCGTGACCGAATTCCCTTCCCCGCCGCCCCACCCAGCACCGGGCCGCGGGCCGGCTGTCGCGATGCGGTCCCGGGCGAGACGAACCCCATACCGGAACCCGGCCCGCACACCGCACGCACGCCGCACGAGAGCCCGCCCCGCCCCCTTCCGCGGACTTACAGGCCCCTTCCTCGGACCTCTTCGCACATTCGGGGGACAACGTCGGGTGAACACGTGTACACACATAAGTGGGGACCGCGGGAATCGGGACCCGAAAAAACACAAAGCGAAATCCCCATGCAGCATCGACCACCCGTTCTCGAACGCTTGTTTGATATCACCGTGTGCAACGACTAATGTTGACCTTGATTTCACGCCGGTTTCGCCGCCGGAGTGGCCCACCAGGTCGGCGCGGTCGCGGCCGGTGACTGGCCACACGAACAGGCCCTGACCGAACCGAACACCGAGGAGGCCCGGCCGTGCCGGAGGAGAATCCCGGAGCCGTCGGCTCCGGACCCACCACCGTTCTTTCGCCCGTCGGTGACACGGGCGCGACCACGCCCGAACCCCCCAAACTCACCGCACGCCAACAGAGTGTTCTGAACTGCATCCAGCGTTACGTCCGGGAACGGGGTTACCCGCCGTCCATCCGGGAGATCGGTGACTCGGTCGGCCTGTCCAGCCCGTCCAGCGTGGCGCACCAGCTCAAGGTGCTCCAGCGCAAGGGCTACCTGTACCGGGACCAGAACCGGCCGCGCGCAGTCGAGCTGCGCACGCCGGGCAAGGAGGGCGCGCAGGCCATCACCCGGGAGGAACTGTCCGCCGACTCCACCCGGGCCGCCTCAGTGCCGCTGGTCGGCCGGATCGCCGCCGGCGGTCCGATCCTGGCCGAGGAGGCGGTCGAGGATGTCCTGGCGCTGCCGCGGCAGCTGGTCGGCGAGGGCCGACTGTTCATGCTCACCGTGGTGGGCGACTCGATGATCGACGCCGCCATCACCGACGGCGACCTGGTGGTGATCCGCCAGCAGCAGGACGCCGAGAACGGCGACATCGTCGCGGCGATGCTGGACGACGAGGCGACCGTCAAGGTGCTGCGCCGCGAGGAGGACGGGCACGTCTGGCTGATACCGCGCAACGACGCCTACGAGCCGATCAACGGAGACCAGGCCACCATCCTCGGCAAGGTCGTCACGGTCATGCGCCGGGTCTGAGGCAGCCGCACCCCACGTGCGCACCGGGAGACCGGGGCGGGTGGCGGGCCGATACGCTGAGGGCGTGTCGACACCTGCCTCCGCCCCCGCCTCCCGTACCCCGGGCGCCTCCGGGGCCACCAGTGTTTCCGGGCGTCCCGGTACCCGCGTCCCAGGCGCCTCCGACCGCCGTTCCGCGCTGCTGGCTGTGCTGGCCGCCGGTGCGTTGCTGGTCACCGCCTGCACCCCCACCGACGGTGACGACGGGCCCGTGCTACCCGGTGCTTCCGGGCACGAGCGCACGGTCTCCTTCCAGGGCGGCGGGTTCACCGTGCCCGGCACCTTCACCGTCCCCGCCGGGTCCGGTGACGGCCAGGTCCCCGGGGTGCTCATCATCTCCGGCAGCGGCCCCACCGACCGGGACGGCAACAGCGCCGGACGGCCCGAGGCCGACACCAACCTGAACCTCGCCCGGGTGCTCACCGGTGCGGGAGCGGCCTCGCTGCGCTACGACAAGTTCGGCAGCGGCGACCCGGCGGACATGGACGACGCCGAGGAGGTGGCCCTGGAACGCGACGTGGACCCGCTGGTCTACGACGAGCAGATGGCCGCCGCCTACGCGGAGCTCATCGCCCAGCCCGAGGTGGACCCCGAACGCACCGTCATCCTGGGCCACAGCGAGGGCGCCCTGTTCGCGCTGCGCGCCCACGAGGTCCTGGACGCCGAACCCGCACTGGTGCTGGCCGCCCCGCCCGGTACCCGCATGCTCGACCTCATCGACCGACAGGTGACCGAGCAGGTCCGCACAGCCGAGGCCCAGGGCGGGGTCGGCGAGGTGACCGCCGCACAGCTACTCTCCGACATCCGTGCGGGGCGGGCGGCGGTCCGCGCGGGCACCGAGCTGCCCCGCGACGACAGCACCGGGCTCTTCACCGAGCAGAACGAGGACTACCTGGCCTGGATCGACGCCTTCGACCCGGTGGAACTGGCCGGGGAGCTGCCCGCGACCACCCCGGTACTGGTCCTGTGGGGTGAGGAGGACGCCCAGGTCAACGCTGAGGAGATCGACCGGCTGATGACCGGCCTGAGCGGCGCCGAGCGCGTGGACCTGCCCGGTGTGGACCACATCCTGCGCGAGTATGACGACTCCCCGGGCGCGGCGGCGCTGGACGCCGACCGTCCCTTCGCCCCCGAGGTCACTCCGGCCGTCGAGGAGTTCCTCGACGGCCTCTGGTAACCCTCATCCCCCGTGATCTTGCTACCAGGAGCGAAATCGGCGCCGAACTTGCCTCTGGTAGCAAGATCACCGCTGGAGAGGTGCGGCTAGTCGGTCTCGTCGGGGGCGGGCAGCTGCTCGACGACGGCCCGGGCGAGGATTTCGGCGTCCTCCGCGGCAACGTCGCCGTCCACCGAACCGGTGGCGTCGTAGTCGGTGGCGGCGGTGTAGCAGGACTCCACGTACAGGTTGGAGACCCGCACAGCCACGCACCCGACCTCGAAGGCTCCGTTCTCGACCCACTTCAGGGCCTCGTCACCCAGACCGTCCACCGGCTGGGCGTCGTTGCCGTCCGCGGTGGAGCGCAGGGTGTCGGCGGCGGTGTCCTCTCCGCCCTCGACCGGGGCGGCGACCAGGACGAGGGTGGCAGCGGCCGGGACGGAGTCCCCCGCACCCTCGGGGGTGGCCCAGCGGCACTGCCAGCCGGCGCCGAAGGAGTCCTGGACGCTGCCGACGGTCTCCTCGATCTCGCTCTCGTAGCCGGGCACCAGTTCGTCGAGGGCCTCGGTCTCGCCGATCTCGCACTCGGGCGCGGCCTCGAAGTCGCCGTTCTCCGTGCCGCTGCCCAGCAGGTACCAGGCGAGCCAGCCCGCGAGGCCCAGCACCACCGCGAGCAGCAGGACCAGGAGGGTGACGGCCAGACCGCGGCTCTGCGGCGGGGTGGCCCCGGGATCCTCCCCAGGATCCCTCGGAGCGGGGCCGCCCGGGCCGGGACCGGGGTAAGGCGTGCTCACAGGGCCTCCCCGAGCTGCCCGGCGAAGTCCATGACGGTCTCGCGTGCCCGGTCGAAGGGCACGGGGTCGTCGCCGTCCATCGCGCTGTAGGAGACGCGCACCAGCAGGTTGTCCGCGTGGAAGGCGAGTTCGGCGGTGCCGGGCACCTGGCCGCGCCAGACCTCGGCCTCGATCCCCTCGCCCGCCGCGGCCTCCCCGCCCTCGTCCGCACCCTCGGCTCCGGGCGCCAGGACCACGGTCTCGCCGCGCATCGGGACCACCGCGCTCTGCGCCCGGGCGGCGAACTCCTCGCCCGTCACGACCGGCTCGGCGGAGGCGTCGGTGAAGCGCGCGGCCAGCTCCACCCGCAGCACACCCTGTTCCCTGTTCCCGTTCGCCTCGCCGCCGTCTGCCTCATCGATCTGGCCGGCGGAGGTCCACACGCATTCGGTGCTCTCCCCGCCTGCCAGCGGCCCGCTCTCGGCCGATTCCAGAACCGCCCCGGGCAACGCCTCGGCGATCGCCTCCTCGGGCACCAGCCCGCAGCGGGGCGCCGCGGTGTGCGCGTCACCGCCGTGCGGCTCGTCCGGGTCGTCCCCGGCCAGCCACAGACCGCCTCCCACAGCCGCGGCGGAGACCGCCACCGCGGCTGTAACCACGATCACTGCCCGAACCCAGGGTCGGGGTCCACCACCCGTCGCAGAACCCACCCGGCACCGCCTCCCAGTCAGTCGTCACGCCCAAGGTAAGGGGCGGTGGCCGCCACCGCGACCACCGCCCCGCACAACCGATCAACCGGCGAATCAGCCGACGACGATGTTCACCAGCTTGGGCGCGCGCACGATCACCTTGCGGACCGTCTTGTCACCGATGAAGCTCTGGGCCTTCTCCGAGGCCAGGGCCAGGCGCTCCAGCTCTGCCGGGTCGATGTCGGGCGAGACGGACAGCTTGTCCCGAACCTTGCTCTGCACCTGCACCACGCAGGTCACCGACTCCTGGACCAGCAGCGCCGGGTCAGCCTCGGGCCAGTTGCCGACGGCGACCGTGCCGGTGTGGCCCAGCTTCTCCCAGCCCTCCTCGGCGACGTAGGGCGCGAACAGGGACAGGGCGATCGCCACGAACTCGGCGGCCTCGCGGACGGCCGGGTCGGCGGCGCCGGGGCCGGAGTCGATCGCCTTGCGGGCGGCCGAGACCAGC
The DNA here is from genome assembly GCF_000340985.1 of Nocardiopsis valliformis DSM 45023. Taxonomy (NCBI): domain Bacteria; kingdom Bacillati; phylum Actinomycetota; class Actinomycetes; order Streptosporangiales; family Nocardiopsidaceae; genus Nocardiopsis; species Nocardiopsis valliformis. Next base: position 48,569 of record NZ_ANAZ01000031.1, read on the forward strand.
TCCATGCAGCGGGCGATGGCGACGTTGAAGCGCTTGTCCTCGACCAGGGCGGTGATCTGGTCGATGCTGCGGTGGGTGACGCGGCGCAGTTCGGTGTCACCGGCGGCGAAGTCCACGCCGGGGGCGCTGGCCGCACCGGCCTCGTTCATCACCCGGTAGGCGCGGTTGAGGAACTTCTGCGCAGCGACCACGGACACGTCGGCCCAGTCCACGTCCTCCTCGGGCGGGGAGGCGAACAGCATGGTCAGGCGGACCGCGTCCACGCCGTAGGCGTCGATCTCCTTGCCCAGGTCAACGCCGTTGCCCAGCGACTTGGACATCGCCCGGCCCTCGTTGATGACCTGGCCCTGGTTGGTCAGGCGGCGGAAGGGCTCGGTGAAGTTCAGCATGCCCATGTCGTGCAGGACCTTGGTGAAGAAGCGCGCGTACAGCAGGTGCAGCGTCGCGTGCTCCTTACCGCCGATGTAGTGGTCGACGGGGCCCCACTTGTTGACCTCTTCGGTGTCGAAGGGGGCCGTGTCCAGGTGCGCGGAGATGTAGCGCCACGGGTACCAGGACGAGTCCACGAAGGTGTCCATCGTGTCGGTGTCTCGCTCGGCCGGACCGCCGCAGGAGGGGCAGTCCACGTGCACCCACTCCTTGGCCGCGGCCAGCGGCGAGATGCCCTTGGGGGCCAGCTCTGCGCCCTTGAGGTCGGGCAGGGTGACCGGCAGCTGCTCGTCCGGGACGGCGACCTCGCCGCAGGAGGGGCAGTGGATGATCGGGATCGGGGTGCCCCAGTAGCGCTGGCGGGACAGCAGCCAGTCGCGCAGGCGGTAGTTGACCGTGGCCTCGCCGGTGCCGCGCTCGCCCAGGATGCCGATGATGCGGTCGATGGCGTCGGTCTTGGTCAGGCCGTCCAGCGGGCCGGAGTCGCGCAGGACTCCCTCGCCCGCGGTGGCCACACCGGTCTCGACGGGGTCGGCCTCGCCGGTCTCGACCACGACCCGCACCGGCAGGTCGAAGGCCAGGGCGAAGTCCAGGTCGCGCTGGTCGTGCGCGGGCACCGCCATGATGGCGCCGTGCCCGTACCCGGCCAGGACGTAGTCGGCGGCCCAGACGGGCATGCGCTCGCCGTTGACCGGGTTGATCGCGTAGCGGCCCAGGAACACGCCGGTCTTGGGGCGCTCGGTGGTCTGACGCTCGATCTCGGACAGCTTGGACACGTCGGAGCGGTAGGCCTCGAAGGCCTCGCGCTGCTCGGGCGCGCACAGCTCCTCGGCCAGGTCGGCGTCGGCCGCCACCACGAAGAAGGTGGCCCCGTACAGGGTGTCGGGCCGGGTCGTGTAGACGGTGACCGGCTCGTCGCGGCCCTCGATCTGGAAGTGCACGTCGGCGCCGGTGGAGCGGCCGATCCAGTTGCGCTGCATGGCCAGGATCTCGTCCGGCCAGCGGCCGTCGTCCAGCTGGTCCATGTCGTCCAGCAGGCGCTGGGCGTAGTCGGTGATCTTGAAGTACCACTGGTTCAGGGCGCGGCGCTCGACGTCGGCGCCACAGCGCTCACACTTACCCTGCACGACCTGTTCATTGGCCAGCACGGTCTGGTCCTGGGGGCACCAGTTGACCAGCCCGTCCTTGCGGTAGGCCAGCCCGCGCTCGAAGAAGCGGGTGAACAGCCACTGGTTCCACTTGAAGTACTCGGGGTCGCTGGTGTGCAGTCGGTGCGACCAGTCCAGCGCCAGACCGTAGCGGCGCATCGAGGCGGCCTGCGTCTCGATGTTGGCGTAGGTCCACTTGTAGGGGTGGCTGTTGTTCTTGATCGCCGCGTTCTCGGCGGGCAGGCCGAAGGAGTCCCAGCCGACCGGGTGCAGGACGTTGTCGCCGCGCTGGAAGCGGTAGCGGCCGATCACGTCGCCGATGGCGTAGGCCTCGGCGTGGCCCATGTGCAGGTCACCGGAGGGGTAGGAGAACATGTCGACGATGTAGGAGCGGGGGCGGTCGTCCCCGGCGTCCATGTGCGCGTCGAACGGAAGCTCGGCGGACCAGCGCGCCTGCCACTTGTCCTGAAGGGCATGGGCGTCGTAGGTGTCGCCCGTCGTCTGGTCGCCGTCTACCGCTGTCATCGCTGAATTTTCCTTAGCCGGTTCTGGGTGTGTTGACTTCAGGTTAGCGGTTGCGGTACCCGACCGAAGACCGGTTTTCCACCATGCGAGACACCCCCGAACCCGGCACCCCTCACGGAGAGTGACAACAGGACCGGTCGTTTTACGGGCCCCTCGCCCCTGCACACCGACCGCGCGGTTTGTTACTCTGCCGTAAAAGTGGCGCAGAACACGCGACGCGGGTCACACCTGCGCTCGTTGCACCTGTCTGGATTCACTTGCCTGCGGGAGGCCCCCATGTTCAATCTGTCCGTACTTCTCGAGGACGGCGCCCGATCTGTGCCCGAGAAGGAGTGTCTGGTCTTCGGGGACACCCGACTCAACTACGCGATCACCGACATGATCGCCAACCAGGTCGCCAACCTGCTCGTCTCCCGGGGGATCAAACCCGGTGACCGGGTCGCGCTGGCCAGCCCCAACCTGCCCTACTTCCCGTTCGTGTACTTCGGCGCGCTCAAGGCGGGCGCCGTGGTCGTCCCGCTGAACGTGCTGCTCACGCCGCGCGAGATCGCCTACCACCTGGAGGACTCGGGCGCCAGGGCGCTCTTCGCCTTCACCGGCAGCCCCGAACTCCCGCTGGGGCAGCGCGCCTTCGAGGCCTTCAACCAGACGGACACCTGCGAGATCTTCGTGGACATGCCCGCCTCGGCCGGGGCCACCGAGTCCACGATCGAGGGCGCGGAGACCATCTGGACGGCGCTGGCCGGTCAGGCGGGCACCTTCGAGACGGTGCAGTCCGACGCCGACGACACCGCGGTGATCATCTACACCAGCGGCACGACCGGCAAGCCCAAGGGTGCCGAGCTCAGCCACAACAACCTGATGATGAACGCGGTCGTGGCCTCCAGCCTGGTCAACCCGCATCCCGACGGCCGCGACGTGGCCCTGACCGTCCTGCCGCTGTTCCACATCTTCGGCCAGACGGTGATGCTCAACGCGAGCCTGTACCGCCACGGCACGATGATCCTCATGCCGCGCTTCGACGGCGACCAGGCCCTGGAGCTCATGCAGAAGGAGGGCGTGACCGGGTTCGCGGGCGTGCCCACCATGTACTGGGGCCTGCTCAACGCTGCCCAGAACGCCGAGCCGGGCAAGTACGACCTGGAGGCCATCGCGGGCAACATCGTCGACGCCGTCTCCGGCGGTTCGGCCCTGCCCGGCCAGCTCGCCGAGGACTTCACCAAGATCTTCGGCGTGGGGATCAAGGAGGGCTACGGCCTGTCCGAGACCTCCCCAGTGGCCTCCTTCAACAACCCCGAGACCGGTGCCAAGACGGGCTCCATCGGCCGCCCGGTCTGGGGTGTGGAGATGAAGCTGATCGACCCCGAGTGGAACGAGGTCGTCAAGGACGGCGAGGCGGACCCGGTCGGCGAGATCGCCATCCGCGGCCACCTGATCATGAAGGGCTACCACAACCGCCCCGAGGTCAACGCCGAGGTCCTCAAGGACGGCTGGTTCCGCACCGGCGACATCGCCCGCCGCGACGACGACGGCTTCTACTTCATCATCGACCGCTCCAAGGACATGATCATCCGCGGCGGCTTCAACGTGTACCCGCGTGAGGTCGAGGAGGTTCTGATGACCCACCCGGCGATCAGCCTGGCCGCGGTCGTGGGCGTCCCGCACGAGACCCACGGCGAGGAGATCAAGGCGTTCGTGATCCTCAAGGACGGCGTGGAGGCCACCGCGGAGGAGATCACCGCCTACTCCCAGGAGAAGCTGGCGGCGTACAAGTACCCGCGCCAGATCGAGTTCCGCACGGAGCTGCCGATGACCTCCACCGGCAAGATCCTCAAGCGCGAGCTGCGCGACGCCTAGGTTCCGCGAGCCTGGGAATCCCGGAAGCAACTGAGGGGGCCGTCCCGGCGGGGCGGTCCCCCTTCTCCTGTGTTTCCCTGTGCTTCCCCTGGGCGCTCCGGTCAGCCCTTGACCGCGCCCTGGACCAGTCCGGCGGCCATCCAGCGCTGGACCAGGACGAAGAACACCATCACAGGGATCGTGATGATCGTGGAGGCGGCCATGACGTGCCCCCAGTCGTTGGCGTACTGGCCGAAGAACTGGCGCAGACCCACCGCCACCGTGTAGTTCTGGCTCTGGGTCATGAAGGTCATCGCCAGCACGAACTCGTTCCACGCCACGATGAACGAGAAGATCGCCGTGGCCACCAGACCCGGGGCCACCAGCGGGAACAGCACCTTCCAGAACATCTGCGGCCAGGAGGCCCCGTCGATGTAGGCGGCCTCCTCGACCTCCTTGGGGACCGCCGCCACGAAGCCGCGCATCATCCAGATGGCCAGGGGCAGCGACAGCGCCACGTAGACGACACTCAGTCCGATCAGGGTGTTGAGCAGCTGGAGGTCGCGCACCTGGATGAACAGGGGGATCACCAGCGCCTCCAGCGGCACCATCTGCACGATGAGGATCATCACCAGCACCGCGGTGCGGAACCTGAACCGGAAGCGCGCCACCGCCACGGCCGCCAGCATGCACAGCACACACGCGAAGAGCACCGTGATCCCGGCGACGATCAGGGAGTTGCGCAGGTACGTGCCGAAGTTGCCCTCGGTCATCACGTACACGAAGTTGTCGAAGGTGAGCGAGGTGGGCAGCAGCGCCCCGGTCCCCGAGGTCGTGCTGTCCGAGAACGCGCTCATCAGCATGAAGTACACGGGAAACAGGGTGAAGAGCAGGATCGCGCTCACCCCGGCGGCCCTGGCGACCACGCGGCCGAAGCGGAGCGTGTCGCCCCGGCGCCGGGAAGCCTTGACGCGCGCCTCCCAGTCGGCCTTGGCCGCGCCGGCGGAGCTGTCAGCGGTGAGCGTGTCCAACGGACCTCCTCGTGTGGGTGGCGCGGTGTGCCGGGGCGGGCCGGGCGCCGGGGCCGTGCTCGAAGCGATCAGGGCGCACGGGGCGTTTTCCCGATGCCCTAAAATCCTCCTCGATCCGCCGGGTGAGCAACGGGAACAGGTGATGGAGCGCGTGAACGACCCTGGTTCCCCCTCCCCCACCGAGGTGATCTCCTCGTGGATCCCGCACGACGCCCGGTTCCGGGAGAGCGCACTCCGGCACGCTTTGCGCGACACCAGTGGACGGCGGCTGCACGTGTACGTCGACAGCCTGGTCAACCGGGCCAACGACGACGGCAGCCCGCTCAGCGAGTACGACCTGCGCACCATGGCCGCGGTCCGCGAGGACCTGGACCGGCGTCCGCTGACCTCGGTGGACTGGCGGACGGTGCGGGCGCGGCTGGTCTCCGGCCTGTTCTGAACCCGGCGCGGCGGCCGGGCGTGCGCTCCGGTGCTCGTGTGACCCGCTCATCTCAGCCCGTCCTCCCGGAACAGCGCGCGCAGGTACACGATGGTGATCCCCAGGAGCAGCATCGTGAGCAGGGCAGCGATGGCCGAACCCATGCCGAAGTCGTTCTGGCCGAAGGAGCGCACGTAGGACCACACGCCCAGGTTGAGCATCTGGGATCCCCCGACGTCACCGCCGGGCATCAGGTAGATCTGCGCGAACACCTTGAAGTCCCAGATGGTGGAGAGCACCGTCACCACCGCGAACACCGGGCGCAGCGTGGGGAAGGTGACGTTCCAGAAGCGCTTCCACGCCCCGGCTCCGTCGATCCGCGCCGCCTCGTGCAGTTCCTTGGGGACCGTGAGCAGCCCGGCCAGGACCGTGATGGCCACGAACGGGAACCCGCTGTGCACGATGTTGAGGGTGACGATCGCGTAGAACCAGAGTCGGTCCGCGAACCAGTTGTAACCGGAGGGCTCGATCACGCCCAGGGCCTTCAGGGCCTGGGCCACCACGCCCTGGTCGACGTCGAAGATCCAGATCCACACGTAGGTGCCGCTGACCGCGGGCATCGCCCAGGCGACCATGATGCACGAGATCACGATGACCCGGGTGACCGGCTTGAGGTTGGCCAGCAGCAGGGCGACCAGCGTGCCCAGGACCACCGTCGTGACCACCGCGACCACGGCGAACACGACAGTGTTGACCATCACGATCTGCCACAGGTACGGGTCGGTCAGCAGCCTGACGTAGTTGTCCAGGCCGATGAAGTCCGACTCGCCCGAGACCAGGTTGCGCAGCTTATAGTCCCGGAAGGACAGCCACACGATCCGGCCGATGGGGAACAGCAGCAGGAGCCCGATCACCCCGAGCGGGGGGACGAGCAGCACCCAGGGCAGAAGGGCGCGCCGCCCCCGCATCCCCAGGAGCGGCGCCCGTCGCCCGCCGTTCGGCGACCGGACCGGTGTTCCGATCTGCAATTAACTGCCCTCGTTGAGGATGTTCTCGATGGCCTCGGCGGCGCTGTCGGTGGCCTCCTCCACGGTCGCGTTGCCGTTGAGAATGTCCTGCTGCATGCCGACGATGACGCCCTCGGCCTCGACCTGGGACCAGGCGGGGACGACCGGGGTGACGCGGCCGGCCTCCAGGAGCTGGACCGCGAACGGCTCGACCAGCGGGTCGCCGGCGTCGGCGTAGGCCTGGATCTCCTCGACACCGGCCGGGAAGAAACCGCTCTCCTCGCCCCAGCGGTCGAAGAACTCACCGCTGGTGAGAAGGTCGACGTACTCCCAGCCGGCCTCCTCGTTGCCGGTGCCCTCGAAGACCGACAGCAGGGAGCCGCCAGCGAAGGAATCCATGTACCCGTCGTTCTGGCCGGGCAGCGTGAAGACGCCGAGTTTGCCCTCGAGGTCGGGGTTGGACTCGATGATGGCCTTGGGGTTGGAGCTGTTGGAGATGGCCATGATGGAACGCTCGTCGGCAAGCGTCTCCATGACGTCGATCTCGTTCCAGTTGACCGCGCCCGTGGTGGACAGGCCGTCTTCCAGCGACAGGTTGGTGAAGAACTCCACCCCGGCGCGCCCCTCGGGCGTGTTGATGGTGGAGGTCCAGGTGCCGTCGGCCTCCTGCACGGCGACGTCGCCACCACCGCCCCAGATCCACGGCAGCACCGAGTACTGGGCCTGGCCGGGCACCGGGAAGCCGATCATGTCCTCCTCTGCCTCGGCGAGGTCGAGCGCGGTCTCGCGCAGCTCCTCCCAGTTGGTCGGCACCTCGTGGCCGTGCTCCTCGAAGAGGTCCTGCCGATAGATGATCGACCGGATGGACGCGTACCAGGGAACGCCGTAGGCGGCGTCGTCGATGACGCCCATCTCGTACATCTCCTGGTGGAAACGGGAGGGGTCGTCGATGTAGCCGGACAGGTCGTGCAGGGCCCCGGCGTCGGCGAATTCGGGGGTGAAGGTGGTGCCGAGCTCGATGACGTCCGGGGTCTCCCCGCCCGCGATGGCCGTGGAGATCTTGTCCTGGGCATCGGCCCAGGGCACGAACTCGACGGCGACGTCGATGCCGGTCTGCTCGGTGTAGGCGTCGTTGACCGCGTCGAAGAAGTCCGAGGCGTCGGGGTTGGTGCCCTCCATGATCCACACCTGGAGGGTGTCGGTGGCCCCACCGCCGTTGCCGCCTTCGCCCCCACAGGCGGTCGCCGCAAGCACCAGGGTCAGTGTGGCTGCGGGGAGGGTGACGTACTTGTGTGCTCGTCTGCGGGCCATCGGCTCGCCTCCCGTTCCTTTCGAAGGTCCCCTGAGGGTTGGTAGGAAACCTACGTAATGAACGGCGGCTTGTGAAGTAAACCACTGCGACTTGTGTCTGAGCCGTTAGGGACCGGTTCGTGCTCGGGGTTTCCGGCCGCCGGACCAGGGGCCCGGTCCGGCGGGACCGGGGTTCTCTACTCGCTCAGACCGGAGACCTGGCGCAGGGTGGAGACCAGTTCGGCGCGCTTGTAAACGGCCTGCCCGATGGCCGCGCAGAAGGCGGCGAGCATGTGCGCGTACACCATGGGGTCGCCCTGGGTGATGCGCTCGGCTGCCTCCTCCTCGCCGATCGAGTGGGCCTCCCAGGCGGTGGAGACCGCGAACTCCAGTTCCGGCGGGAGCATCTCGGCGACGGTGCGGGCCACCGCCTCGCGCGAGTCGGCGGGCTTCCAGACGACACCGGTCTCCTGGACGCGGCGGCCGAGGAAGGCCCCGATCACCCTGAGCTCGGACAGGACGTCGTCGACCTCGTCAGAGGCCCGGGGGAGCAGATGGTCCAGTTCGTCCCGGTTGTGGTCGGCGTAGGCGCTGACCATCGAGATCGCGATTTCCTTGACGTGGTCCGGCAGGTCGTGCGCGGGTGTGGAGTCGCCCTGGGGCGCGTTGTCGTCGGAGGACACGGGCTTGGTCCCTTCACTGCTGCTGGAGCTGTCCGCACCATGATGCCGTCTGCGGGCCGCCCGGTGTGGCAGGACGGTGCTTGGGAGCGGGGGTGTCCGCGACACGCGAACACCCCGCCGTCGGAGAGCGAAGCCCGGGGGGGGAGGTAGGGCGGTCACCAAGCAGAGTGGTCAGAAGTCGGGGCGCAGCGGCATGTGCGCGGCGGTGCCGTCCAGCTTGACCCCCAGGATCTGGTGGAGCTGCACGACGTCACGTTCGAAGCCCAGCACGGACCCGGCCATGTAGAGCAGCCACACGCGGGCGGTGCCCTCGCCCACCTCCTCGACCGCCTCGTCCCAGTTGCGCTCCAGGTTGGCGCCCCAGTGGCGCAGGGTCAGGGCGTAGTGCTCGCGCAGGTTCTCCTGGTGTCGGATCTCGAACCCGGCGTCGTTCATGGCGGTCTGGATCTGGGCGGGGCCCTCCAGCTCGCCGTCGGGGAACACGTAGCGGTTGATGAAGCCCTTGGTGTTCATCGGCTTGAGGTTGTTGCGTGGCCGGGTGATGCAGTGGTTGAGCAGCCGACCGCCGGGTACCAGCTTGTCGTTGAGCGAGGCGAAGTAGGCGTCCAGGTTCCTCAGGCCGATGTGTTCGGTCAGGCCGATGGAGCTGATCCGGTCGAAGCTGCCGTCGGGCACGTCCCTGTAGTCCATGTGCCGGATCTCGGCCAGGTCGGTCAGCCCTTCCTGGGCGATCTTCTTGGCGCCCCACTCCGCCTGCTCCTTGGAGAGGGTCACACCGACCACCTTGACGCCGTACTCGCGGGCGGCGTGGCGCACCATGCCGCCCCAGCCGCAGCCGACGTCGAGCAGGCGCATGCCCTCGGTCAGGCCCAGTTTGCGGGCGACGAGGTCGTATTTGCGGAACTGTGCGCTCTCCAGGGCCCCGTCGAAGACACCCACCCGGTCCAGGGCGCCGTCCTCGTCGTCGAAGACCGCGCAGGTGTAGGTCATGGAGGGCCCGAGGACCATCTCGTAGAACTCGTTGGAGACGTCGTAGTGGTGGTGGATGACCTCGGCGTCGCGCTCCTTGGAGTGGCGCAGCCCCCGGCCGAGCAGGGTGCCGCGGCGCACCTCCTGGGGCGGCGGGGCCACCCGGTTGACGAACTTGACCCAGCCCACCGACCGGATGATCTCGATGGCCTCGCGGGCGGTGACGTTGCCCCCCTCCGCGAAGGCGAAGTCCGCCATCCGTCTGAGCAGGGTGTATATGTCGCCCTCGAGTTCGAGGTGCCCGGAGACATAGGCGCGGGCCATACCGACGGCGTTGGGTGACTGGGCCAGGTAGTTGACGGCGACCGGGGTCCGCACGTTCAGCGTGACGTCGCTGTTCGGGTCTCCCGCGGAACTGCCGTCGTAGGCGGTGAAGCGGATCGGCGCGTCAGTGCCGACCACCCGCTCGAAGATCTCTGCAAGCCGCATACTCTTGTCCTTTCCCCTCACGGATGCGGCCCTTCCTCACGGGTCGCCTCCCGGTGGTGTCCACTGCTGACGGTGGGTGGTGATGGGTGGTTCAGCGGTTGCGTACGCACTTGGCGTACAGGTCAAGGAGCCGCCCCCGCGGGTCGTAGGTCTCCTTGAGGTTCTGGTAGTCGGTGCCGTTGTAGAGCGCCCAGAACTCTTCCTCGGTGTAGAAGGAGTCCGAGTACAGGGACTTGTGGCCACCGAGCCGGGTGACCTCCTCCTCCACTGCGCGGTTGTGGTGGGCGCGGCGTTGGCCGGGTTTCATGTCCACCAGCCCCCAGAACCCGAAGTTCACGTACAGGCGGTCGTTCTCCAGCGGGTACAGCGGCCAGACGTGTTCGCCTTCGGCCAGCCCTTCGCGGCGGGGTTCGCGAAGCCGGAGCGGGCACATCCACAAAGGGGTCATGCCGATCTGGTCGTGGAAGAAGTCCAGGAACTCCGCCCCGCGTTCGATCCCCACCTCGATGTCCTGGATGAGGGGTTCCTGCTGGGGGCGGCCCCGGTAGTGGTTCAGGAGCCGGGAGAAGTCGGTGCGCCGGTCCCAGGCGACCAGCCTGCGGTAGACGTCGGAGCGTTTGAGGGCGCGCGGCCACAGCGGGCGCACGAGCGGGTTCTGGGTGCCGAAGGCGCGGGAGCACCAGAACCAGTCGGTGTCCCAGCGCCAGAGGTAGTCGTGGATGGTGAGGTAGTCGCCGGGTCCGGCGGTTCCGGAAGCGGCGGAGCCGGCCACGGAACCGGAGCTGGAGCTGGATACGAAGGCGGGGGCGGGGTCCGCGTAGCGCCGGATGGAGCGGTAGTAGACGTCGTTTCCGGTGTAGTCGCTGGTCCAGGGCGCACGGTCGGTGAAGCGGGCCAGGGTCAGGTAGAGCTCGCCGGGGCCGAAGGCCACCCCGTCCACAAAGTCCACCGGATGCCCTTCGTGGGCCGCGTCGGCGCAGATCCGGGCGAGGGCGGCCATCGCCTCCGAGGCGTCGTGGTACCTGAGGTGGCGCAGGTGTACGTAGGGCGAAACGGGTTCGAGTTCGATGCGCAGACGCAGGCTGTACCCGAGCGTGCCGTAGGAGTTGGGGAAGCCGTGGAACAGATCACTGTGGGCGTTGTCCCGGGTGGCGGTGACGACCTCTCCGGAACCGGTGAGGATCTCCATCTCCTGCACCGACTCGTGCGGCAGACCGTTGCGGAAGGAAGAGGACTCGATCCCCAACCCGGTGACGGCTCCGCCCAGGGTGATGGTGCGCAGCTGCGGCACGACCATGGGCATGAGCCCGTGCGGGAGGGTCGCGGCGACCAGTTCCTCGTAGGTGGTCATCCCGCCCACGTCGGCCAGGCGCTCGACGGGGTCGATGGAGATGACCCCTGAGAAGGCCGACACGTCCAGGGCGGGCGCGTCGGAGGGTTCGCGGAACCGGAAGAGGTTGGAGGTCGGCTTGGCTAGCCGCACCGGTGCGCCCTCGGGGAGCGCCCGGTAGTCGCGCCGCAGCCGCTGCACCGCCGCGATGTGCTCCGCGAGTCCCGTGCCCGTCGCCGCTCGCTGCCTGGACCTGGACTTGGAGCCGGAGTTCGAAGTCGTACCGGGCTGTTTCGGAGTCATGTCCGCAGATCCCCTGACTGTTGACGACTGCTGTTGACGGCGCACAGCGTGGTCGGCCAGGACCGGTGGTGGCGTGCCGCGGCAGGCCGATCCCCTCAGTTCTACCTATCAGTAACGGTTCTCTGCCACCCCATTTCGCTACGTGTCTTACCCACTCCGGGGCAGGAGTCGGCGGGAGTTGAAGGAGTGGCTGGAGCCTGCCGTGGGAAGAAGGGGGACGACACCGCTGTCACCTTGGGTGTTGTCGGTGTTACCGGTTGATCCGCATAGGATTCGGTTCCGTGCGCATCGCTCTCGTTGATTCCGGTATCGGCATGTTGTCCACCGCGGCCGCCCTGCGCGCGTCCCGGCCGGACGCGGACCTCTTCCTGTCCATGGACCCGGACCACATGCCCTGGGGCACCCACACCCCGGAACAGATCATCGACCGTGCCCTGGCCGGTGCCCGCGTCGCCCTGGACACCGCGAGCTCCCTGGACGCCGTGGTCGTGCCCTGCAACACGGCGTCGGTGCACAGCCTCAACCGCCTGCGCGCCGAGTTCGAACCCCGGGTCCCGGTCATCGGCACCGTCCCGCCCATCAAGCCCGCGGCCGCCGCCGGAACCCCGATCGCGGTGTGGTCCACCGAGGCCACCACCCGCAGCGCCTACCAGCGCCGCCTGGTGGAGAACTTCGCCAGGGACGTGTCGGTGACCCCGGTCGCCTGCCGGGGCCTGGCCGAGGCGGTGGAGTCCGCCGACCCCGAGCTGATCGCCGAGGCCGTGGCGTACGCGGCCGCGCTGACGCCGCCTGAGGTCACCGGGGTGGTGCTGGGCTGCACGCACTACGACCTGGTGGGCGAGGAGATCTCCAAGGCGCTGTCCGGGCGGGCGGAACTGTTCACCGCGGCCCAGGCAGTGGCCACCCAGACCCTGCGCAGGATCAGCGCGGGTGGCACAGTTCACACGGAAGGCGGTGGGGCGGGGCGAGTCCGGGTCCTGACCAGCGGCCGCCCCGCGACCCTGCCCCCGGCAGCCCTGGCCTACCCCGCCGGACGATCCCTGCGCGCCGGGGCCGCAAGCATGCCGGACGGTTGGACGTCCTGCTGAGCCGGCAGGTCAGGTGCGCTTCCGCAGCGGCGCGACAGCGGGACACGGTCCCCGGCAAGTCCTGTCCAGGACGGCTGGCTGCTGCGGGCGGACGGCGTTGGCCTGAGCCGGGGCATCGAGCCCGCTGACCGCGATTCCCTGACCCGGCCGAACCACCCCTGTGCACGAGAGGACGCTGAGCGGCCACCGGGCCGGACAACCGAACGCGAGTCCGCAGGGCGGACGACCGGTCCCAGCTGCTCATGGCCCGTCGCCTTCCGTATCGTGCACGGTTTGCACGCGGACCCCCACCACTGACCTCAGCGCATCGCTCACAGGCTGGTGTGAGCGATATGTGAGCGGCGCATGCCACGGTGGTCCGCAGGCGACATTTCGGATGCGCTGCCCGGCTCCGGCCCGGTTGCCCCTGCGCACCGAGCACCGGAGCCGACAGGTGCCGCCCGCACACCCCGCGAGGACAGCGTCGGGTCCGGTACCGGCGCCCTCACCGACTCGGCTGAGGCGCTCGGGGCCGTTTCCCGCCGCCGAACCGGCGGATCGGAAGCCCCCGAAACACCCCCGAAAGGAAGACCCTCTCATGGTGAACACCTCCAGCCCCCTCACATCCGTGACGAGGTTTCGCGGGGCCCGTCCTTGGCTGCTCGTCGCCGGCTTGCTGACCGCGAGCGTCGCGGGTTGCGGCGGCGAAGGCGGTGGAACGTCCTCGGGCGCTTCAGCGGACTCTGACGGCTCCGGAGTGACCGGCACGGTGACCTTCAACGGCACCGACGTCCAGCCCCTGGGCCGTCTCAGCTGCGTCGAGGTCCCCGGCCCCGAGGAAACCCTGCGGATCGCGGGAGACATCGGCGACGACGGCTACCTCAAGCTGCAGGCCGACTCGGCCACCTACGAGGACGGCGAGGTCACCTGGGTGACGACCAGCGGCGACAACCGCGGCTCGATGGACGTCACCGAGGACGGTGCGTCCGGAACGCTGAACATGTACGAGCAGGGCAGCGCCAACGACCTGGGAGAGCAGGAGTTCTTCGAACTCACCGCCGACCTGAGCTGCTGAAGCGGACGCGGCGCTTTGCCGACGGTCCCGAGTCGGACTCCGCGATGAACCCGCCACTGCGCACAGCCCCGAGAAACCACAGGAGACGTCATCAGGCCCCGAACACTGCTCCCCCCATGCGCGGCGGCATCCGCGCTGCTGTTGACCGGCTGTTTCGGCTTCCCGGGGATAACCGATACGACAGCGGACGGCGAGGCCCCGCTCTCGGTCACCGAGGAGGCTCTGAGCGAAAACGACACTGAGGAGGCCCCGGGCGAGAACGACGTCGATCTGGCGGAGGGCCAGCTGGATACGAGCGTCTTCTACGCCGGACTGGAGTACGCGTTCGAGTCGGTCACCGTCAACGACCTCGACGCTGAGACCTCACCCGGGGACCCCCCGGAAAGCCGCGTCCTCGGTGTCGAACTCGTTTTCGAGGTCAACGTGTTCAACCCCTGGGCAGAGACGCTGACGCCGAACACGCCGATCACGCTGCGCTGGGACGAACCAGGCACCGACAACGTGGCCGAGGTCAACGGGCACGGCGACTTCCGGCAGGTTCCCGGCGACGCTTCCGTCTCCGGAGAGGTCACCGTCCCGCTGCTGCCGGCGGATCTGGAGGCCTACCACGAGGACTCCGCACGGCTCGTGCTCGGGCGCGGTGGTGAGGCCACCGCCCAGGTCCCGGTCGGTTCCTCACCCGAAACAGTGACCCGTTTCCCGGTCGCACAGCCGCAGTTGGAGGGTGAGTCGTTCGACGTCGGCCCGGTGAAGGTAACGATCGACCATGCCGCCGTGCAATGGAACTACGGCGACCCCTCGATGGGCCAGGCCGCCGAGGACGAGGCCGTGCTCGTCATGGACTTCACAGTCGACAACGGTCACGGCGGCCAGGTGTGCACGAGCCGCGGCCAGGGAAACACCATGTCCCTGGTCAGTGACGGCGGCGAGGGCCACGTCGACCTCGGCCTAGACGAACGGTGCTTCGGCAGCGGGGACTCGGTCGCCACGTTCACCGGCTTCACCATCGCCGCCGACTACGCGGACAGCTACCTGCTCTCGATGACCGTGCCCGCGGGCTTCGACACTCACGAGGGAGAGCTGCCCCTGTCCCTGGTCGAGGGCGAGGGCACAGCCCCCAGTACGGACGGCGGCACGGGCCCGGGCTGAGCCGCACCAGACGGAACGGGCAGCGGTAAGGGCTCTGGGCAGCTGTAGGGAGCGGGACCTCCTAAGCCGGTCCCGACCAGAGCACCATCATCGGTGTCTCGGCTCTCAGCCGGTCGGCCGAGATCCGGTGGTGCCGTTCACTGAGTCCGCTTCCGTCCTCGTCCACGGGAGTCCGGGCGAGGTGGCGCCAGGTGTCGACGGCCGTGGTCGCCATGCCCAGTTCACGCGCGTTGCGGGCGACCGCCTCCAGCTCCCCGCGGTCGCCCGCAGCGGTCGCCGCCCCGTGGCGGAGGAAGAGGTCCAGCAGGCCACCGCCGGCTACCGACCGCGCCTCGCCGAGGGCTGCCACCGCGCCGGCGAGGCGCTCCCCCGTGCGGACGGCGCAGTGGGCCAGTATGGCGGCGAAGTAGCTGTGCTGCACCGTGAGCAGCCAGCCGGACGCGTCGAGGAGGATACGTGCGGCACTCTCCGGGCGGTCCATGGTGTTCTCCTGCCAGGCTTGGGCCCAAGCACGCAGCATCACCACTTTGGGGTCTCCGTGAGCTGTGGAGGGGATAGCCCCGAACTCCTTCTCCGACGTCGCGGTGTGACCGGTTGCCTGAGCAGCGGCGCCGGTGAGGGCCCGCGCGGCCGGAAGCAGCCCTGTGGTATCACGCCACTCCAGGTGTGCCGAGGCCGCCGCGCCCAGGGAACGGGCCCGCGCCGCGTCCCCGGAGAGCAACTCGACGAAACCGAGCGCGTACTCCCACATCCCCAACGAGGCGGGTTCCCTGGTCTTCGCGTCCGTGATCGCCTGCTCCAGACGGCGGCGGGTCGCCACGATGTCACCGGTGTTGGACAGCGCCATGATCTCCGTGAGGCCGATCAGCGATGCTCCGCCCGGCACGAGCTCGATGGTCTCGCGGGGTACCCGGCGCAGCCGGGCGAGGGCCAGCTCCGCGTCATCGAGCGGACCTGTGATCACGCCCGCGACGCTGACGGTGATCAGTCCGAGCACGGCTGCGGCGTCGGGAGTCTGTGCTGGCGCCTCGAGCATTTCACCACCCTGACCCGCGGTCATGGCCCAGCGCGTCTCATCTCTTCGTAGATGGTCGGCCTCAGCGGGGTCGCCGACCGTGCGCAGCGCCTCCCGGATGACCGTGAGCGCACCGGCGGCGTCATGATGGCGCAACCCGAGGTGCCTGGCGTGAGCAAGGGCCACCGCGGTCTGCTCGGCCGCAGTGACGGCGGTACGGCGAGCCGCCTCGAAATGCGCGTCGGCTGTTTCGGACGCCCCCAGAGCGGACGCTGCGAGCCCGGCGATGCGATGTGCGTGCGCGTTACCGGAATCGTCAGCGGCGACGGCCTCGGCCGCGCGGAGCGCGAGACGCTCGTCAAACGTCCCCAGCGCGTGCTCCGCGAGGGCGAGCACGGCCCGGGGGTCGATCGGCAGGTCCAGGTCGAGGGCCAGGACATGGGCGCGGCGGCGCGCCGCGGGCGGACCGGCGGTCGCGTCGCCGAGCAGCACCCGCACCACCTCGTGCGTGAGATCGCGCCACAGGGCAGCAGAGCACCTCGCCCGCAGGTACTCCGCGTCGAGGGGGTGCGCCAGACGCAGCCAACCGTTGACGGAGTACTCCACGACACCGGCTCGGGTCAGGGCACGGCGCTCCTCCGTGTCGAGCGCGTGCGGCGGGTACTCTCCGGCGACGGCGACCCTCGCCGCGGCTTCCAGACCGGGGTCGTCCAGACCTTCGAACCGCTCACCGACCAGCTGCGTGAGTCGTGAGGTGGAAGCCGGGGCGCCGCGTAGTTCCCAACCGTGTCCGGTGCGTACGAGCCGCCCCTCCTCCAGTGAGGCCGTGATGACCTCACGAAGATGCAGGGGATTGCCTCGGGCCGCCCCGCAGAGGAGCGGACGTGCGTCGGGGGTGAGGGACCCGCCCAGCATCCGGGCCGCGAACTCATCAGCGTCGGCGTCCGGCAGGGGGCCGACAACGACCTCGGTGAGTTCACCGCTGTCGTACAGCGCCTGGACGCCCTCCGGCACGCGGGTGATGTCCCGTGCGGTCAGGATCGTCGGCACCTTGGAGTTCCGCAGGAGCTGGATGATGACGAAGAGCGACGTCTCGTCCAACTGATCCACGTTGTCGACAAGCAGCAGCGTCGTCGAGCGGTGCCGGGCGAAGTAGTCGATCACCGTCAGCGGCGACGCCCACTGCTGCGGGAGGGCACCGGCGAAGACACCGAGGGGGACCGCCCGGGTGAGCGGGCTGGCTGCCAGCAGCGGGGCCAGGCAGTGCCGTGCCTCGAAACGCGCGCCGACGGCACGCAACAGGTGTGTCTTGCCGATGCCCGCAGGTCCGGTGAGGATCACCGTGCGCCGGCCGCGCACGAGCGCGACCAAGGCGTCTGTCTGATTCGACGTCAGGGCACGGCCGGTCAGAGTGTCCGAGCCCTCGTCCGCGTGGTCCAGCCATCCGGGCACCGGGGTGGCCTGTGGAAGGCGCAGCAGGGTTTCGGGCGGCTGCTCCCGCAGAATCCGCGTGTGCAGCCGGCCGAGCTCGCCGTTGGGCTCGGCACCGAGGCGTTCGACGAAGGATGCCCGCGCCCGGGTGAACACGTCGAGGGCCTCCTGGGCACGACCGGCGCAGTACAGCGCCGTCATCAGCTGCCCCCAGTGCCGCTCGGACACCGGGCACCCTTCCACCAGTGCGTGGAGCTCGGGAATGACCGACTCGCTCCGGCCGAGCGCAAGGTCCGCGTCGATCCGGTCCGCGAGCGCGGCCGCACGGAGCTTGTCCAACCTGACCGACTCCAGGTACAGCACGGGGATGTCGGGAAGCCCGGCGAACGCCTGGCCGCGCCAGAGCCCGAGCGCACTGTGCAGGCATCCGGCAGCCTGTACGGGGTTGCCCTCCTCAAGCAACAGGTCAGCCTGTTCGCAGAGCCGCTCGAACCGTGCGGCATCGGTCTGAACCGTCGCCGGTGCCAAGCGGTACCCGCCGTCGAGGAAGTCGATCTGAACGGGGAGAACCGACCTCAGGCGCGAGATCCGGGCTTGGAGGGCATGGACGGGGTCCCGCGGCGGAGCGCCGTCCCACAGATCGGCGACCAACTGCTCCAGCGGCAGTGCGCGGCCGCGGGCCAGGGCCAGACAGGCCAACAGCGCCTGCTGTTTGGGGCCGCCGAGGCGGTGGTCGCGTCCGTTCGTGCTGGCCCTCACCGGACCGAGCACGAGTATCTCCGTCACCACCGGCGACTCCTGAGCAGTTACTTCTCACCGTATGCAGTGTCGTAGAGGTAGCACGGCACGACATCGCCTCACAAGAGCTGTGCCGAGATCATTGAGCTCGGACGGGGCACTTCCGGCCGCTGGTCACGCCCCCGTCGCCCGCATCACCCTTGTCTCACCGCCCCCACTGCCCGGTACAGCCGCCCGGGCACCGCCGTGGTGACCACGAGTCGACTCCTCGTTCCCCGAGACGTATCCACACCCGCCAACGGTCCGGCACCGCCGAGAGCACGGTGGTGGAAGCTACGTGCGCATCAGGCCCGAAGGCGGTGAGCCCTGAGGACAACGAGGGTTCCCGTACCTGCGGGAACAACCTCCAGGCGCCGCCCGGACGGCAAACCGGGGCGAGGGGCGAAGCCCGTAAGGCGAGCGGAGAGTTCTCCCGGTGGTTTCTCTCCGGGCTTTCGCCGACACAGCGAGGTACCCGTGTTGAGCGCGGCGACGGGCGGCCCGGCTGACGCGGTGCTAGGAAGCCCGGTGAGCCGACACCGGGGCCGACTCGGGCTGCAGGGCCCCTGCTGCCAGCGTCCGGACCAGGTTCCGCACACCCGCGGTGTCGTTGTCGTGCAACAGCGTCTCCAGCAGCGACAGGGCGGCTCGCTGGTCCCCCGGCTGCTCGCGGACGTGGCGCCACTGGGGCTCGGTGGCGGCGTCGGACAGCATCAGGGTCCGGCCGACCTGACCGAGCGCGCTCAGCAGGGCACTGTCGTGCGGCTGCGCCGTGAGCGCCACGTTCACCTGCTCGGCCTGCTCCTCGGGGTTGACCTCCTCCGCGGGCTGCGCCCTGAGGAACTCCAGGATTCCGGCGGCCGGGGCCATGGGCTGGATCGACTTCATCCCCCGCACCATGGACCTCACCTCCACCAGGTCACCGATGATCTCCTCCGCGGCCCCGAGATCCCGGATCAGGCGTTCGGCGCGCTGCGCGGAGCACTCGGCCACCCAGCGGGCGCCGCGACCGCTGGCCAGCCGGGTCGCAGCCAGGGCGAGTTCGGCACCGCGCCTGGGCGCACCCACCCGCTCGAAGTAGCGGGACCAGGTCGTGACCCGCACGCCCAGCCGCCAGTCGTTGCGGACACTGCCCTGGCACACCAGGTTCTCCACGGCCTCCACCCATGCCGAACGCAGCTTCGGGTAGGTCTCCGCCTCCTCCACCGTGGGCAGCAGCCCGATGGCCCGGCGAGCGTCGCACAGGCCCAACCGCACCAGCCAGGACAGGAGCCGGGCCCGCTCGAAGCGGATCATCCGGCGCAGCGCGGTCCGGCGCGGGTTGGCGGGGCCGCCCGGCTCCGCCTCGCCCAGGCCGAGCTCGGCCTCCATCCGGTCCAGGGCGTCCAGGGCGTCTGCGTGCCTGTCCTGGTACCGCAACGCCCTGACCAGGGCGAAGATACCTCCGGCGCCGAGCACGGCAGGACCGGTGGCGGTGTGCTCGTAGCGGCGCAGCTCCGCCTCGGCGCGATCCGCCTGGCCCTCGTCGATGAGCAGGTGGACCCGGGCCAGGGTGAAGGTGGGCCAGGCCGGGGTGCTCTCCCAGCCGGACAGGCGCCGAGCCGAGAGCAGCTCGCGACGCTGGTCCGTGGTGCCCCGGGCGTCGATGTTGGCGTGACAGCGGACCAGGGTCTCCAGCGCGGAGACCGGCAGCGGCCCGTACTCGTGCGGTGCCGGTTCGTCCTCCGCGGCTGCCCGGGCCTGTTCGAGCGCGCGACGGCCCTCCGCGAGCGCTCCCACCCGCACCGCCAGCGGCCAGTGTGCCAGGAAGAACAGGGTCGGCGGCCCGAACACTCCCGGCACCGACGCCGGGACCGCCGGGGCCACGGCGTTGTCCCCCTTGGCCGCCTCGGCGACCAGCCGCCGTGCGGTGCGTATCGCCGACCTGGCCAGCGCCTCCACTTTGACCGCGTCGCCCGCCTCACTGAGTTCCGGTAGCGCGGTGACGGCCTCCGCGAGCTCGTCCTGCCCCGCGGCGCGCAGTTGGCGTCCCGTCTCCCCCGCCCATGCCCACATCGTCATGCTTCTCCCCCCGGTGCCGTGTGCGACAGAACGTAGCAGCGTGGTGACAGGCCTGTCCGGAAAACGCTGAAACCGTTGCGTCCTGGGCACTGGCGGCCCTGCTCTGCCGAGTTTGCGGCCGATAGACTCGGCAGTGTCCAGCGAGCAACAGGCACGTACCGGCACTAAGGGGACATGAGCGTCGATGGGATGGCGAGACCGTTTCGGACTTCGCAAGGCCAACCGTAAGGGGAAGGCCCGTTTCGACCGCGCCTCCGAGGATTCGGACATCAAGGCGCTGATCGAGTTCGCCAAGAGCCGGGTGGGGGTCGAGTTCTTCGTCGAGCCCGAAACCTTCGCCACACAGACCACGGCCGTCGCGGTGGCCACGGACGGGGAGTGGATCCGGCGGCGCTGCGGCTCCCCCGAGGTCATCCGCAAGGTCGCCAGCAAGCTCGCCGCGCCCGCCTACGACGTACAGATCGTCGGTTACCCGCAGCGGATGCGGGACTGGACCGCACGGAACAAGCGCGGACTGTCCATGGACGAGTGATCCGCACCCGAAACTCCGGCTCCCGGTTCTCCCGACCGGCTCCGGGTCCCGGGGGCTGGCCCCGGGACCGGGGTCAGGGTCAGCTCCGCGTCCCGGGGCCGCGGGGTGCCCCCGGCGGGCCGCTCGCGTGAGGGCGGAGCATACCCGTCACGAGTGAGTCCGGCCACGTCCGCGCCCCCTCTGAGCACGTCCGAAACCCGTCAGCCGGTCATTTTGGGCATTGATGACGACTCCTTGCCGCGACTTCCTCTCCGAACGGGTTCCCTAACGGCCTCCATTCGTCGCATACTCGCCTGGGAGGGGGGACTCTGATGAAGCAGGATCTCACTGCCTTGTGTTGCGAATGCGGCATGGTTCGCGAGGTGAGCGACCACCAGAGTGTGGGCGAGGCACAGTCGGCCTACGGGCTGGCCCGCTGCGTGGTCTGGCGCAAGTGCCGTCCGTGCGGCTACCGCACCTACCACGCCTATCTGCGGGCCGACGAGGACCGCGACGAGCTGGAGGACGCCCTCAGGCTCGACGGCGCCCTGGCCGCCGAAGCCCTCGACGAGGAAGTGGAGCAGCTCCGGTTGTGCGGGATCGAGGTCGGCCACGCTCCGGTCCCGGCGATCTGGGACGGGCAGTCCGTGGGCATGGTGACCCAGCGGCTCACCGACCACGCCTACTCGATCGTGCTCGACCCGGAGGCCTCGGTGGTCTCCCGGCTCAAGCTCATCGACATGATGTGGAACGAGCTCCTGGTCGGAGAGCACGACGACCGCTGGCAGATCCAGGAACCAGAGGACGACTCCCCCGGGTACGCGGTCCGCCTCTTCGGTTACCGAACGCGGGGCTGACTCGGCGAGGGTCCGGAGTGCCCCGGAACCGGGACCGGCACTGAGTCAGGGCAACACGGGCTCAGAACGACACAGGGTCAGAACGGCACGAGGCCGGGACAACACGAGAGCGCACGGGTGCGGGGCAGGTGCCCCGCCCCGATACCGGTGACAGCAGCGGCCGGGCACCCGTCGAGGGCGCCCGGCCACCGTCGCGTCGGGCGAGGCTCCGCGGATCGCGGGCAGCGCTGGTTTGCCCGGCACACGCGGCACCACGAGATCGTGATACCGCTGCGTCTCAGGCGGCCGACTCGTCCTGGCCCGCCCCGGCCTTCTCGGCCAGGCGGCGCAGCGCCGATCGCGCGACCTCGGGGTCGACCGTCCCCCAGTAGGGCGGCAGAGAGGCCCGCAGGAAACCGCCGTAGCCCGCGGTGGCCAGGCGCGGGTCCAACACCGCGATCACACCCCGGTCATCGGTGGAGCGCAACAGCCGACCGGTGCCCTGGGCGAGCAGCAGCGCGGCGTGCGTGGCCGACACCGACAGGAAGCCGTTGCCCCCGTGCGCGGAGACAGCGCGCTGGCGGGCCGAGGCCAGGGGATCGTCGGGGCGCGGGAACGGGATGCGGTCCACGATCACCAGTTGGAGCGAGGGACCGGGCACGTCGACCCCCTGCCACAGGGACAGGGTGCCGAACAGACAGGCCTGTTCCTCCTCGGCGAAGCGGCGGACCAGCTGCCCGGTGGAGTCCTCGCCCTGGCACAGGATCGTCTGGTCCAGGCGCTCGCGCAGCTCGTCGGCGGCCTGCTGGGCGGCCCGCATCGAGGAGAACAAGCCGAGGGCGCGCCCATCAGCGGCCTCGATGAGGCCGGCGATCTCGTCGAGGTAGGCCTCGGAGAGCCCGTCACGACCGGGTTTGGGCAGGTGGCGGGCGACGTAGAGGATGCCGCTACGGCCGTGGTCGAAGGGCGAACCGACGTCCAGGCCGCGCCAGCGGGGTTCCCCGGCGGCGCGGTGCGGGCCGTCCTCATCGTCCTCCTCTTCCCCTGCCCCTCTCCCGGTACCGGCGTCCGCGGGCCCGGCAGCTTCGGTTCCAGGTGCGGGTTCGGCTGCGGAACCGGCTTCGGTGCCGGTACCCGGTGCCGCCTCGGCGCGAGCAGCGCGTTCGGCGGCCTCCTGCGCGACCTCGCGGCCCAGCCCCCACTGCCGGGCCAGGGCGGTGAAGTCACCGCCCAGGGTCAGGGTGGCGGAGGTGAGCACGACGGTGCGATCGCCGAAGAGCTTCTCCCGCAGCAGCCCGCCCACCCCGAGCGGAGCGACGTTCAGCGCGGGCGGCCGGGCGGGGACCTTGGTGAGCCAGACGATCTCGGTGCGGTCCCGGAGCAGGGGTTCGTAGGACTCCAGGACCCGCTCGGCGGCCTCCCGGACCTCGGTGAGCGCGGCCAGGGCGAGGCGGCGGTCGGAGGCGGTGTCCGGGTCGAGCTCGCCCGGGGAGGGGCCGATCGCCGCGATGCAGGCGGCAGCAGCGTCCCGGGTCGCGGCCACGGCGCCCGCGAGGCCCTCGTCGATGTGGTCCAGGCGCCCCTCGGGGACCTCGGTGAACATCAGGGCCAGACCGTCTGCGCACTCGCTGAGCCGTTCGCTGATACCCGGCTCGACCAGGCGTGCGGCGCGTTTGGCGGCGGTGGTGACGGAGCGTTCAGTGAGGGTACCGGTGGCCACGGAGGTGGCACGGTCGACGAGTTCGTGCGCCTCGTCGATCATGATCGTGTTGTGCTCGGGCAGGATGTGGTAGCCCTGCGCCATGTCGATGGAGAGCATGGCGTGGTTGGTGACCACCACGTCCACACCGGCGGTGGCCTCGCGGGCGAACTCGGCGAAGCACTCCTGACCGAAGGAGCACACGCGGGCGCCCATACATTCGTTACCGCCCACGGAGACCTGACGCCAGGCGAGGTCACTCACGCCGGGCACGAGTTCGTCGCGGTCTCCGGTGAGGGTGTCCTCGGCCCATTCGTGCAAGCGCGCGACCTGGCGTCCCAGGGAGGAGAGCTGGCGGGCGTCGAAGAGCTCGCTGCCCTCGGCGTCGTCGTCCCCGGCGGTCTGCATGCGGTTGCGGCACAGGTAGTTGCGGCGTCCCTTGAGCACCGCGAACGTGGGTTCGCGGGGCAGCAGCGGGGCGAGCGCGGCGGCCAGGCGTGGCAGGTCGCGGTCAATGAGCTGGTTCTGCAGTGCGATGGTGGCCGTGGAGATCACCACGGGTGTCTTGGTCGCCATCGCGTGTCTGATCGCGGGGACCAGGTACGCCAGGGACTTACCGGTGCCGGTACCGGCCTGGACCACCAGGTGTTCGCGTTTGTCGACCGCCGCCGCTACGGCGTCGGCCATGGTCTGTTGGCCCTCTCGGCTGCTACCGCCCAAGGCCTTGACGGCCGCGCCGAGCAGGGTGGGAACGTCGGGGAGATCTGCCACGGATCGACAGTACCCGGCGGTGACGACAGGTCAGGCGTTGTCCACAGGCTCACTTCGCGGGTTCGTGGCCCGCCGACGGGGCCGGGCCACGGTTCCGACGCGGTCTCAGACCAGGGTGCGGATCAGCTCGTCCAGCTGGTCCATGGACTGCCCGGCCCCCTCCTCCATGCCGGAGGCGGCCATGCCGTCGCGGTCCTCCACACTCTGGAAGACGGAGACCGAGGTGTAGTGCGTGCGGCCGTCGACCTCCTCCAGGGTGTGGGTCTCCAGCAGGACGTGCCCGGGCATGCCCTCGAACTCGAAGGTCCCGGTGTAGCCCTCGGGCGCCTTGATGTCGTGGATGACACCGTGGAAGGCGTACTCCTGCCCCTCCTTGTCGTGTTCCACGATCCGCCACGATCCGCCGGGCCGGGCCTCGTACCTGTCGACGACGGTCTCGGTGTCCCTGAGCCCCCACCACCTCGGCAGGAGTTCGGGGTCGGTCATGGCCCGGAAGACCACCTCGCGGGGCGCGTCGAAGGTGCGGGTCATCACGATGTCCTGACGGCCGGGCTCGATGACGACCTTGAGGTCACTCATGGGTCTTCTCCTCTTCGGTACTGCTCTGGATGCCGGTACTGTTCTCGTTCTCGATGCCCTTTTCACGGCCCCGTCCGGTGCTCTGCCCGGTGCCGCGCTGGATGCTGCGGAGTTCCTCGTCCAGGCGGGCGAAGCGCCCCTCCCAGCGGTCCCGGTACCGGCCCACCCACTCGCCGGCCTGTTCCAGGGGGGCGGTCTCCAAACGGCAGGGCCGCCACTGGGCGTCGCGCCCCCGGGTGATGAGACCGGCCCGTTCCAGGACCTTCAGGTGCTTGGAGATCGCCTGGAGGCTGATGTCGAACGGCTCCGCCAGGGTGTTGACGGTCGCCTCGCCCTCGGCCAGCCGGGCGAGGATCGCCCGACGGGTCGGGTCCGCCAGTGCGGCGAAGGTGAGACTGAGCGGGTCGTTCGCCATCCGAGCATTCAACCTTCCAGTTGATTAACCAATAGGTTGATTATTCGCCGCGGTGCGACCCCTGTCAAGGGATCGGCCCGGACCGGTCAGGGCTCGCGCACACCCCGGGGGTCGCTGACCGTGGCTGCCACTCCCGCGTCGGCCAGCTCGGTGAGCTCGGCGGCCAGCAGCCCCCGAGCCGCGTCGCTGAGCCCGGAGACCCGCTCCAGGGCGACACTCACCGACTTCACCCGTGAGTCGTCGATCGCCTCCGCGAGCCGGGACACCACCTGCTCGGCGGCGAGAAAGTCGATCTCCCCGCGCAGCCGCACCTCGAGCCTGGTCCCGTCCCGGGTCACACTGTGCATGGGCGAGGGCGGCTCGGCGGGCATCTGGAGCATGTGCAAGTCGTAGTCGTCGGAGAGCCGCTCCAGGGCGGCCACCCCACGCACGCTGTTGCCCGCGTCGTCCAGCGGCGGACTGAACACCCCCACCCCGAAGGCCCCCGGGGCCGCGGCGAGGATTCCGCCGCTCACCCCGCTCTTGGCGGGGATGCCCACCCGCAGCCCCCACTCCCCGGCGCGGTCGTACATACCGCAGCTGGACATGATGGACAGCGTGTGCCGGGCGGTGCGCTGGGACACCACCTGCTCCCCCGTCACCGGATTGACCCCGCCGACCGCCAGGGTGGCCGCCATGACGGCCAGGTCGCGCACGGTGACGCTGAGGGCGCACTGGCGGAAGTAGTCCTGCACGGCGTCCTCGACCGACCCGACCAGCACTCCCCCGGCCAGGCTCAGGTACCCCAGCGCACGGTTCCGGTGCCCGGTCTCGGTCTCCGAGCGGTACACGTCCTCGTCCACTTCCAGCTCCCGCCCGGCGAACTCCGAGAGCACGGACCGGATGCGATCGAACCGCTTGGCCGGGAGAGCGCTCTCCACCAGCGAGGTGGTCACGATGGCGCCCGCGTTGATCATCGGGTTCTCGGGGCGGCCGCGCTCGTCGAGGCTGATCGCGTTGAACGGCTCCCCGCTGGGCTCGGCCCCCACGTGCCCGTGCACCGCGTCGAGCCCCAACTGCTCCACGGCGATCGCGTAGACGAAGGGCTTGGAGATCGACTGGAGCGTGAAGGTGTGCTCAGTGTCGCCCACGCAGTAGGAACGGCCGTGGGCGCTGACCGCAGCGACCCCGAACAGCCCCGGATCCGCGTGCGCGAGTTCGGGGATGTAGTCCGCCACCCGCCCGCCGGACAGCCCGGCGACCTCCTCGCGGATCTTCTCCAGTACCTGGATGACGGGGCTGCTGTCGTCGGACGCCCGACCCCCGTCTGTGCTGGGGCCTTCGGCCGGGTGCTCGTTCACGGCGTGCTTCATGTGCCCAGTCTAGGAAGGGAGTGGACGGCTCCGGCCAGGCGATACTCGGCGCGAGCCGCTTCCTCATCATCCTCAGCCGCGCCGATCAGCGAACCCCCGGCCCAGGGCCCACCCGGAGGTTCGGGGGTCTCCCCGGGAAACACGAAGGACGAACCGGTGAGCGCGGTGACGCGCGAGCCGGGTCGTCCTGATTCGGTGGACCTTGGGCGACGTAACCACAACCCGCCCCCGTGGGGCGAAGCCCCGCATCGGGGGTCCCGGGGTCGCCCCCAGAAGAAACGACAGAACGACCCGGCGGAGAGGACGAAGTCCCCCGAGCCGGGTCGTTCCGTAATGAAGTGGAGCTATGGGGATTCGAACCCCAGACCTCCTCCATGCCATGGAGGCGCGCTACCAACTGCGCCATAGCCCCTTGAAGCGATGTGAACAGTCTAGCGGAGGTCTGGGGGTGGGTGGTACGTGGTTCAGCGCACTCCGCTGTGGAGGGGGTAGGCGTGGCCGAGGGCGAAGGCGGCGGCGACCAGGACGACGGTTCCGGCGAGGAGCAGGACGTCCCAGTGGTTGGCGCGTAGGTGGGCGAGGCGGATGCGGCGGCCGTCGGGGTGTTCGGCGGCGTAGGTGAAACCTTTGGTTTCGAGGGCTTCGACAGTAGTGCGGGTGCGTTTGGCGGTGTTGAGCATGAGGGGATAGAAGGCCTGGACCAGTGTGGTGGCGGTGCGGACGACGACGCGCCAGCCGAGGAACCCCTTGTCAGGCAGCGGCGCGGTGCGGAGCCGGTGGCCGTCGATGACGGTGTGGAACTCCTCCATGAGGACGGGGAGCATGCGGTAGCCGTAGCTGACGCCGAAGCTGAGCATGGCGGGGGCGTGCAGGCTCAGCAGGCCGTCGGAGAGCTTCTCCGGGTCGAGGGAGACGAAGGCGGCCATGCTGGCCATGCTGATGGTGGCGAGTTTGAGGGTGAGTTCGACGAGGGCCAGGACGGTGGTCATGTCTCCACCGAAGAACCAGGCGGCGAAGAGGACGTAGAGGCTTTCGAGGACGAACCCGATGACGAACAGGCCGAGGATGAGCGGGCCGACCCGGCTGAGGACGACGGCAACGGCGCAGACGGTGAAGAGCGCGGCGAGCACGGTGATGTTGTGGGTGAACCAGGGCACGACCGCGAAGATCAGATACCAGCCGATGACGAACCGGGGGTCGCGGGCGGCGAGCATGCCGCCCCGGGTGGCGTAGGCCGTGCGGAGCAGTTCGAGTTTGACCCATTCGACGGAGATTCCGTCTCGTTCCTTACGCACGGGCCCTCCGGGTGGTCTGGTGCCGGTCGAGGAGTTCGCTGACGGTCAGGGGCGGCGGGTTGAGACCGAGGTGGAGCCCCAGCCGGGTGATCTGCGGGGCGACGAGGCCGACGGCGTCCATGAGCCCGGAGTCGGCGAAGAGCTCGGCGGGTGTGGTGTCGGCGATGATGCGGCCCCGGTCGAGGACGAGGACGCGGTGGGCCCATTCGGCGACCAGGTGCATGTCGTGGGTGGCCACGACAGTGCAGCGGATGGTGTCGGCGAGGGCGTCCAGCATGGTGATGACCGCGTCGCGGCTGGCGGTGTCGAGGCTGGAGGTGGGTTCGTCGAGGAGGAGCAGCGCGGGGCGCATGGCGAGCCCGATGGCGAGGGTGGCACGGCGCTGCTGGCCGCCGGAGAGCAGGCGTCCGTCGCGGTGGGCGAGACCGGTGAGGTCGACCCGGTCCAGGACGTCGGTGACGAGGGTGTCGCTGTCGGGGTGGCCGCGCCCCTTCGGGAACATGGCGACGTCCTCGCGCACGTTGTCCTTGAGGAACATCTGTTCGGGGCGCTGGTAGAGGTAGCAGACCCGGTCGGCGAGGGCGGCGGGGCGGACGGTGCGGGTGTCGGTGCCGCCGACCCGCACAGTGCCCTCGCGCGGCACCTTGAGGCCGGTGAACAGGCGCATGAGCGTGGATTTCCCGGCTCCGTTGCCGCCGACGAGGGCGACGCGTTCGCCGTCGTGGAGGGTGAGGTCGAGGTCGTGCAGGACGACGGCGAGGTCGCCGCCGACCTCGCGGTAGCCGTGCCTGACCCCGGACATCTGGGCGACGGGGGTCCCCTGCGCCTTGACCGGGGCGGCCGGTGCGGCGGAGGCCGCGGCCGGGACGGGGGGCTGAACGGGTACGGGGAAGTGCTCGGGAGCGTGTGCGCGCAGGTGCCCGGCGGCCTCCTCCACGGTGAGCGGGACCGGCGCCTCCGGCACGAGGCTCCGGGTGGCCTGGACGACCTGGGGCGCGGGGATGCCGTGCCGTTCGAGTTCCTCGACGCGTTCCATGGCCTCCCGGACCGGCAGGTGCCACACGGGCGCCCCGTCGGCCATGAGCACGACCGAGCGGGCGTGGCGGGCCACGTACTCGGCGTGGTGCTCGATGACGACCACGGTGGTGCCGAGCCGGGTGTTGAGGTCGGTGAGGGCCTCGTAGATGCCGTCGGCGTGGGCGGGGTCGAGTTCGGCGACGGGTTCGTCCACGACCACGACGCCGGGGCGCATGGCCATAGTCGCGGCGAGGGCGACCAGGTGCTGCTGCCCGCCGGACAGCTGCCAGGTGAAGCGGTCGGCGAGGTGGGTGACGCCGAGCAGCTCCATGGCCTCCTCGGTGCGTTCCCGGTGGTCGGCGAGGCCGAAGTTGACCGGGGCGAAGGAGATCTCGTCCCGAACGGTGGGGCGCACCAACTGGTTACCGAAGTCCTGGTAGACGTATCCGACCTGGTGGGACAGGGCGCCCACGGACCGGGCCCGGGTGTCGGATCCCATCACTCGGACCGTGCCTTCGAAGCTCCCTGACCAGTAGTGCGGGACCAGGCCGTTGAAGGTCTTGCACAGGGTGGTCTTGCCGGAGCCGTTGCCGCCGACCACCGCTGTGAAGTCGCCGTGTTCGATCCGTAGCGCGACTCCGGTGAGCGAGTCGCGGTCGGCCCCCGGGTAGCGGAAGGAGAGCCCCTCGATCTCGATGGCGGGGGTGTTGCCGCAGGAACGGGTCACCGCAGCTCCCCCGCCTTCCGGGTGACGGAGTCCCGGGTTCCTGCTCCCTGAGCGGCACGGCGGCGGCGCGAAGCGACCACGAACCGGACGGTGACGACCAGGGAGACGAGTGCGATGAGCGCGGCCGAAACGCCGATCCACAGGAAACGGGCGCCGTACTGCTCGATGAAGTCGGGCTCCCAGACACCGAAGTTGCCGAAGATCTCCGAGGTGAACGCGACGATCATCGCCACGAAGGAGAGGAAGAGCGCGAGCAGGATGAAGGCACCGGTGCCGCGCTCGGCGAGCGGGATCGGGTGCCGCGGATCGCGCGGCGCCAGGCCGAGAAGGGGCTCGATCTTGCCGTACAGGCGCGGGGCCAGCGCCATCGCGGGCAGGGCTCCGAAGAGGAGACCGCTGATCAGCAGTGCGACAGCGAAGCCGACGCCCTCCAGCAGGAGGATCGACTGCGGCAGGCCGGGCACGAACTCGGCGTCGGCCACCCCCACCCACACCTTGGCGATGTCGACGATGGCGGAGAGCATCTTGTCGATGACCACGACCGTGAGTCCGGCGACGAAGAGCTGGACGCGGCTGCGCGGGTCCCGGACCAGGCAACCGGCGACGTAGATGCCGAGGAACATCTGGAGGTAGCCCTCCAGCTCGCCGATCCCGGAGAAGTCGCCCATGAGCAGGTCGACGAAGACGATCTCACCGAGCGGGGCGCCCAGTGCGGCGTAGAGCGGGTGGAACAGGGCGGCGATGATGACGGGGACGAAGGCCAGGTAGGAGACCTTGAGGGTGACCGGCCCGACCTGGAGGTCGGGGATGATCTCGGTGACGATGTTGGCGAGGCCGAACAGGGTCATCGAGAGCACGAACACCATCAGTTTCTGGGCCGAGGTGAGTTCGGGGGGACCGGCGGGCCCGCGGACGCCGATGGGGTCGGGGGTGGGGGCGGGGGACTTGGCCATGGGATACCTTTCGCCGCAGGGGCAGGAGTTCTCAGGGGGTTGAGGGCAGGGAGGCCCTGTTCCGGGGCACCTCAGTCGGGGAGGTACCGGACGGGGACGCCTCGGACCACAGTCCGAGCAGGTCGCCCATCTCGTCGATGACGTGGGCGGGGCGCAGCTCGGCGGGGCCGGTCAGGGCTGCGTCGATCTGCTCGTCGGAGGCGGATCCGCCGCGGACCACCACCGAGACGCCGACTCCGGACCGGTGGGCGGCGGCAGTGTCGCGCCAGGGTTTGTCGCCGACGAACCAGCAGTCCGCGGCTGCCACGCCAAGGGCTGTGGTGGCGGCGTGGACCGTGGCGGGGTCGGGCTTGCGACGGCCGAGTTCATCGGAGTACACGTGGGCGCCGACCAGCTGGAGGACTCCGAACCGGTCGAGCTCCTCCCGGACAGCCCGGCCGCACACGGTGTTGGACACGACGCCGACGGGGATACCGCGCTCGGCGCAGAACTCCAGGACCTCGCGCACACCGGGACGCATGACGGCATGGCTCTTGGAACGGGCGTACTCGAGCATGAGTTCGGACGACTCCGCGAGCAGGAACGCCCGGGCGCGGGGCGGCAGGTCGCGGCCGACCATGTCGGACCAGAACCGGCGCGGGGTGATCTCGGGGATCGGGCCGTCCTCGGGATGGGTGGCCTTCCAGGCCCGGTAGCGGTCGCGACCGGCCAGGACCAGCGCGAGGACGCTGTCGGTGGTGGTGGCGTACCCGGCACGATCCAGGCGGGTGGCCAGGCTGCGGGCGAAGTCGCGCTGGGCGCCGGGGGTGGCGGTGGAGAGCGCGATCACCCCGCCCTGGTCGAGGAGGAGTGCGGCCGGGGCACGCCGGGGCGCGGGGATCCGGTGGGGCACAGGGATCCGACGAGGCTCCGGGGTCGGCCGGGGCTCCGGAACGGACGCCTCGGTCGGTGCGCTGCTCAGCAGGGGTTCGACCAGGCCCTCGGGGGTGTCGAAGACCGCGTCGGCGTTCTCGCGGACCGGGTAGGGCGGGGTGTCCGTGTGGTGGTGGCGGGTGAGGATCACCGCCCCGGTCCCGGCCCGGCGACCGGCGACGACGTCGCGGTCCTGGGTGTCGCCCACGTACCAGCAGCGTTCGGGAACGGTACCGAGGGCGCGGGCGGCGAGGGCGATCATCTCAGGATGGGGTTTGCGGATGCCGACCTCGTCGGAGTAGACCTGCACACCGAACCGGTCCGTCAGTCCGGCGGCACCGAGGATCCGGCGGTGGGCACGCCCGGAGTGGGCGTTGGAGACGATGCCGGCCCTCACCCCCAGGGTTCGGGCGGCGTCCAAGAGTTCCCGGATCCCGGGACGGACCTCGTGCTCGGAGATCAGCGGCGACATGTCGGCCAGGAGATCGGCGGCGCTGCCCGCGAGGATTTCCCTGGTGCGGTCGTCCAGGTCGGAGGCGAGGAAGTCCGTCCAGATGGTGCGGTGGTCGAGCTCGGCGGGTGTGCGGCGGCGTCCGGCGGCGTTCTTCCAGTCCTTGAGCGCGGCCAACCCGGCGTCCAGGGATCCGCGCAGCCTCTCCGGGGCCACATGGTGTCCGGCGCGGGCCAGGACCCGGTGCAGGTGGAGAGCGCTCTCCGCGCGCCCTTCGGGGCGTTTGCGAGTCTGGAAGACGACCCCGCCGAAGTCAAGGAGAAGCGCGTCGGGTCGGTGTTGGAGTGGTGACGTGTCCAAGGAGGTTCTCCTGCTGTTCGGATCCGTGTTCACCGGTGACGCTAGGCGCGGGTCCCGGACTCCGGGAGGACCTCGGATGGCGCTACGGGAAACGAATCTGGAACGTTCCAGATTCGAGTACGCCCCGCTGCTCACCAATCCCCGCCCCGCGCCACAATGTCCGTGTGAGCAGACGTGAAAGCAAACGCGCGCCGCGCCCGACCATCGTGGACGTGGCGGCCGCCGCCGGGGTGTCCAAGTCCCTGGTGTCGCTGGCCCTGCGCGGCGACCATGGGGTGAGCGCGGCCACGAGCGCGCGCATCCTCGACGCCGCAGAGCGGCTCGGCTACCGGTCCAACACCCTGGCGCGCGGTCTGGTGCAGGGGCGCACCATGCTGCTGGGGGTGCTCCTGACGGACCTGGCCAACCCGTACCACACCGAGGTCGTCTCCGGAGTGGAGGAAAGCGCGGAGGAACGCGGGTTCACCGTGCTGCTGGCGCACGGTCGGCGCGACCAGTCCATGCTGGCCCGGCGGCTGGAAGCGCTGCTCCAGCTCAATGTGGACGCTGTGGTGGTGGTCAGTTCCTGGCTGGAGCCCGACGTGCTGGCGGCCGCGGCGCGGCGGGTCCCCGTGGTGATGGTGGGCCGCCCCGAGACCCCGGCGCCGGGGGTGGACACGGTCGCCAACGACGACCGGGCCGGTGCGGAGGCGGCCGTGCGGCATCTGGCGGAGCTGGGCCATGAGCGGATCGCTCATCTGGCGGGCAGCGGGCGCCCGGCCTCGCGGGTGCGTGAGGCCGGCTACCGGGAAACGGTGCGGGAGTTGGGGCTGGAGCCGTACAACGTCATCCGCGGGATCGAAGGCGGCGACCGGGAGCGGGCCGCGGCCGAGCTGCTCGCCACCGGGCCCACCGCGGTGTTCGCCACCAACGACCTCGCCGCCCTGGCCGTACTCGACCGCGCCCACGAGACCGGTCGGCCCGCCCCGGAGGGGGTTTCGGTGGTGGGCTACGACAACACGGCGCTGGCGGAGACCGTCCGCCCCCGGCTCACCAGCGTGGACCAACCGCGCCTGGTGATGGGGCGACTCGCCACCCGGCTCCTGTTGGAACGCCTGGGCGGTCGTACCGAGGACCGCCACGAGGTCCTCACCCCGAACCTGGTCGTCCGCGACTCCACCGCCCCGCCCCGCGATCGCTGATTCCCACGCCCGGCTTCCTGGGTTCGAGTGAGGTGGGTTCCAGGTGAGATGGGATCGGATGGGGCGGGCCCGGGGAGCACTGGGGCCGTCGCAACGCGGGCACAGGGGCGGGGGAACATCCGGGCAGAGGCCGCCCGGTCCTGCCGGGCGCCAGGTCTGCGGTGATGCGGCCACCGGCATCGCACCACGCGAGTCCGGTGCTGTTCACCACGCCTTCAGCCGGGGTCCCCTCATGTTGGCCACGCCCGTTTCCGGGGTACCGGAAGGTGGCCTGGTCTTGATATCCCCCGAAAGAGAGGCCTCCCCCGGATGCGTGTCCGTTTCCTGATCCCGGCGGTGATCACCGCGCTCCTGGTGGCGCTGGGCGCCTTCCCCGTGTCCGCAGCACCGCAGGGCACCCTGACCCTGACCGAGGGCGACGACTTCACCTTCGCCTACGCAACGTCCGATCCGCACCCCACCAACTGGATCGGGCTGTACCGTTCCTCCGGAGGCGGCCCGGTCGACGAGGAGTACGTCGCGCCCTCCCTGGTCTGGGAGTACGCACCGGAGGCCGAGGGGACCGTGCGGCTGTCCGCCGATTCCCTGGAGCCGGGTTCCCACACCGCCTTCTTCCTGGCCAGGGACGGCTACGAGTGGCTGGCCGAGCCCGTCGAGGTGCGGTTGTCGGCGGATGGGCCGGTCTCCTTCCCGGTTTCGGCCGCCACCCTGCACAACGCCCGCCAGGGTCAGCCCTATGAGGCGCACCTGGGCGGCCTGGCCTCGGGCGGCGGCTCGGGGACGGAGTTCGAGAAAGTCAGCGGGGACGCCTGGATCCAGGTCTCGGCGGACGGCATCCTGTCGGGCACTCCGCGGGCCTCGGCCGCCCGCGAGATCCCGGCGGGTGTGTCCCGCCCCGACCGTTCCTCGGCCACCGTGACGGTCGAGGCCACCGGCGAGGACGGCTCCACCGCGCGCCTGGACGTGACCGTTCCGGTGCGTCGCCACAACCAGACGCTCGTCGACGAGCTGGGCGTGATGAGCCTCAACACCTGGCACGGCGGCACCCAGGTCAACGGCTACCACGAGAAGCAGGTGCGTTTCCTGTTGGAGAGCGGAGCCGACGTCGTCGGTCTCCAGGAGACGCAGGGCAGGCACGCCGCCCGGCTGGCCGACGCCCTGGGCTGGTACCACTGGCAGGGTTCGGGCAGCCTCGGGGTGATCAGCCGCTACCCGATCGCGCAGGAGTACGGCGAGGTCAACGCCTCCGGCGGGGTGCGGATCGAACTGGACGGTGAGGAGTCCCAGGTCAACCTGTGGAACGTGCACCTGGGGTACACCCCGTACGGCCCCTACGACTTCTGCTTCGACGGAATGGACGAGGAGCGGGTTCTGGAGCGCGAGGCCGAGTCGGGCCGTACACCGCAGATCACCGACACCCTCGCCGCGATGTCCGACCAGGTCGACGCGGCCGACGAGGTCCCGGTCCTGCTCCTGGGCGACTTCAACGCGCCCTCGCACCTGGACTGGACCGAGGAACTGCGTGAGAAGAACTGCGGGTACGCCGACGTGCCCTGGCCGACCTCGGTGCTGCCGACGGAGGCCGGGTTCACCGACTCCTACCGGGTGGCCCACCCGGACCCGGTGTCCGCCCCGGGCCACACCTGGTCGCCGCTGTACCCGTTGCACGAAGGGTCGACCGGCCGGGAGGAGCCGCAGGACCGGATCGACTTCGTGTACCACGCGGGTGGCCTCACGGTCCTGGAGTCACACGACCTGGTCGTCGGGGACCCCGCACCGGTTCCGCGGCACGCGGACAACGAGTGGACCACTGACCACGCGGCCGTACTGACCTTCTACTCGCTCACCTCCTGATCCGATCGCTTCGCCGCGCCCTCCCCGGACCTCCCGGGGAGGGCGCCTCGCAGTCGAGTGCCCCAACCCGGGAGACCCTCTTCCTCAGACCAAGGGGCCGGACACCCGTGGACCAGTCAGTCCTCGGACTCCGCGACCGCCCTGATCCCCTCCAGCCTGCGGTCCCAAGCGGCGGCGATACCGAGCAGGTCCCGCCCCACCTCGTCGAGTCGGGCGCTGTCCACTTCGTGCACCACCGACCGGCCGTCGCGCCGGGTGCGTACCAGCCCGACCGCGCGCAGGACTTCGAGGTGCTTCACGATCGCCTGCCGGGACACGGGCAGTTCCCGCGCCAGCTCCGACGCCGAGGCGGGCTCCCCACCGATCCGGACCAGGATGCTCCATCTGGTGTCGTCACCGAGCGCCGCGAAGACCGGGGGCAGCGCTGTGTCCATGTCATTCACCCTCTGCCCGTGTCTCCACGAAGTCCTTGGCCGCCGCGAGCTCGGCTTCCCAGCCCTCGGTCCGCTCCGCGACGTGTCGGCGCAGCTCGAGCTCGGCCAGACCCAACTTCTCGAAACCGCTCTCCACGACCTTGAGCGTCACCCCGCCCGACCTCTCCTCGATCCAGAACTCCACCTGCGTGGACTGCTCCTCATCCGTACGGCCGAGCCAGCTGAACACCGCGTGGTAGGGGGGTTCGAGTTTGTCGGTCCGGATCCGGAACACCCCGTGGGTGGGGTCGTGCACGAGGTGCACGCCGTCGCCGGCTTCCTCGACCCGGTGGTCGACCACGCGACCGTCGTTGATGAACCAGTCCGGCCGCGACACCAGGCCCCAGACGCGCTCCGCGCTCGCCTCGATGTCGATCTGCCGTTCGATCATGTCCATACCAGCCTCCTTTGTGCAACCTGATGATTGCACATCAGCCCCGAGAACTGCAACCCCCTGGCTGCACAAAGCGATCAATCGCCGGCGGGGCAAGCCATTGCAAAAATCAGTCCGATCGGCCTAAAGTCAGACCATGCGGACTGTATTTCTTGCGGAGCCCACCCCATGACGGCCCTGTTGTGGCTCGGCGCGGCCGGGTCCTGGCTGTTCATCGTCGTCTTCCTGCTGGACGGCCTCACCCGCCCCGACTACCACCCGGCCCGGCACCCGGTCAGCGCCCTGGCCCTCGGTCCACGCGGCTGGATCCAGACCACGAACTTCATCCTGTGCGGCCTGCTGATCACGGCGGGCGCGACCGCCCTCCCCCAAGCTCTCGGCGGCCTGTTGCTCCCCCTCGCGGTCGCGGCGCTCGGGCTGGGACTCGTCGCTTCGGGGGCGTTCCGTATGGACCCGATGCGGGGCTACCCGCCCGGCACCCCCGACGAGGACCCGGGGCACTTCTCCCTCACTCACCGGTTCCACGACTGGGCGGGGATGGTCGTCTTCCTCCTCCTGCCCTTCACCCCGCTGATCGCGGTGTTCGCGCTCGGAAGCCCGTCCTGGATGTGGGCATCGGGGATCATCGCCGCCGCGACCGCCGTGTGCAGCGGCGCCTTCGGCCAGCTCTGGGAGAAGGACTCCCCCTACACCGGCGTGGTCCAGCGGGCGACGATCATCCTCGGCCTGGCCTGGCTCGGAGCCCTGTTCCTCCACGGAGCCGCCTGAGTCCTATCGACGGTGTCCGCTGTGATCGCTATCCGAAAGCGGCCGCGTGGTCACGCGCCCACTCCCCGAAGGTCCGCGCGGGGCGCCCGGTGGCCTCCTCCGACGTCGGCACCGGCCCCTGCGCCCAGGTGCCTTCCCCCTGCTCCCCGGAGTCCGCCTCCGCCCCCGAGTAGTCCTCGAACCCCAGGAGGAAGTCGGCGTTGTCCGCCGCGAACCCGCCCTGGGCCAGGTAGTACTCCCGGGCGACTCGGGACTCGACCACCTCGAAGTGCACTGCCTCCCCGATCGCCGCGGCGATCGCGTCGACCTGTTCACGGTGGCTCACCAGTGCGGGGCCGTTGAGGGTGTAGGCCTTCCCGGTGTGCCCGTCACCCAACAGAGCCGTGACCGCGACGTCGGCGATGTCACGCTCGTGGACGGGATACCCGGCTGCCTCGGGCTGTGGATCCCTGACCACCCGCTCGGCCCTGATGGACGGTCCCCACAACCAGAGCTTGTTCAGCGCGAACTCCCCCGGACGTACATGGGTCCACTCCAGCCCCGAAGCCTCCACCGCCCGTTCGACCGGCAGGTGGAAATCGGTGTCGAACCCGGTCGTGACAGCACCGGAAGAGAGCGTCACGATCCTGGTGGCACCAGCCGCCCGCACCAAGTCGACCACCCGCTCCGCCGTCTCCGGCACAGGGAAGAGGAAGACCCGGTCGACCCCGCGCAGGGCGCCCTCCAGACTCTGCGGCCGCTCCAGGTCACCGATCACGCCCTCGACCCCTTCGGGCAGGTCATCCCGCCTCCGCCGGGAGAGCGCTCTCACCTCAATGCCAGCTTCCCTCAGGCCGTCGACCACCAGCCGACCAATGTTGCCACTCGCTCCGGTCACCAGAATTCGCACTTCACAACCCCCATTCGACACCTTCAAATATATCCTTGAACCACTTGTGGAGGGTTTTTCTGAAAAGAAAAGGGAAATTCACCGAAAACCCTCAAGTCGACGTCATCCACTAAGATGGCCAGAACATACATGCAAGCTCGTATGTGCACACTTCTGGAGGTCTGGTGGACAAGGAACGTCGAACGCAGGCCGATCGGCGCACCGCCAGCCGCGATGCCATCCTCGCGGCCGCCGCACGCGGTATCGCCCAGCACGGCTACAGCCGCCTCACCCTCGAAAGCGTCGCCAGGGAAGCCGGATACACGCGCGGGGCGCTCTACCACCAGTTCCCCGGCAAGGAAGCCCTGGCCCTCGCCGTCATCGAGTGGATCAGCCAGACCTGGATGACCGAGGTCGGCCGCCCGCTCGCGGAAACGGGCGACGCCGCACAGGTCCTTATCGAGGTCGCGCGCCAGCACACGGTCTTTTGCCGGAACCACAACGCCGCGACCGTGATGCAGATGCTCGCGATCGAGTTCAAGCACGACAACCAGGCCCTGGGTCGGGCCACCGCTGACCTGACCGAGGAACTCACATCGCGGTGCCGCGAGCAGATCCTCACCGGCCGCCGACAGGGGACGATTCCCCCCGGACCTCCGGCCACGGACACCGCCAGGGCCTACATCAGCGTCCTCGAAGCGGTCGCGATCAACAGCCGCGAACCGCACGACGTCGTCCTCACCGAAAGAGCGGCCCGCGGCGTCCTGGGCCTATGACGCCACAGCCCTGCGCAACGCACTGACGGCCACTCGCCGGGGCAGCTGGGACATCGGTGGCCAGACCCACGCGGCCGCATGCCGCTCGTACCGAACGAAGAAGCCGAACGAAACCCTGCCGTCCCCCACCTGGCACACGTACTGGGCGGTGATCAGGGAGTCGGCCTCCTCAAGCCGAACCCACCCCTCATAACAAACATACGCGTCTGCATGTTTCAAGCACGTGCTGGCCCCCCGGAGAGCTCTCCCAAGAGAACAGAGGAGCCAACCGCCTGAACCTCAATCACGAGCCGGCCGAGTACCCGCCGTCACCCAAGACGAGCCGCCTCGGAGAACGCGCCCGCGCGCGAGCAGAGGCGGTGAGGGGCGTGAGGGGCGTGAGCGCCAGCAAGCGCGCACCGGGGGTCTGGGGGTCGTCCCCAGAAGGAATGACGAAGGCGACCCGGTGAGCGCGTGAACGCGCTCACCGGGTCGCCTTGAGTCTTGTGGAGCTATGGGGATTCGAACCCCAGACCTCCTCCATGCCATGGAGGCGCGCTACCAACTGCGCCATAGCCCCTGGTAGGCCGGGCGGTTTCCCCGCTCGGCACGTGAATACTCTACAGGAAGTCAAGGGCGGGTCGAACCAGCTTGAAACCTCGGGTGACTTCTCGGTGACCCGGGTCCGGGGGAAGGCCCCGAGCGGGGCCGAATACCCTGGTGTGGTGGCCGAATCAAAGCTTGAAATCCAGATGCTCCATGACCGGTTGTTGGTGAAGGCGGTCCCGGACAAGAGCGAGCGGCGCAGCAGCGCGGGTCTGGTCATCCCCGACACGGTGAAGCTGGCGACCCGGTTGGCGTGGGGTGAGGTCCGTGGTGCCGGGACCGGCGCTCGGCATGTGAAGACCGGCGACCGCGTGCTCTTCGACCCCGAAGAGCAGGGCGAGGTCGAGTTGAACGGCGAGCGGTACGTGATTCTGCGGGAGCGGGACGTACACGCGATCGCCAACGAGGCTCCCGAGCGGGGCACCGGCCTGTACCTCTGACGCCCTCTCGACCGTTTCGTTCCGGGCTCCGGTAGTTCCCGGGGCCCGGCCTTGTTTTGTCCGGTCAGTCCGTCTTCTCGCGCCCGACGGCCTTGACCAGTGACAGCAGGCACATGTTGTGGGCTTCGAAGGCGGGGACCTTGGCCGCGCTCACGTAGAGCCAGCCCGCGTAGAGCGAGGACCACAGGAGCTGTTGCGCCCACAGCGGGGTGATCCTGGGGTCGATGGTGCCGTCCTCGTGTCCGCGTTCGACGAGTTCGTAGAGGGCGAGGTCGCTGGGCCCGCACGTCTCCTCGTTCAGCTCCTCCGCCGTGTCGTCGCCAGCGAAGGCGATCATGGTGACCTTGCGTAGCGCGAAGTACTCGGACACGAGGCGGGAGAACGCCTCGATGGCGGTCCCCTCCGTGGTGCACGCGCGCTCGGTGGCCTCGTTGGCCAGTTCGTCGGCGTAGTCCGCCAGGGCCGTGATGAGCTCGGCGCGTTCGGGGAAGTAGCGCTGCAGCGTACTGCGGGCCACCCCGGCGCGCACGGCCACCTGGGACAGCGGCGCGGCCCGG
Organism: Nocardiopsis valliformis DSM 45023; assembly: GCF_000340985.1. NCBI lineage: Bacteria > Bacillati > Actinomycetota > Actinomycetes > Streptosporangiales > Nocardiopsidaceae > Nocardiopsis > Nocardiopsis valliformis. Next base: position 88,376 of record NZ_ANAZ01000031.1, read on the forward strand.
TTCTCGCCCAGCACGTCGACCGCCGCGTCGAGGATCGCTCGGCGGGTTCGCGCGCGGGTCCTCGTCTCTTCCTCTGAGGGAGCGCTCTTCACCATGCCTTCATCGTAGGGGTGTAGGCACTTGGTTGACAATAATCGGTCACGTGTGACCTAATTTAAATCATGACTGATCATCCATCGGCAAGACATGACCCATCTATCCCGTCGAGCGAAACCACCCAGACCACCTCGGAACCGCACTTCGCTCAGCTGAGGGTGCTCTGGTCCTTCGTCCGTCCGCACCGACGCAAACTGCTGCTGGGTCTGGTTCTCGCCCTGTTCGGCTCCGCTCTCGAGCTGGCCAACCCGATGGTGGTCAAGCTCGTGCTGGACACCATCTCCGAAGCGGGCAGCCTCGCGATGCCGATCGCGATCCTGCTCTGCCTGTTCGGTGTGGGTCTGGTGACCGGGCTGTGGCACTGGATCGTGCTCGGCACCGTCGCGGAGAAGGTCGTCCTGGAAGCGCGCACCTCCCTGGTACACCGCTACTTTCGGGCCGCCCTGATCCCGCTCTCCAAACGCTCCTCGGGCGAGCTCGTCACCCGGGCCACCTCCGACACCGTCCTCCTCAAGGAGGCAGCTTCCAGCAGCATCGTCAGCCTGGTCAACGGCGGTGTCCTGCTGGTCGGCACACTGATCATGATGGGTGTGCTGGACCTCGTCCTGCTGGGGGTGACCGCCACGGCGGTGGTCATCGTCACGATCCTCTTCTTGACCCTGATGCCCGCCATCGCCAAAGCCCAGGAGAAGGCGCAGAACTCCCTGGGCCTCATGGGCGGGGTACTGGACGGCTCCCTGCGCGCGATCCGCACGGTGAAGGTGAGCCGGGCCGAGGAGCGCCTGGGTTCGCGAATCCTCGAACACGCCGAGGAAGCGGCCCGGCACGGAATCCGCTCGGTCCGCCGCGAGGCCGTGGCCTGGACGATCGCCTTCGGCGGCATCCAGCTGGCGATCATCGCCATCCTCGGTGTGGGTGCGCTGCGGGTGGCCTCCGGGGAGATCGGGGTCTCCACGCTGGTGGCGTTCCTGCTGTACGCGTTCACCCTGATGAACCCGGTCATGGAGCTCTCCCAGAGCGTGACCACCCTCCAGTCGGGCATCGCCGCCGCCAAGCGCATCCGCGAGGTGGAGGCGGTCCCGCTCGAACCCGCCGCCGAGGGCCCCGACGGCGTCACGTCGCGAAACGGCGCCGACCCGCACGGCCCGGACGACGCGAGCGCGCTCTCCCACAAGGAGCTCTCCACCGGGGACCGACCGGCACCGGGTGGCACCGGAATCAGCGTCTCCGCCAACGGCTTCGGAGGCGGGCTCGCGGCCGACAACGGACACGGGAGCCCGCTGCTGGAGCTGCACGGAATCACCGCCAGGTACGCGCCCGGCGCGGCAGCCGCTGTGAAGGGGGTCGACCTGGCCATCCCCAGACGCGGCCACACCGCGATCGTGGGCCCTTCGGGAGCAGGCAAGACGACAGTGTTCTCCTTGCTCCTGCGTTTCCTGGAGCCTGAGCACGGCCACATCACGCTCGACGGGACTCCCTACCGGGAGCTGTCCCCGCAGCAGGTGCGCGAACGCTTCTCCTACGTCGAACAGGACACCCCGGTGGTGCCCGGGACCATCCGGGACAACCTGCTGTTCACCAACCCCGAGGCCGATGAGAACGGCATCCGGCGCGTGCTGGACGAGGTCGTGCTCACCGAGAAGATCGAGGCTCTGGCGGAGGGCCTGGATACCCCGCTGGACGCCACCTCGTTCTCCGGCGGCCAGCGCCAGCGCATCGCCCTGGCCCGTGCCCTGCTCGGTTCCCCGGACGTCCTGCTGCTCGACGAGGCCACCTCGCAGGTGGACGCGATCACCGAGGCCGCCATGACCCGGAGCGTGCGCGCCCAGGCCGACCGGGCCGCGGTGGTGACCATCGCGCACCGGTTGTCCACCGTGATCCACGCCGACCGCATCCTGCTGATGGAGGACGGCGGTATCCGCGCCCAGGGCACGCACAGGCAACTTCTGGAGCAGGACACCCTGTACCGGGACCTGGTCTCGGCCCTGTACATCGGCAAGACCGAGGACCGGGGCGAAGAGGTGACCTCAGGGGCCTCCCGCGTGTGAGCACCGAGGTCATCCTCGACGCGGCCGCCGAGGCCTTCTCCGCACACGGCACCAGGCGCACCACCATGGAGGACGTAGCTCTGCGCGCGGGGGTGGCCAAGGGGGTTCTCTACCTGCGCTTCGACAGCAAGGAGTCGCTGGCCCGGGCCGTGGTCGACCGTGAGATGGCACTGGCGCTGGCGACCAGCCGGGCCGAGGTGGCCGCCGACCCGCGCGGGGGGCTGTTGTCCCGCCTCTTCGTCCACTCCCTGACCGCCCTGCACACACGGCCGTTCCTGATCGCGCTGTACAAGGGTGAGGTCGGACCGGGGGGACGCCCGTCCGACCAGGACTCCCAGTACCGGGACCGGCTGCCGATCAGCACGGACTTCGTCCGGCGGATGCGCGACGCGGGTATGGTTCGGGCCGACCTGGAGCCCGGGCCGCTGGCCGCCAACCTCGCGGTCTGGAACGTCGGCCTGGCCCTCACCGCTCCGCACGAGGACCCTGGCGCGCTCATCCTGGGAATGGGTGAACTGGTGGCGCGCGCCGCCGACGCCGACGTCACCAACACCACACCCGGCAAGGAGTGCTTCGCCCGCCTCGCCGACGACCTCGAAGCGCTCTGGAGCAGACCATGACCTTCCTACCGCCTGCCGCTCGCGCCGAGTACCTCGACCTCGACGGGGGCCGAGTGCGGGTACTGCACAGCGGTCCGGCCGGGGCTCCGCCGCTCCTGCTGGTGCACGGCGGCAGCAACGACAACGCCACGATCTCCTGGTACCGGCTCTTCGAGGAGTTCGGTGCCGACCACCGCGTGATCGCCCCTGATCTGCCCGGGTTCGGCGGTACCGAGGGGATCGACCCGCTGGGCGGACCGGTGGCCCAGGCCGGCTTCCTCTCCCGGGTCCTCGCTGGGCTCGGAGTGGAACGGGCCGTGGTGGTGGGTGTGTCCATGGGCGGTGACGTGGCGATGAACCTGGCTCTGCACCACCCAGAGCTGGTCCGGGGGCTGGTGCTGATCGCACCCGGCGGCCTGGTGGAACGGGTCGGGAACCGGTTCACCCACAAAGCCGCCTGGTGGTCCACGCGGATGCCCGACGGGATCCTGTTTCCCGTCGTGGCTCTGGCGAACCGGTTCGTGGGGCTGGCGCTGCGCGCGGTCGTGCACGACGTTTCGACCCTGCCACCCGAGGTGGTGGCGGAGTTCCGCCGGGAGGCTCTGCGGCCAGGCGCCGCACGGGGTTACATGCGCTACAACCAGGCCACTCTCGGCCCGCACGGAATGCGGAATAACCTGCTTCCCGTGGTCGGTCGGATCACCGCCCCCGCGCTCTTCTTCCATGGCGAGCGGGATCCGATGGTGCCCCTGGAGGGGTCGCGGCGAGCCGTGCGGGTGATGCCGAACGCCCGGCTGGTCACGGTTGCCGACTGCGGCCACTGGGCTCAACTGGAGGCGCACGAGAGGTTCGTCGAGGAAGTGCGGTCCTTCCTGTCCGACGTCCGCGGCTGAGCCCGCCCCGGGCAGGCCCAACCGGGGGGATCTTCCCCTGGCGGCCTCAGCGGGGTCGCGGGGCAGGGCCGCGGGGCGGGCTGAACTACCGGTTCAGCCCTGTCGTGCTGATCCGGTTGAGGAACCGGGAGGCCGCCACGATCCGGCGGGTCGGTCCGCGGCGGGCGCGGTCGTAGCGGGTCAGGGCCCGGGCGACGGTGGGTTCCTCGTTGAGGGCATCGGCGAGCACGGCCGCGTCCACCACGGACTCGCAGGCGCCACGGCCGAGGTTGGGCGCCATGGCGTGGGCGGCGTCGCCGATGAGCGCGTGCCGCCAGCGGACGTAGGGGCCGAAGGAAGGCAGGTCCAGGAGCTCGCGGCGGTCCACGCCGTGGGCTTCCAAGCCGGACAGGATCCGATCGGCCTCCCCGCCCCAGCCTCCGAACTCCCTTCGGAGTACCCGCGCGTGGATGCCGGGGTCCCGCGCCACGTGTTCGGCTGCGGTGAGCAGGCGCTGGTCGATCGCCGCGTACCAGTTGGTGGTGTGCGCGTCGAGCGGGGTGACCCCGAAGATCCTGCGCCCGCCCCAGATCTCGGTGACCCCCTCGACCCGGCCGGGCAGGGTGCCCCGATAGGCGACCGACCCGAGAGCGCGGGGAGGACTCGCGTGCGGGAAGACGGTACGGCGGACCAGGCTGTGGATGCCGTCGGCGCCGATCACCACGTCAAAACGCCCTCCCGGAACGAGTTCCGCGGCGGTGACAGGGGTGTTCCAGTGCACGAGACCGTCGGGGAGCCCGTCGACCAGGATGTCGAGCAGCGCGGACCGGGAGATCAGGTGGCCTCCGGCCCGGCCGCCGACACCGACGAGCTTCCTACCGTCCGGCCGGAACAGCGCCGCGTCCGAGCGGTACTCGGCCCGCTCGCGCAAACGCTCTCCCAGTCCGAGCCGGTCGAACGCGCGCATCGCCCCCGGCCACACGGCCAGGGCTCCGCCGATGTCGGGCGGGCCGTCCAGGCGTTCGCGCACGTCGACCTCCCAGCCGCCGCGCACCAGCCCTCGGGCGACCGCGAGCCCCGCGATTCCGCCGCCCACCACCAGCGCTCTACCGTTCATAGCCGCCAGACTACTACGATCCTAGTAGCCCGTCACTATGATCGTAGTAAAATTGCCGCGTACAAACCCCACGCCGGCACCACGAACACCGGCACTACGAATACAGTGATCGGATGTCCCAGACCAAGGCCCGAGCCGTCGACGCGGCCATCGAACTGTTGGGGACCCGCGGCCTGCACGCGCTCACCCATGGCAAGGTCGACGCCGCGGCCGGACTGCCCAAGGGGTCGGCATCCAACCACTTCCGCACCAGGGATGCCCTGGTCAGAGGGGTCGTGGAGCGCTTGGAGGAGCTCGACCGCCAGGACTGGGCCCGGCTCTACGACGTCACCGTGGCCTCGGCCGACCACCTCGTGGACGCCGTGATCGGGTTCGTCACCGCCATGACCACCACCGACCGGATCCGCACCGTCGCCCGCTACACCCTTGCCATGGAGGCGGCGCACAACCCCGAGGTACGCGTCTCACTCAACCGCGGCCACGACCGGATCCGCGAGTGGAGCGCCCAGCTCCTGGCCGACCTCGGCGCCCCCGATCCGGAGGCAGCCGCACGGACCCTGCTCGCCTATGCGGACGGGCTCATCATGCACGCGCTCACGCGGCCCGACATCGTCGAGCCGCGTGAGCAGTACGTCCGCGTCGTCCGGGCCTGTCTGGAGCCCTGAACCCGCAACGGGCCCGGGCACGCCTGCGGGCCCGGCCCTCAGCCCTTCACCGCTCCCGAGGTCAGCCCCGCCACGATCCTGCGCTGCAGCACCAGGGCGAAGATGATCAGCGGGACCGAGACCAGCACCGAGGCAGCCATGATCTGCCCGATCGGGTTCTCGTAGCCGACCCGCTCGAAGGTGCCGACGAACACCGGCACCGTCTGCACGTTGAGGTCGCGCGGGGCGAACGAGAAGGCCAGCAGGAACTCGTTGGTGGCGTACACGAAAGTCAGGATGGCCGCGGCACCCACACCGGGCGCGGCCAGCGGCGCGACCACCTTGAGGAAGGCCTGGAAGGGCGTGGCCCCGTCCACCTTCGCCGACTCCTCGATCTCCTTCGGAATACCCGCAAAGAACGTGGCGAGGATGAAGATCGACAGCGGCAGGGTCAGCGCCACGTAGGGGATGATCATGCCCGCGTAGGAGTTGAGCAGATTGATCCCGGTCAGCTCGTTGAGCTGGAGGTACATCCGGTACAGCGGGTTGACCAGTGCCACCGGCGGAAACAGCGTCGCCACCAGGGTCGCGGCCAGCAGGGCGAACTTGCCCGCCAGCGGCAGCCGCGCGAGCGCGTACCCGGCCAGTGCGGCCACCGGGATGCAGATCAGGGTGGTCACCGACGCCACAATCAGCGAGTTACGCAGCGCGAAGTGGAAGCCCTGGTTGACGACCTCCTCGTAGTTGCCGAAGCTGAACGGCCCCTGGAAGATGTTCGGGTCGGTCAGCGCGACCGATCCCGTGCGCAGGCTGGTCATGCCCATCCACAGGAACGGGAACAGGCACCATCCCAGGACCAGGAGCAGCCCCAGCAGCTTGAGCAGGTTCACCAGTGCGGGCGGCGTCTTGGGCCGCGGCCGGTGCGCCCGCCGGACGGAGGCCCGGCTCTCCCGGGTGGTCATCGCTTCTCCTTCCGTGCCACGTCGCCGACCATGTGGCGGCCCATCCTGCTGATGAAGGCCAGGCCGACGAGCATGACGATGACGAACGTGACCGTGGACAGCGCGTTGGCGTAGCCCAGCTGCGGTTCGGCGACCAGGAACCGCTGCGCGTACACCGACAGTGTGGCTACCGAGTTCGAGTACCCGGCGAACACGTACGCGAAGTCGAACATGCGCAGCGCGTCCACCGTGCGGAACAGCAGCGCCACCACGATCGCCGGGCGCAGCAGCGGCAGGGTGATCAACCAGAACCGTTGGAGCGCGTTGGCTCCGTCGACCTTGGCCGCCTCGTAGTAGTCCTTCGGGATGGTCTGGAGTCCGGCCAGGAGCAGCAGGGCCACGAACGGCGCGGTCTTCCACACGTCGGCGCTGATGATGCCGACCATGGCCCAGGCGGGGTCCCTCAGCCAGTTGATCTCCGTGCCCAGCACCGCGTTCACGAAGCCGGGGTTGTGGTCGAACATGTACCGCCACACCTGGGCGGCGACCGCGGTCGGGATCACCCACGGCACCAGGATGACCGCGCGGGTCAGCCCTCGGCCGACGAAGACCTGGTGCATGATCAGCGCGAACGCCATGCCGATCACGAACTCCAGGGACACCGAGGCCACGGTGAAGATCAGCGTGTTCTTGGCGGCGTTCCAGAAGTTGGGGTCGGTCAGCGCCCGGACGTAGTTGTCACCCCCGATGAACTCCTGTTGGAATCCTCGGATGTTGTACAGGCTCATCCCGACGGCGTAGAACACCGGGAAGAGCGCGATCAGCGCCATGAACCCGAGCGACGGGGCGAGGAAGATCCGCCCCATCGCCCGTTCGCCCAGGCCCCGCTCGCGTGTGCTTACCCTGACCCACTTGTCAGTGGTGCTCGGCTGGGCCATCGCGCTCCTAGTCCTGTTCGAGCGCGTCGCCCGCCGCGTTGTCCACGGCTTCCAGGGCGATGTCGGCGTCCTGCTGTCCCAGGAACGCGGGGTGCAGGTTGTCCTGGATCACCAGGGACAGCGAGTTGTACCCCGGCACCGGCGGCCGCGCGTGGGCGTCGGCGAGGATCTCACCGAGCAGCTCGAGGTTGGGGTCGTCGGCGTCGTCGTAGGCGCTGAGCATGGTCGGTGGCAGGCTGTGGTCGGCCAGGACGGCCTGGGCCTCGGGGTCGGTGGCGGCCCACAGCACGAACTCGCGCGCCAGGTCCTGGTTCTCGCTCAGGGTGCTGACGGCGTTGTTGAGCCCGCCCAAGGCGCTGGTGGTGCCCTCACCGGTGAAGGTGGGCAGCGGGGCGACAGCGAAGTCGCCCGCGACCTCGCTGTCCTCGCCTTCCTCACCTTCCAGGAGCGGCACGGCGTAGGGCCAGTTGCGCATGTAGACGGCCTCACCCGCCTGGAACAGGGCGCGGGCGTCGTCCTCGACCATGGAGTCGAAGCCCTCGGCGAAGAAACCGCTCTCCTGGCCCTCGGTCATGAAGTCCAGTGCGGTCTGCGCGGCGTCGCCCTCCAAGAAGGTGGAGTTCTCCTGGGCGTCGTCGAAGAGCTCGCCTCCGGCGGACCAGAACATCTCCAGGTAGTTGACGACGAAGCCCTCGTACTGATCGCCCTGGCCGACGTAGGCGGAGATGCCCTCCTCCTCGGCGGCGGCCGTGCCGGTCTCGTAGAGCTCGTCCCAGGTCGTGGGCGGCTCGTCGATGAGGTCGGTGCGGTAGTAGAGGAAGGCTCCGTTGGAGGAGTAGGGCAGGGCGTAGAGCTCCTGCTGCCACTGGGAGCTGTCGACGGCCCCTTCGAGGCTGACGCCCTCGATCTCCGGGCGCAGGTCCTCCAGGCTCTCGATGTAGCCGAAGTCGGCGAACTCGCCGGTCCAGATGACGTCGAGGCCGAGGACGTCGAACTCGCCGGCCTGGCTCTGGAGGTCCTGGAACATCGCCTGGCGCTGTTCGTCCGCGGTGGGCGCCAGGAAGAAGACCTCGACCTCCTGGTCGGGGTTGTTCTCGTTCCACAGGCGGGCGACGTCCTCGTGGATCTGGCGGTCGGCACCGGTGACCGCCCAGACGAACTGGGGGTCCTCGGCGAGCCCAGCGGGCTCGCCCTCGGCGTCGGGTTCCTCGCCCGGCGGTTCACCGCACGCGCTGGCCAGGGTCAGGACCAGGGCCGCGGCCACCGCCCCACCCGCCCGCCATGAGTGCCTCCGGTGCCATGGAAGTTCTGGCATGACTCTCTCCCTTCGCGCTCTTCCAGGGGGTGGAGCGCGGCGTCGAGGTGTCTTGGGGCCTTCCCCAGGTCATCTGAAAACGATGCCATCGACAGTGTGATGTAGTCAACACAAATCTTCGAACCAACTACACCAGGCAGGAAAAAGACGCCCCAAGCATGGGGAAAAATGCTGAGAACGTTGCCATGAACCAGGTCACACTCTTAACGTAGACAGCATGTCCACCCGTCCCCCGAGCATGCGCGATGTCGCCTCTCGCGCCGGGGTCTCCCTGTCCACCGTCTCCCGGGTCATGCGCGGCGCACCCGGAGTGGCTCCCCAGGTCCGCGAACGCGTACGCAGCGCCGCGGACGAACTCTCCTACGTGGTCTCGCGCAATGCCTCGGGGCTGGTCACCGGGCGCACCGGCCGGGTCGCGGTCGTGGTCCCCCACCTCAAACCGTGGTTCTTCGGCTCCGTACTCGCCGGAATCAGCGAGGTACTGCGCGAGGCGGACCTGGACATGCTCGTCTACCAGGTCGGGGACCTGCGCTCCCAACCTGGTTGGACCCGCACCCTGCCCCTGCGGCGCAACTGCGACGCGGTGGTCACCGTCTCCATGGACCTGTCCGAGGAGGAGTGCCACCGCCTGGACGACGTCGGCGTACCCCTGGTCCTCACCGGGCAGCGCGTGCCCGGGCGCGCCAGCGTGTTCATCGACGACCGGGCCGGCGCAGCCGGCGCCACCCGCCACCTGCTGAACCTCGGCCACACCCGGATCGCCTACATCGGCTCGCGGGGGGAGTCCTGGTACAGCCGGAGTTCGATGCAGAGGTTGCGGGGGTACCAGGCGGCCATGGACGAGGCGGGCCTCTCCCCGTGGAGCCTCATCAAACCGCCCGGGCACGAGGGCGGCGAGCACGCCATGGGCGAACTGCTCTCCGACCTCGATCCGCCCACCGCCGTGCTCGCCGAATTCGACGACATCGCCATGGGAGCCCACCGAACGCTGCGCCGCTCGGGCATCAGCGTCCCCGAAGCGATCTCCCTCATGGGCTTCGACAACCACGAGGGCGCCGCCATCCTCGACCTCACCACGGTCGACCAGTCCCCCGCGGACATCGGCGCCACCGCCGGTCGGCTCGCCGTCGAGATCACCGACGGGACGCGACCGCGCGACACCCACCTGGAACTGCCCACCCAGATCATCCCCCGTCAGTCCACATCGGCTCCGAGGAGCGTCCGAGGGCTGTCCTGAACGAACCGACGAAGGAGCGAACATGCGGCCGTGGTGGCGTGACGCCGTCCTCTACCAGGTCTATCCGCGCAGCCTCGCCGACTCCGACGGGGACGGTATCGGCGACATCGCGGGGATCACCTCCCGTCTGGACCACGTGGCCGCCCTGGGCGCGGACGGGGTCTGGCTGTCGCCCTTCTACCCCTCACCCTGGGCGGACGGCGGCTACGACGTGACCGACTTCCGCGACGTCGACCCCTCACTGGGCACACTCGCCGACTTCGACACCATGGTCGCCGCCACGCACGAGCGGGGACTGCGGGTGATGATCGACATCGTCCCCAACCACACCTCGCAGGCGCACCCGTGGTTCCAGGCAGCGCTGGCCTCACCGGACGCCCCCGAGCGCGACCTATACGTGTTCCGCCAGGGGCGCGGTCCCGACGGCGCGGAGCCGCCCACCAACTGGCGGTCCACGTTCGGCGGCCCGGCCTGGACCAGGGTCGCGGACGGCGCCTGGTACCTGCACGTGTTCGCCCCCGAGCAGCCCGACCTGAACTGGGATCACCCGCGGGTACGCGAGGAGTTCCGCGACATCCTGCGGTTCTGGAGCGACCGGGGCGTGGACGGCTTCCGCATCGATGTGGCGTACGCCCTGGTCAAGGACCTGGATCCGCTACGCGACCTGGTTCTGGTGGCCGGCGGCAGGTTCGAGGACATCGCGGCCAACCCGGACCACCCCTTCCTGGACCGGCCCGAGGTGCACGAGGTGTACCGGGACTGGAACCGGGTGCTGTCCGCCTACGATCCGCCGCGCGCCACCGTGGCCGAGGTGTGGCTACCCGGTGAGCGGCGGGTACGCTACACGCGCCCGGACGAGCTCGACCAGGCGTTCAACTTCGAGTTCCTGTCTGCGCCCTGGGACGCGGACGCCTACCGGCAGGTGATCGCCTCCTCACTAGCCGAGGCGGCCCAGGTGGGCACCGTCCCCACGTGGGTGGTCGGCAACCACGACGTGGTCCGCAAACCCTCCCTGCTGGGGCTGCCCGAGGGCACCGACCCGCGCGCCTGGCTGCTGACCGACGGCCGCGACCCCGAGCCCGACGCCGCGCTGGGCCGGGCCCGCGCCCGGGCGCTCGCACTGCTGGAGCTGTCCCTGCCCGGTTCGGCCTACGTCTACCAGGGCGAGGAGTTGGGCCTGCCCGAGGTGGCGGACCTGCCTGCCGAGGCGCTGGAGGACCCGCGCTGGCGGGACAGCGGCCACACCGACAAGGGCCGGGACGGCTGCCGGGTGCCGCTCCCCTGGACCCGGGCGGGGAGTTCCTTCGGGTTCGGGTCCGACGGGTCGTGGCTGCCCCAACCGCCCTGGTGGGGTGACTTCTCCGTCGAAGCCCAGGAGGAGGATCCGGGTTCGACGCTGCGGCTCTACCGCGAAGCCCTGCGGCTGCGCCGGGGCTTCGCGGCCGACGAGGTCCTGGTCTGGGACGACGCCCTGAACCGGGGCCCGGTGGTGGCCTTCCGACGGGGGGAGGTGCTGGTGGTGGTCAACACGGGCCCGGACCCGGTGCGTCTACCCCGCGGCGAAGTCCTGCTGGCCAGTAGTGAGCTGGACGGGATGGTGCTCCCCGGGGACACCGCCGCCTGGCTGCGCATGACCTGACCTGGACTGGCCCTCTGCCCGGGCCCCTGGAGGAAGACGGGGCCGCTCGGGGCCCCGAAGGGGCCCAACAGCAACTACCAACTGCGCGGCCTTCGGCCGGTGCCTTCCCCAGCCCTGCGCGCAATGCCTGGCCGTGTCGCGGCCGGTCAAGGTCAGCGACGAACAGCGGCAGCAAGGGCCCCAGAATCCCCACCCCGGAGCCCAACGCCTGGCCATGTCGCGGCCGGTCATTCACCCGGACGGAAAAACGGCAGCGAAGGCGGCAGTCTCCCCAGGCCTGCGCGGATCGGGTCGCGTGTCGCGGCCGGTCATGCGTGCCAGCGAACACCACCAGCGGCCCGCCAGGCGCCCGGGCCCGGTTTCGGCCCCCTTTTCAAAGATGATCTTGCTACCAG
>NZ_ANAZ01000032.1:0-29332 GCF_000340985.1 Nocardiopsis valliformis DSM 45023
CGAGGTCCTCAACGAGACCCTCATTGCAACAACCACTTGACCCCAAGCGCCTTGGGTTTCGGTGGTACAGCGCTCCTGGTAGCAAGATCATCGGGGATAAGCGGGGTGTGGAAGCGGGATTAGGGGCACCACATCCCCGCCGAGCTGAACCCCGGGAACCGGCCCCGGACATGACGAAGGCCGGTCCGGGGCTCAGCACCCCGGAACGGCCTTCGGTGATCGTTCGTTCCCTCTAGTCAGAGCAGCACGAGGTCGTCCCGGTGGACCAGTTCGCGTTCGTAGGAGGGGCCCATCTCGCGGGCCAGCCAGCGGGTGGAGCGGCCCATGAGGTCGGGGACCTCGGCGGCGTCGTAGTTGACCAGGCCGCGGGCGACCACCGTGCCCTCCTCGTCGCGCAGGTCGACCGGGTCCCCGGCGGTGAAGTCGCCCGTCACCTTCACCACGCCCGCCGGCAGCAGCGAGGCCTTCTCCTTCACCACGGCCTTGACCGCGCCCGGATCCAGGACCAGGCTGCCCCGGCCAGCGGTGGCGTGCGCCAGCCACAGCTGACGGGCGGAGGGACGACGGCCGTCAGCAGCGGCGAAGAACGTGCCCACGCGCTCGCCGGACAGGGCCGCGCGGGCGTTGGCCGCCGAGGTGAGCAGGGTGGGCACGCCCGCTTCGGTGGCGATCCGCGCCGAGTCCACCTTGGTGACCATGCCGCCGGTGCCCACACCGCGCTTGCCGGTGCTGCCGATGTCGATGCCGTCCAGGTCCGCCCGGCCGCGCACCAGGTGCACGATCGAGGTGCCCTGGTCGGCCGGGTTACCGTCGTAGAGTGCGTCCACGTCCGAGAGCAGCACGAGAGCGTCGGCGCGCATCAGGTGCGCCACCAGGGCGGCGAGGCGGTCGTTGTCACCGAAGCGGATTTCGTGGGTGGCGACGGTGTCGTTCTCGTTGACGATCGGCAGGGCGCCGATGTCCAGCAGGCGGCGCAGGGTGCGCTGGGCGTTGCGGTGCTGCACCCGGCGCATCATGTCCTCCACCGTGAGCAGGACCTGGGCGGCGGTCAGCCCGTGCCCGGCCAGTTCGGCGGAGTAGGAGGCCAGGAGCAGGCCCTGGCCGACGCTGGCCGCAGCCTGTTGGGAGGCGAGGTCGTGCGGGCGGCGGGTCATGCCCAGCGGGGTCATCCCCGCGGCCACCGCCCCGGAGGAGACCAGGATCACTTCCTGTCCGAGGGCTCGGCGGGCCGCCAGGACCTCGACCAGGTCGCGGATCCGGCCCGAGTCGATCAGCCCGTCCGGGGTGGTCAGTGAGGAGGACCCCACCTTGACCACGATCCGGCGCGCCTGACCGACCGCTGTGCGACCGGCCGACTCCAGGGAGTCGGCGTACTGCTCTTCGATATCTGCGCTGTGCACCACGAGGGGCTTTCCATCCGTGGCACGGCGCCCTACCCGGGCGCCGTGCTCGTACCTGTGTGGGTCCGGCTGGTGTGGAGCGGTCGGTCCCCGCGCGGGTCAGCCCAGCCGGGCGTCGGTTCCGCGCGGGCCGGACGGGACGGCCTCGGCGTCCATGGAGTTGTCCCAGTCGAAGACCACCGAGTCCTCCTCGGTGCCGATGTGCACCTCGGCGCCCTGCGTGGCACCGGCCTTGGCCAGCGCCTCCTCGATGCCCAGGCGGTTGAGGCGCTCGGCGAGGTAGCCGACGGCCTCGTCGTTGGAGAAGTCGGTCTGGCGCACCCAGCGGGCGGGCTTGTCGCCGCGCACCTGGAAGGCGTTGTCGCCCAGCGGCACGACCTCGAAGGGCACGTCACCGATCATCTTGGGCCGCAGCACGATGCGGGTGGGCTCCTCGGGCGGGGTGGCCTCGCGGGCCGCGGTGACCTGCTCGCCCAAGGCGAAGGAGAGTTCGCGCAGGCCCTCGCGGGAGGCCGCGGAGACCTCCATGACCTTGTAGCCGCGCTCCTGGAGCATGGGGGTGACCATGTCGGCGAGCTCGCGCGCCTCGGGCACGTCCACCTTGTTCAGGGCGACGATGCGCGGACGGTCGGACAGGTCCACCCCGGCCTGCTCGCCGTAGGCGGCCAGCTCGGCCTCCAGGGCGTCCAGGTCGCTGACCGGGTCGCGGCCCGGCTCGTAGGTCGCGCAGTCCAGGACGTGCAGCAGGGTGGAGCAGCGCTCGATGTGGCGCAGGAACTCCAGGCCCAGGCCCTTGCCCGCGCTCGCGCCCGGGATCAGGCCGGGGACGTCGGCGATGACGTACTGGGTGGCGCCGGCCTCCACCACGCCCAGGTTCGGAATGAGGGTGGTGAAGGGGTAGTCGGCGATCTTGGGCCGGGCCGCGGACATCGCGGCGATCAGCGACGACTTGCCGGCGCTGGGGAAGCCCACCAGGCCGACGTCGGCGATGGTCTTCATCTCCAGGCGGATGTCGAAGGCCTCGCCCTCCTCACCCTTGAGGGCGAAGCCGGGGGCCTTGCGCTTCTTGGAGGCCAGCGCGGCGTTGCCCAGGCCGCCGCTGCCGCCCTGGGCCAGTACCAGGCGGGTGCCGTGGCCGACCAGGTCGGCGATGACCTCACCGTCGGCCCTGGTGACCACGGTGCCGTCGGGCACGGTCAGGACCAGGTCCTGGCCCTTGGCCCCGGCACGGTGGCCGCCCTGGCCGGGCGTGCCGTTCTGGGCGTTGCGGTGCGGTCGGCGCTGGTAGTCCAGCAGCGTGGCGGTCTGGCTGTCGACCTCCAGGACGACGTCGCCGCCCTGGCCGCCGTTGCCGCCGTCCGGTCCGCCCAGCGGCTTGAACTTCTCACGGTGCACGGAGGCACAGCCATGCCCGCCGTTCCCGGCCTTGACGTGCAAGACCGCCTCGTCGACGAAGTCAGGCATAACTCTCCCCGTTACTCATGAGGCCGCCGCCACCTGGCGGAGACCGGGTACTGCACACGTGTCAACAGTGACTCAGTAGTGACAACGCGAAGGGCGGGCCAGTGTTCCCTGGCCCGCCCCGAAAAACCGCTGTTACGGCGCAGCCTATTCGGCGGCGGCCGGAACGATGTTGACGGCCTTGCGGCCGCGGAAGCTGCCGAACTTGACCTCACCGTCGACCAGCGCGAACAGCGTGTCGTCGCCACCGCGGCCGACGTTGGCGCCCGGGTGGAACTTGGTGCCGCGCTGACGGATCAGGATCTCACCGGCCGAAACGGACTGACCGCCGAAGCGCTTCACGCCGAGGCGCTTGGCGTTCGAGTCACGACCGTTACGGCTGGAAGAAGCGCCCTTCTTATGTGCCATTTCTCCAGCCTCCTACTTCGCCGCGATGCCGGTGACGCGCACCTGGGTGTGCTTCTGGCGGTGACCCTGGCGCTTCTTGTAACCGGTCTTGTTCTTGTACTTCATGATGTTGATCTTGGGGCCCTTGGTCTCGCCGAGAACCTCGGCGGTAACCGTGTAGCCGCTCAGCTTGTCGGCCTCGCTGATGACGTTGTCACCGTCGACCACAAGGATGGGCTGCCACGTAAGGGTGGCGCCGGTCTCGTCGGAGACCCTGTCGATGTTCAGAACGTCATCGACAGACACCTTCTCCTGTCGGCCGCCCGCTCGCACGATCGCGTACACCGGGTAACTCTCTTCCTGCTCGCTCAACGAATAATGCGCTCACTCATGACCGTGATGCCACGATCCACGAATCGCCTGTAGCGGGGCGCGGGGATCTGAGGGAAACAAACCCACCTTGGTGGAGAGCACTGCGGTCTCGGGGCGCGCGAACATTCGGGGCGCGCCGACGCACCGTCCATCAGATTACCACCGACCCGACACAGGCCCGCACACATGCCCTGGCCCGGACCGGTTCGTTACCGGATCCGGGCCAGGCTGCTGTCCCGCCTTGACCCTGAGGTCAGCCGGCGTCGACCGCGGTGGACCCACCGGTCGGTGAGGTCACCGCCGTCTTGGTCCGCCGTGTACGGCGACGCTTGGGACGCTCGGTGGCGCCCTCCGCGTCCCCGTCGGCGGGTGTCTCGGCGGCGTCGGCGTCCGAGGCCTGCTCGGTGCCGCTCGCCTGCGCCTGCTCACCCTCACCGCTGTCGGCGGCCGCGGCCGCCTTGCGGGTGCTGGTGCGCCTGCGGGTCCTCTTGGCCGGGGCCTCCTCGGCCGCAGGGGCCTCGGGCTGCTCCGGGGTCTGCTCACCCTGCTCCGCGACGGGCTCCTGCGCGGCCGTCTCGGCCGCTGCCGCGGTCTCCACGGGCTCGACGGGCTCGACGGCCTTCTTGGCGCGGGAGGAACGCTTACGCGTCTTCTTCGCCGGGACGGACTGCTCGGCCTCGGGGGCCTCGACGTCCGGTGCGAGCTCGGTCACAGCGGCCGAGCCTTCCTCAACCACAGCGTCCGGGGAAGACCCAGCCTGCTCGGCTTCGGCCACCGGTTCAGCGGCCTTGCGGCCACGACTGCGCTTGGTGGCCTTCTCGGGCTTGTCGGCCTTCTCCGGCTTCTCGCCGCCCTTGTCGGCCTTGTCCGCCTTCGTGGCGGGCTGCTCGGCGCTCTCCTCGGCTTCCGCGGGACGGTCGTCGCCGTCCTGCTTCTCGGCCTTGTCAGCGGCTCCGTCGGCCTCGCCCTTGCCCTTCTTCTTCTTGCGACCGGTGCCGCCACCGCCGCCGCCCTTGTTCTCCACCGGGTCGCTGGAGACCAGCAGGCCGCGACCGTTGCAGTGGTCACAGGTGTGGGAGAAGGCCTCGAGCAGCCCCTGGCCGACCCGCTTACGGGTCATCTGCACCAGACCGAGCGAGGTGACCTCGGCCACCTGGTGCTTGGTCCGGTCCCGGGACAGGCACTCCAGCATCCGCCGCAGCACCAGGTCGCGGTTGGACTCCAGCACCATGTCGATGAAGTCGATGACGATGATGCCGCCGATGTCGCGCAGGCGGAGCTGGCGGACGATCTCCTCGGCCGCCTCGAGGTTGTTCTTGGTGACCGTCTCCTCGAGGTTTCCGCCCTGACCGGTGAACTTTCCGGTGTTGACGTCGACCACGGTCATGGCCTCGGTGCGGTCGATGATCAGCGAACCGCCGCTGGGCAGGTACACCTTGCGCTCGAGAGCCTTGTTGATCTGCTCGTCGATCCGGTACTCGGAGAAGACGTCGCGGTCCTCGTCCCAGTGCGACAGGCGCTCGGCGAGGTTGGGCGCCACGTAGTCCACGTACTCGTGGACGGTGGTCCAGGCCTCTTCACCGGCGACGACCAGGCTGGAGAAGTCCTCGTTGAACACGTCGCGCACCACGCGCACCGTCAGGTCCGGCTCGCTGTTGAGCAGGGACGGGGCGTTGGCCGACTTGGACTTGCGCTTGATCGACTCCCACTGCTTGGCCAGACGGTTGATGTCGCGCTCGAGCTCCTCCTCGCTGGCACCCTCGGCGGCCGTACGCACGATCACACCGGCGCCGGAGGGCATCACCTTCTTGAGGATGGTCTTGAGGCGCGCGCGCTCCTTGTCCGGGAGCTTGCGGCTGATACCGGTCATCGACCCGCCGGGCACGTACACCAGGTAGCGGCCGGGCAGGCTGATCTGGCTGGTCAGGCGGGCACCCTTGTGGCCGACCGGGTCCTTGGTGACCTGCACCAGGACCGACTGGCCGGACTTGAGTACCGACTCGATGCGCTTGGGCTGGCCGTCCAGGCCGAACGAGTCCCAGTTGACCTCGCCCGCGTACAGCACGGCGTTGCGGCCCTTGCCGATGTCGACGAAGGCGGCCTCCATCGACGGCAGCACGTTCTGCACCCGGCCCAGGTACACGTTGCCCACGTAGGAGCGGTGCGTGGCCCGGTCCACGTAGTGCTCGACGAGGATGTCGTCCTCGAGTACAGCGATCTGGGTACGGTCGCCGATCCGGCGCACGACCAGGTCGCGCTTGACCGCCTCGCGGCGGGCCAGGAACTCGGACTCGGTGACGATGGGCGCGCGGCGGCGGCCCTGCTCGCGACCCTCGCGGCGGCGCTGCTTCTTGGCCTCCAGGCGGGTGGAGCCGCGGACCGCCTGGACCTCGTTCTCGATGGGCCGTTCCTGGCGCGGCTCGCGCACCTTGACCACGGTGTTCGGCGGGTCGTCGTTGGTGGACTCGCCGCCGGAGGCCGAACGCCGACGGCGGCGACGACGGCGACGGCTGCTGCTGCCGCGCTCGCCGTCCTCACCGTCCTCGGAGTCCTCACCGGAGGCCTCCTCGGTCCCGTTCTCTTCGGCGTCGGCGCGGTCGTCCCTCTCGCGCTGCTTGGCGGTGCTCTCGGCGGGCGCGGAGTCGCTCTGGGCGTCCTCGTTGTCCTGGTCCTCGCCGGTGCGCGAGCGGCCGCGGCCGCGACCGCCGCGGCGACGGCGGCGACGGCTGGGGCGCTCGTCCGAACCGGTCTCCTCGGCCGGGCTCTCGGCGGACTCCTCCTCGGTGTCCTCCTCGGGCTCGGGCTCCGCCTCGACGACCTTTTCCTTCTTGGGCTTGGTCTGGGCGGGCGCGCTGGCGACCGGGGGCTGGAAGAGCATGCCGCCGGGCGGCTGGAAGACGGCGCCGCCGGAGGTCTCGGCCGGGGTCTCCTCGGCCTCCTCCGGGTCGTCCTGGACCTGCGGGGCGGGCGCCTCGGCGGCCCGGTCCGCGGTCCGGCCCGAACGGCCACGTGCCCTGCCGCGGGTCCGGCTCCTGCCGGAGTCCTTGTCGTTGTCCTTGGCGCCGCCCTGGGTCCGGGTGTCCTCCCGGGCCTCGGCGGAGCCACCGGACTCGGTGACCTGCGCGGTGTCGCCCTTGTCCTGGGCCGCCGCCCGGGTACGCGTACGGCGCGGCGCGGCGGCGGGAGCGTCGTCCGGTCGGCCCGCGGCGCGCACGGTGCGCTTGCGCGAGCTGGACGTACTCACCGAGGTCTTGACCGTGCCGCCCTCACCGGAGCCGGCCAGGGTGGTGACTGGCATGGCGGGCGGAGAGAAGACGTCGTCGGGTTCGGGGGGTGGTCCTGCCGCGCGGCGAGCGCCCTTGGCCGGCGCGGGCGTGGTCACCCGAACCGCGCCGTCCCCCGAAGGGGGCGTCGCCGCCTTGTTCTCGGTTGTTTCAGTTGTACCCGCGGTGCCGTCGGCACCGTTCTTGGGCTCGTTGTCGAGCATCCGGGCGGTCTCCCGTCAAAGCGCTCGGGCGCACCTCGACCTCTCGGTCGGTAGCGCGGCTCACGAGAGCTGTCGTCGCTGTGTCAGCGCCGGTGGCACCGGGGTGCCACCGGGGCAAAGTCCTGTGGTTTCGCCCATGTTCCCCGCTTTGGGACCGTTCATTGCGGCGGTCCCGCTATGGGCGATGACGGCCGTGGTGCGCGGGTGCGGCGATCGTTCGTCTGGTCGTGCGCGGGTCCGGGGCTCTCGATGGTGTGAGCTTCGGGTCGGTCCGCGTCGAACGGATCGGCGATCGCACCTGTCGCCTCGTCCAGTGGCCCCTGCGCCAGCCTGGTCATCTTCGGTGATGACAGCGGCGCGAGGTCGGCCAGTTGGCGAAGGCCGGTCAGCACGTCGTCCGGTCGTACAGCAGGTGTCGTGTGCCGTACGACCATTCGAAGTATGGCATATGTCGCGTGTCGGTCCCCTGGGGCGCGCCCGTGGGATCGGCTACACACATCAATGCCGAGAACAGCGGGGCGGGTGTCGAAGCGGCGTCGGCCCTTCTTCGTCATCCGTTCCACCTCAACGCTTTCGGCGGCCAGGTAGGTGGCCACCGCCCTGGCGGCGTCGTCGGGGTCGACGTCCGCCATCTCCACGCGCCATTGGGAGGCCTGTAGCCGGTCGGCCAGACCCGGGGTGCGGGCCTCGACGACCTCGACCACGTCGATCCCGTCGGGCATGGCCGCATCGATCGCGCCCCTTACCTCTTCGGGTCGGCGCGCCTCGGCCAGAGTGAGCTCAAGATACTCCGCCTCGCTGGCGACCCCGGTGGGGGCCGCGCCCGTGTAGGAGATCTTGGGGTGTGGTGAGAAGCCAGCGGAGAACGCCACGGGTACCGAGGCCCTGCGCAGGGCTCTCTCCAGTGCCCGGGCGATGTCGCGGTGGCTCGCGAAGCGCATGCGCCCGCGTTTGGCGTAGCGAACGCGAAGGCGTTGGCCGGGGCTGGCGGTGGAGGGTGAGGTGGTGCCCTCGTGTGCGGGGGGCAGCTCAACTCCTTTCCTCAGTGCCCCCTGGGTCCGGACCGGCTGTGGCGGCCCGCAGGGGCTGTTCCTCGTCCTGCTCAGCGTACGGTGCGCCGCAGTGCACATGCGCCAACAGGACTCGCATACCGGTATCTCCCCCGAGGACCCCTGATCGAAAAGTCCCGACCGGGTCCGGACGGACTCCGCACCGGCATTCACCACCAGAACACGGGGGTCCGGAAAAAAAAATCCAAAGAAATCCTGAATCCATGGCAACCCCCCGCGCACCCCGCGAGTCTTACTTCACGTACGGCCCGGCGCGAGCGGGGCGCCGGGCCGTACACCTTCTTCTTCGGACGCTCTTCCTCACATCAGAGAATCTGCGGGAAAAGCTCCCCCCGGCGCACGAAGCACCGGCGAGGTCGAGCCCCACGGCAGAGAGCGCCCGGAGCGCGAATCCTACTCCTCTTTCACCTGATTCACACTGGTTGTGTCGGTTTTCCCGCACATCAGCAGGCCCACAGCCCTCAGGTTCCCCGCACGGCCCCGTGGTTCACGCCGTGGTTCACCCCTGCGGGGCCGATCCGCCACCTCCGCGGCCTGGACCGGCCCCCACCAGTACGACGCGAGCCAATACCGCCCCCAGCACCTCAGAGCACGGTCAGGGGCAGCATCGGGCGGCCCTCCGCCGTGTCGTTGATCTGGATCTCGGTGCCCATCGTGGGGCACACACCGCAGTCGTAGCAGGGGTTCCACCGGCAGTCATCGATCTCCAGTGACTCCTCGCCGTGCAGGGAGTCCTGCCAGTCCTGCCAGAGCCAGGAGCGGTCCAGCCCGGCGTCCAAGTGATCCCAGGGCAGGACCTCGTCCTCGTCGCGCTCACGAGTGGTGAACCAGTCCACATCCACGCCGGTTCCGGCCAATCCAGCCTCGGCCGCCTCCATCCAGCGGTCGTACGAGAAATGCTCGCTCCAGCCGTCGAAGCGGCCGCCGGCCGCCCAGACCTCCTCGACGATCCGGCCCACCCGGCGGTCGCCGCGGGAGAGTAGCCCTTCCACGATGGAGGGGCGGCCCTCGTGGTAGCGCAGGCCGATGGACTTGCCGTACTTGCGGTCTCCGCGCAGCCGATCGCGCAGCTTGCGCAGGCGGGCGTCCACGTCCTCGTGCGAGGTCTGGGCCGCCCACTGGAACGGGGTCTGCGGTTTGGGCACGAACCCGCCGATGGAGACCGTGCAGCGGATGTCCTTGCGCCCGGTCACCTCGCGGCCGGTGCGGATCACCTCGGTGGCGAGGTCGGCGATGGCCAGGACGTCCTCGTCCTCCTCGGTGGGCAGACCGCACATGAAGTAGAGCTTCACCTGTCGCCACCCGGCCGCGTAGGCGGCGGTGACGGTGCGGATGAGGTCCTCCTCGGTGACCATCTTGTTGATCACCCGGCGCATCCGCTCACTGCCGCCCTCGGGCGCGAAGGTCAGCCCGGAGCGGCGGCCGTTGCGGGTGAGTTCGTTGGCGAGGTCGATGTTGAAGGCGTCCACCCGGGTGGAGGGCAGGGAGAGCCCGGTGTTGGTGCCCTCGTAGTGGTCGGCGAGGTTCTTGGCGATGTCGCCGATCTCGCTGTGGTCGGCGCTGGACAGAGAGAGCAGGCCGACCTCCTGGAAACCGGAGGACTTCACCCCCTCCTCGACCATCTTCTGGACGGTCTGCTGGTTGCGCTCGCGCACCGGGCGAGTGATCATCCCGGCCTGGCAGAACCGGCAGCCCCGGGTGCAGCCGCGGAAGATCTCCACGCTGTAGCGCTCGTGCACGGACTCGGCCGTGGGCACGATCGGCTTCTTGGGGTAGGGCCACTGGTCCAGGTCCATCACGGTGTGCTTCTGGACCGTGTTCGGCACCCCGGGGCGGTTGGGCGTGTAGGCGGCGATCCGGCCGTCGTCGCGGTAGCTGACGTCGTAGAAGCGCGGCACGTACACCCCGCCGGTGGCGGCCAGGCGCAGCAGCAGGCCGTCGCGGCCGCCGGGTTCGCCCTCGTCCTTGAACTCGCGGATGATCTCGGTGACGGCGAGGGCGATCTCCTCGCCGTCGCCCAGGACCACGGCGTCCAGGAAGTCGGCGATGGGCTCGGGGTTGAAGGCGGAGTGCCCGCCCGCCAGGAGGAGGGGGTCCTCCTCGGTCCGGTCGGCGGAGCGTCGCGGGATACCGGCCAGGTCCAGCGCGGTGAGCATGTTGGTGTAGCCCATCTCGCTGGCGAAGCTCAGCCCGAGCACGTCGAAGGCGCGGATCGGCCGGTGGGAGTCCACGGTGAAGTGCGGGACCCCGTGCTCGCGCATCAGCTTCTCCATGTCCGACCAAACGGCGTAGGCGCGCTCGGCCAGCACCCCCTCGCGTTCGTTGAGAACCTCGTAGAGGATCTGCACGCCCTGGTTGGGCACCCCCACCTCATAGGCGTCCGGGTACATCAGTGCCCAGCGCACTCTGGTGGAGTCCCAGTCCTTGACGACGGAGTTGAGCTCACCGCCCACGTACTGGATCGGCTTACTCACCTGCGGGAGCAGGGCCTCAAGGCGCGGAAAGATGCTTTCGACGGACATGGTGTTGGCCTTCGATCGGCGGACATCGTGTCTGGCTGGATCCCTCCAGGCTACCGGCGCTACCCCGGCCCTGGAGGGTTGTCCACAGGCCGCGTCAAGACCGGACAAGAACTGGTCAGAAGGCCAAGGGCCACCCGGAAGGACAGGGTGCGGTCAGAACTCGAAGCCGCGGTCCCGGGAGTTGACACCCAGCACCAGACCGACGGCCAGCATGTTGGCGAGGATCGCGGTGCCGCCGTACGACACGAAGGGCAGCGGCAGGCCGGTCACGGGCAACAACCCCAGTCCCATCCCGATGTTGACGAAGCCCTGGAAACCGAACCAGGCGGCCGTCCCCACGCACAGCAGCCGCGGGTACGGCAGTTCGCACCCCTGGGCGATACGCAGGATCCGCCAGAGGACCACCACGAACAGGATGATGATCGCCGCGGCCCCGACGAACCCGAGTTCCTCTCCCGCCACGGTGAAGATGAAGTCGGTGTGCTGCTCGGGCACGAACCGCCCGTGGGTCTGTTCGCCCTGGAAGAGCCCGGTGCCGTCGAAGCCGCCCGAGCCCACGGCGATCAGCGCCTGGGCGGAGTTGTAGCCCGCCCCCTGGGGGTCGGCCGCCGGGTCCATCAGAGTGGCGATCCGCTGCACCTGGTAAGGCTCCAACAGGTCGAACCACAGCACCGCGAACACCGCGACCGCACCGCTGGCGAGCATGCTCGCCACCCAGATGACCGGGGCCTTGGACAGAGCGAGCACGCCGAGGAAGATCGCGACGAGCACGAGGCTGGTGCCGAGGTCGGGCTGGAACACCACCAGCACCAGCGGCACCACCAGCACCAACAGAGCGAACAGCACGTCGCGGGTCATGGGACGGGTCTCGCCGTCCCGGGGTTCGCCCAGCAGGGTGGCCAGTGCCAGGACCAGGCCGACCTTGGCCAGTTCACTGGGCTGGAACTGGAAACCGCCGACCACGATCCAGCCGCGCGAACCGTTGATCACCGCGCCGAGCGGGGTGATCACCAGGATCAGGCCGACGACGGTCAGCAGGTAGACGATCGGCACGTACGCGCGAACCGTGCGGTAGTCCATGCTGGCCAGCAGCAGGCAGGCCACCAGGGCGACGCCCAGATGCGCCAGGTGGCGGACCAGCTGGTCCGTGGATTCGAGCGGGCTGCTCCCGTCACCGGGCAGCGTCGCCGACCACACCAGCAGGGAGCCGATCCCGCCGAGTGCCAGGACGGCGCTGATCAGGACCCAGTCGAGGCGGCGGGCTCCCCCGGCCGCCGTGGACAGGGCCCGTCCGAAGTCGCGCCGGGGGCGGGTCGGACCGCCCATGTTCGTGATCATCAAGGCTCCAGCGTCTCGATGGAACCGTCCGAGCGGACGACCGGCAGTTCGGTGTGCGGTTTACCACCGGGTAGCAGCGGTTCGCCCCGCTCCACGTCCTCGCTCTCCCCGGAGCGGGAGAAACCGTAGATGCCCTCGTAGATCTCGCGGGCGATGGGCGCCGACGTCTCACCACCGGTACCGCCCTGGGAGACCAGGACGACGATGGCGTACTGCGGGTCCTCGACCGGCGCGTAGGAGGCGAACCAGGACGACACCTGGCGCCCCTCGGCGTCGGCACTACCGGTCTTGCCGGCCACCGCCACCTGGTCCTGCGGGAAGCCCGCGAATGCGCCGCCACCGGTACCGGACGTGGTCACCTCGGCCAGGGCCTCCTGGAGGTACTTGATGGTCTCCTCGCTGACCGGCACCTTGTTCTTGACCGTCGGCTCGATCATCTCGACGCTGGATCCGTCCGCGGCGACCATCGCCTTGGCCACGCGGGGTTCATACAGCGTGCCGCCGTTGGCGATGGACGCGTAGGCGCTGGCCAGCTGCAACGGGCTCACCAGGACGTCGCCCTGGCCGATCGCGAAGCTGATCGCCTCGTTGGCCCGCCACTCGAAGCCCTCCACGCAGTGTTCGTAGGCGAGCAGCTTGAGGTAGGCGGCCCGGGACGGGTCGGTCTCGGCCACCTCCGGGTAACCCTTCTCCCCCCGCTCGCAGTTGACCTCCCGGGTCTGCTCCCAGAAACTGCGCTTCCACTCGCGGTCGGGGATGCGGCCGCCGGTCTCGTAGGGCAGGTCCACGCCGGTGGGCGAGCCGAAGCCGTAGCCGCGGGCCATCTCGGCCATGGCCTCCTCCGGGTCGCCGTCGGGGTGCAGCCCGCCGTCCTTGAGCCACATCTGGTAGCCGAAGTTGTAGAAGATGGTGTTGCAGGAGGCGATGATCGCCTGCTTCAGGGTGATGCTGCCCTGGCCCGCACCCGCGTAGTTCTCGTAGCTCTGCCCGGCCAGGCTGACCGAACCGGGGCAGGCGTAGGTGCTGCGCAGCGGGTACCCGTTCTCGACCGCGGCGGACATCGACGACACCTTGAAGGTGGAGCCGGGCGGGTAGGTGCCCTGGACGGCGCGGGAGAGCAGGGGCTCCCCGGCCTCCTCGCTGAGCATGGCGTCGAAGGTCTCCTGGTCGATGCCGCCGTCCCAGATGCTGGGGTCGTAGGTGGGCACGCTGGCCATGGCCACGACCCCGCCGTTGGTGACGTCCAGGACGACGGCGGCGCCGGAGTCGGCCTTGTACTTGGGCCGTGCGCCCGCCATCCCCTTGGCCAGTGCGCGCTCGGCGACCTTCTGGACGTTCATGTCCATGTGGGTGACCAGGTGCGTGCCGGCTTCGGGGAGGCGTTCGGAGATCACGTCCATGACCTCACCGTGGTTGTTCACGCCCAGGGTCCGCAGTCCGGCGTTGCCGCGCAGCTGCTTGTCGTAGACGGCTTCGAGGCCGTCACGGCCCACCATGTCGATCCCGGTGAACTGGGTGCGCAGCTCCTCACGTGCCTCCAGTTCCTCCTGGGTGACGGGCTGGAGGTAGCCGAGCATCTGCCCGGCGTGCTCTCCGTAGGGGTACTCGCGCACGGCCTGGGCCTGCGCGGTGATCCCCGGGAAGTCGTCGGCGCGCTCCATGATCTGCAGGGCGACGGGACCGTCCACGTCCTCGGCGAGGGTGACGGGCTGGTAGGGCGATCCGGGCCAGCAGGGCCGCTGGATCTCGGGGCCGCACAGGCGCATGCGCTGCTGGAGTTCCTCCAGGGGGACGTCGAGGACGTCGGAGAGGTCGCTCAGGACCCCCTCACCGCCGTCCTCCATGCCCTGGAGCTCGTGGTAGTCGGCCGAGACCAGGAGCTGGGTCTTGTTGCTGACCACGGTGCGGCCGCTGGAGTCGAGGATCTGCCCGCGGGTGGCGGGGACGACGAGTTCCTGGTGGTGGTTGGCGACGGCGAGCTCACGGTAGTAGTCGGCCATGGGCACCTGGAGGTACCACAGGCGGGCGACCAGGGCCGTGAACAGGACCAGGACCAGGAACTGGGCGAAGACGAGACCGAACCAGCCGAGCCTGCGCCCGGGCAGGGCGGGGCCCACGGGTGGCTTACGCACCAGGTCACCACCCGCCCGTGGAGGTCGGCCCCTGGATGGTGGCGAAATCACTCTCGGTGAGCAGCGAGCGCACCCACAGGACGGGCAGGGTGACCAGCGGCGCGAACAGCGTGGTCAGCAGCGCGCCCACGGCGACGTTGCGGCCGACCGCGGCGAGGGTGACGTTGGCGTCGCCCATGACCAAGCCGACGAACGCGTATCCCACGCCCACGCCCACGGCGGTCACAGCGGTGATACCCAGGGCGGTCCAGGCCGAGATCCCGGCGCCCGCAGAGCCGCCCAGGCCGGTGTTGGCGCGCAGGAGCGCCAGGACGTAGGCGGCCAGGCACAGCACCAGGGCGTAGCGGCCCATCGGGTGCTCGGCCGGGGGCAGCACGTCCATGGCCAACCCCGCCGCGAACCCGCACCCTGCGGCCGCGGCCGGGCTGGTGGTCAGTGCCACGGCGACGACCACGGCGAGCACGAGGTCGGGGCCGGGGCCCCATTCGAAGGGCAGACGGTTGACGACGGTGGCCTGGGCGAGCACCGCGACGGTCACCATGAGCAGGGTCGCTACGGCCCTCATTGGTCCCCCTCTGGCTTGGGTTTGGGCGGGAGCACGGAGTCGCGCGGGTCCTCGGCCGGGCCGCCGACGACCACACCCACCATGTCCAGGGACGAGAAGTCCACGGCCGGGGTGATACGGGCGATCCGGCTCAGCGCGCCGGGCGCGACCTGGACCTCGTCGACGGTGCCGATGGGCACCCCCGGCACGAAGGGCGCGCCGTCGTGCGATCCCAGCGTGACCACACGGTCCCCCTCCTCGATGGGGGCCTCCATGTCGAACAGCTCCAGGGTCAGGTCGGCCTCGGGGCCGCCCGGGACGCTGCCGCCGGTGATCGCGCCGATCTTGCTGGTCCGCTCCAGCCGCGCGCCGACCGCGGAGTTGACGTCGGTGGCGAGCTTGACGGTGGCGGTACGGGGTCCGGCCTCGATGACCCGGCCGACCAGGCCGGAGCCATTGACCACGGTCATGTCGGGGCCGATCCCGGAGTCGGTGCCCGCGTCGATGGTGACCGTGTGCGCGTAACCCCGCGCGGTGGTCCGGGTGACGGCCTGCGCCGGGACGATCTCGTAACCGCCCAGGCCGGACAGGTGCAGGAGCTGGTCGAGCTGGTCCGCGCGACCCTCGTCGAGGCGGGCCGCCTGGAGACCAGCCTCCAGTTCGGCGTTGGCGGCCTCCAGTTCGGCGATGCGCGCGGCTGCCTCGGGGCCCTGGCTGACGCCTTCATAGAACGTGGCCGCGGGCCCGGTGACCAGGCCGACCCCGGCCGCGGTGGGCGTGAAGACGAGCTCTCCGCCGCCGCGGGCCAGCGAGGTGACCGGGTTGCTCCCGGGGCGCGCGTCCAGGACGATCAGGACCACGGCCGCCGCGACCAGCACGGCGAGGAACAGCCGGGACCGAGGCGAGTCGCGGAGCATGTCAGCGCCGCCGTTCCGGGACCAGGACCTGGTGGAGGCGCTCGTAGTTCTCCACGCAGGTGCCCGAGCCGACGGCGACCGAGTCAAGCGCGTTCTCGGCGACGTGGATGGGCATCCCCGTCTCGTGCAGGAGACGGTCGTCGAGGCCGCGAAGCATGGCGCCGCCGCCGGTGACCGCCACCCCCCGATCCATGATGTCGCCGGAGAGTTCGGGCGGGCACTTGTCGAGGCTGGTGCGGACCGCGTCGATGATCGTGGTGACCGGCTCCTCGATGGCCTGGCGCACATCGGACTCGGACAGCACGATGGTCTTGGGCAGACCGCTGATGAGATCGCGCCCGCGCACCTCGGCGTGGAGCTCCTCCGAGCCGGTGGGGTAGGCGGAACCGATGGCGAGTTTGAGCTCCTCGGCGGTGCGCTCCCCGATCATCAGGGAGTACTCCTTCTTGATGAAGGTCATGATCGCCTGGTCGAGTTCGTCACCGCCCACTCGGATGGACTGGGAGGTGACGATGCCGCCCATGGAGATGACGGCGACCTCGGTGGTACCACCGCCGATGTCCACGACCATGTTGCCGGTGGGCTCGTGGACGGGGAGCCCGGCGCCGATGGCGGCGGCCATGGGCTCCTCGATGATGTACACGCGGCGCGCCCCGGCCTGGTAGCCCGCCTCCTTGACCGCACGGTGCTCGACCGAGGTGATGCCGCTGGGGACGGCGACGATGATGCGGGGTTTGGCGAAGTGGCGGCGGCGGTGGATCTTCTGGATGAAGTACCGCAGCATCCGCTCGGTGACCTCGAAGTCGGCGATGACGCCGTCCTTGAGGGGGCGGATGGCGGTGATGTTGGTCGGCGTGCGGCCGATCATCTGCTTGGCCTCGATACCGACCGCCACGATCTTGCCGGTCGAGGTGTTGAGCGCGACCACCGACGGCTCGTTCAGAACGATGCCGCGCCCACGTACGTACACGAGTGTGTTGGCGGTACCAAGGTCTACGGCCATGTCCCGGCCGAGAAATGCAAGGTTGTTCGGCATGTAACGTCCTCAGAGGCGCCGTGTCGGGCGTGGACGTGTGGCACGACCATAAGTAGTCGTTCCAGCACGTTATGTATCCAGTCCCCCGTATCGTAACGGTCAGCACTTAGCCCGTTACGCAAACACACCGAATTGTTGCCTCGTCAGCGGACGAATGGTGAGAAAACAGCTGTGTCTCGGGGTGCGTACGCACCCCGAGACACCAAGAGTAGGCCGCTGAGGGCCGAATCCCCCTCAGGGACGGACCTACAGGTCGGGGAAGAAGAGCTTGATCTCGCGCTCGGCGGAGTAGGTGGAGTCCGAACCGTGCACGATGTTCTTCTGCACCTCCAGGGCGAAATCGCCGCGGATGGTGCCGGGCGCGGCGGTGACCGGGTCCGTGGCACCGGCCAGAGCGCGGAAGGCCTCGATGGCGCGCTCACCCTCGACCACCATGGCGACCAGCGGGCCACCGGTGATGAACTCCACCAGCGAGTCGAAGAACGGACGCGAGGCGTGCTCCTCGTAGTGCGTCTTGGCGGTGTCGGCGTCGAGCGTGCGCAGCTCCATCGCGACCAGGTTCAGGCCCTTGCGCTCGATGCGCGAGATGACCTCGCCGACGATGTTGCGGCGGACACCGTCGGGCTTGATGAGAACGAGAGTGCGCTCCACGTGCGTTTCAACTCCTCACTGGGAACCCCCCGCGTGGCGCGCGCAGGCGTGGCGCCCACGGTCGCGACCGCACGCGGTGGGGTGTACGGGTGTGTGCCCGGGACTCGGGGACGGGCGAGGGGGAGGTCCGCCGTGGGCGAACCAGGATCGCCCGTCTGCCCGGACCTGCGTCACACTATCGCGTTTGCCACCGGGGCGCGGTGGGCATGCTGATTCTCCGCAGCCCACCGCTGCCGACGACTACGCCGACCGTGCTCCCCCGGTGGCACCGGCGGTCTCGCCGGGTGCGGAGCTCTCAGAACCCTCCGTGGCCTCGGCGTAGGCGGCGTGCGCCGCCTTCTCGGCGTCGACCTTGCGGCCCAGGATCACACCGGTGACCCACAAGGACACGAACACGATCGGAACCAGCGGCGTCCCGGCGACCAGGAAGGAGCTGAACAGGAAGGCCGCCTGGAGCGCCCAGCCGGCGTAGTGCGCCCAGGTGTACTTCTGCAGGCCGGACAGCACCAGAGCGGCTACGGCGATACTTCCCCAGACGCCACCGGCCAGGGCCGGGTCCATCTCCTCCAGGTTGATGGCGATGGGGATCATCAGGCCGATGACAATGGCCTCGAACACGAGGACTACGGCGCAGAGTGTGCGCACGACGGTTTCCCTTCGTCGGTTGGGTCGTCTGCTTCCGCTACTCCACTGAACCGCGCAGCAGGTGCACGGCGTCACCAGAGGTGACCACCGACCCGGTGACCAGCACACCGACCCCGCCGAACTCGCCACCCGCCTCGGCCAGGCCTACCGCCTGGTCGATGGCGTCGTCGAGTCTGGGGGCCAGGTGGACGCGGTCCTCACCGAAGATCTGCTTGGCGATGTCGGACAGCTGAACCGGGTCCAGGGACCGCGGCGAGGAGTTGCGGGTGACCACGAGCTCGTCGAGCAGTGGTTCCAGGGGCTCCAAAATCCCCTCAACGTCCTTGTCGGCCATGACCGCGACCACGCCGATCAGCCGGGAGAAGGAGAAGGCCTCCTCCACGGCGGCGGCGGTGGCGATCATTCCGGCCGGGTTGTGCGCGGCGTCGGCGATGACGGTCGGGCTGGTACGCACGACCTCCATCCGGCCCGGGGACTCCAGTCCGGCCAGGGCCTCGCCGACGATCACGGGGTCGAGTCCGGCGGCGTCCTCGGAGGCGGAGAAGGCCTCCACGGACGCGATGGCCACAGCGGCGTTGCTGGCCTGGTGCTCGCCGAACAACGGCAGGAAGAGGTTGTCGTAGCTCCCGGTGAGGCCCTTGACGGCGAGCTGCTGACCGCCGACGGCCACCTCCCGGGAGGTCACCCCGAACTCAAGCCCCTCACGGGCCACGGTGGAACCGACCTCGGCGGCGTGCCGGACCAGGACCTCCGCGGCGGGCAGCGGCTGCTGCGCCATGACGGTGACGGACTGGGGCTTGATGATGCCCGCCTTCTCCTCGGCGATGCCGTCGAGGGTGTCGGGCAGGTAGTCGGTGTGGTCGATGCCGATGGGCGTGATGACCGCGACGTCGCCGTCGACGACGTTGGTGGCGTCCCAGGTCCCGCCCATGCCGACCTCCACCACGGCGACGTCCACGGGGGTGTCGGCGAAGACGGCGTAGGCCATGACGGTGAGGATCTCGAAGAACGACAGCCGGACGTCGTTCATCGAGTCGGCCATCTCCAGGAAGGGACGGATGTCGTCGTAGGCCTCGACGAACCGCTCCTGGGTGACGGGCTCACCGTCGACGACGATGCGTTCGCGCACCGTCCGCAGGTGGGGGCTGGTGTAGCGGCCTACCCGCAGGCCGCGGCCGCGCATGAGCGCGTCGATCATGCGGGCGGTGGACGTCTTGCCGTTGGTCCCGGTGACATGGATGACCCGGAAGTTGCGCTGCGGGTCGCCCAACAGGTCCAGCACCGTGCGGACACGGTCCAGACGAGGATCGATGTCAGATTCGGGTGCGCGGGAGAGAATCTCCGCGGTGACCTCGGCGTAGCGCTCTGCGGCGCTCACGTCACTCACGGCGTCTCGGTGATCGGGGTGTACACCCGCGCCAGTCTACGCGGCCTCACCTGGGCACGGACTCCGGGTCGGGTGTGCGAAGCCGGACATGGGGCGGACCATACTGTGGTCATGCCTAGCCTTGACCCGGTCGTCGACCCCTTCTTCTCCGAGTGGGCGGGCCGCAGCCCCGAACAGTCCCGCAGCCTGGACCGAGCGAGTGCGCTGCTGGCCGCGCTGGACCTGGACCCGGCGCCCGTGCCGGTGCTCGGGGTGGTCGGCTCCAAGGGCAAAGGGAGCACGGCCACGTACGCGGCGGCGACGCTGTCCGCCGCCGGGCTCCGGACCGTCCTGGTCACCGGCCCGAGCTTCCGGGGATACCGCGAACGGGTCCGGGTGGACGGGGTGTCGGTGACCGACGGCGAACTCCGCTCCCTGGGCGAGTCCGTCGAGGCGGCCCGCGGGGAACTGCCCTCCCCCGCCGAGAGCGGCGGTTACCTGGCGCCGAGCGGCCTGTTCCTGGTTGCCGGGCTCCTGCACGCCCGCGCGATCAGCGCCGACGTGTGCGTCCTGGAGGCCGGGATGGGCGGCCACCGCGACGAGCTCAGGCTGGTCGGCCCGGAGGTGGTGGCGCTTGGCATGGTTTTTGCCGAACACCTGGGGGTCCTTGGCGACACCGTGACGGAGATCGCCCGTGAGAAGACCCGGGTGGCTTCCCCTGACCGCACTCAGGCCCTGGTGACCCTGCCGCAGAGCCCAGAGGTGGCCCCAGTCGTCACCGGGACCCTGCACGAGATCACCGGGGGCCGGGTGTCACCCCAGGTGGTGGACCCCGCGACCGCCAAGGAGCCACCGCGGGAGCTGCGCCCCTCGGGCCTGTCCGCCGCCTCCGGTGTCCTGGGCACGGCTGCCGCCACCCGCATGCTGGAGCTGCTCCGGCACCCGGCGGCCGCCCCGGAACGACTCCACTCCGTGCTCGGCACCGTCACCCTGCCCGCCCGCCTGTCCCGGCACACCGTGCCCGGCTCGACGACCGAGGTCGTGGTGGACTCGGCCATCGACCGCGTCGGGGTGAGCGCCGCCCTGGCCCACGCCCGCGCGCTGTGGGGCGGCGTGGACCATGTGCTGCTGTGCCTGCCCGACCACAAGGACGTCTCCGGCGCGGTCGCCGCGTTGGAAGGCCTGCCGGTGACCGCGGTCCGACTGCCCGAGGCCCACCTGCGCTTCGACCACGACCTCCCCGCCCACTGGAACCACGTCCACGCCGAGGACCTCTCCCACACCGCCGTCACCGCGCTGGGTCAGCGAGTCCTGGCCCTGGGCACGGTGTACTTCACCGGCCGCGTGCTGGAGGTCCTGGACGCCCCGACCGACCGCCTGTTCAACGCGAGCTGAGTACAGGTTTCGCCTCACACGTCCCGTAATCCGCAAACGCCCCACATGACAGGCCATGAGTCGGCCTGATCACCCTTGGTAACCCTCTCGGCGATTGAAGCCCCGCTTCGACGCGTGCGTTCGACCGTCCCCGAGCTCCAAGGAGCCGCATGCCCACACGCGAGCACGAGATCCCTCTGCGGCTCGTCCAGAACCAACCGGCCATGGCCCCGGCACTGCTGGAGTCCCTCGGCTTCGAGGTGCCCCGGTACACCGAGGCGCTCAACACCAGTTCGGTACTGACCAACTGCGATCCCAAGGAGTTCAACAGCGACGGAGCCGTCGTGCTGCGCGACGGCACCAAGAACGTGATGGCGGTGGTGGTCGAACGCCAACACGGCCATGACAAAGACAAGCGGCGCAGTTGGCCCGCCTATCTGGTCACCCTCCACGTCCGGCTGGAGTGTCCGACCATGCTGCTGGTCCTGTGCCCGAGCGACGCGGTGGCCCGCTGGTGCGCCAAGCCGATCCGGACCGGCCACCCGGGTTTCGACCTGGTTCCGCTCACCATCGGCCCGACCCGGATGCCGGTCATCGCCAAGGAAGAAGAAGCCCGGGTGCTCCCCGAACTGGCGGTGCTGTCGGCCCACGCCCACGGGAACGACGATCACCGCACCCTACGCGCGGTGATCGAGGCCCTGGATTCCACGCCCGAGACGAACAGGGCGTTCTACTATGACTATGTGCCGTCCGGCCTCAACGAGGCCGCTCGGAAGGAGCTGGAGAGCTTGATGGCTGTGGAAACCTACGAGTGGCAGAGCGACTTCGCCCGCAAGTACGTCGGCATCGGCCGTGAAGAGGGCCGTGAAGAGGGCCGCGCCCTCGCAGTGCGGAACGTGATCTCGGTTCTGGAAGCGCGGGGCTTCGACGTGTCCGGCAAGATCCGCGAACGGATCGAGGCCTGCACGGACCTGGACACCCTGGAGAAGTGGGTTCCCGCCGCTGTGACAGTGGACCGCCCCGAGGACCTCTTCGGCTGATGTCGGGCGAGCTGGTTCCGGGTCAGAGCCAGCCCATTTCCTGGGCGGTGTGGACCGCACCGATGCGGTTTTCGGTGCCGGTCTTGGCCATGGCGGCGGACATGTGGTTGCGGACGGTGCCCTCGGCGATGCTGAGGTTCCGGGCGATGTCGGTGACGCTTTCACCTCGGGCGAGAGCGCGGAGGATCCCGGTTTCACGGTTGGTGAGAGGGCTGAGTCCGGCGGCCATGGCGGCGGTGGCGAGTTCGGGGTCGATGCGCTGTTCACCGGCGTGCACGGCGCGGATCGCCTGGGCGAGTTCACCGACCGGAGCGTCCTTGTGCAGAAAGCCGCGGACACCTGCTCCGACCGCGCGGCGCAGGTAGCCGGGGCGACCGAAGCTGGTCAGGACCACCAGAGCACACTCGGGGAGGACCTGGGCAAGCTGTTCGGCGACCTCCAGACCGTTCGCTCCCGGCATGTCGATGTCCAGTACCGCCACGTCCGGGCGCAGTTCGGTAACCAGGGCGGTGGCTTCGTCGCCTCGGGCGGTCTGGCCGACGACCTCCAGGTCGGGTTCCAGGTCCAGTAGGGCGGCGATCGCCCCCCGTACCAGGTTCGCGTCATCGGCCAGCACGATCCTGATCATGCGTGTCCCTCTCGGTCGTCACGGGGCAGCTCTCCCAGGCGGGTGGGCAGGACCGCGCGTAGTTCGAACCGGTTGCGGTCGTCGGGCCCCGCGGTCAGTGTTCCCCCGGCGGCGGACACGCGTTGGGTCAGCCCGAGGAGGCCGCTCCCCCGGTTCACGGTGCCGGGTGCCCCGTCGTTGCGGATGCGCAGGGTGATCGAGGCCGCGTCCTCCTCCAGGAGGATCACGCAGTGCCGGGCCGTGCTGTGCCGGACGACGTTGGTGACTCCCTCGCGGACCACCCAGGCGGCGGTGCCGCGCAGGTGTTCGGGAACCCGGTCGACGTCCACCATGACCTCGAGTCGGGTACCCGCAGCGGTCAAGACCTCGTGGGCGCCCTCGAGTTCCTCGGTGAGGTCGGCGTCGCGGTAACCGCTGACCGTCGAACGCACCTCGCGCAGCGCCCGGCGGGCCTCTTCCTGAACCAGGCGCATCTCCTCTGCGGCGCGCCCGGCGTCGACCACGGTCAGGCGGGCGGCGAGCTCACTGCGCACCGCGATCCCGGACAGGCTGTGGCCGAGGAGGTCATGAATGTCACGGGCGATGCGCACCCGTTCCTCGCTGGCGGCCAGCCGGGAGCGGGCCCGCTGTCCGGCCACGACCTCGCGGGTCAGATCCCACAACCGCAGGCTCATCCGGTTACCCGTCAGTATCGCCCAGGCCAGGGCGAGGCTCACCGCAATCCACATCGGGGTGGGGGTGTCTGCGCCGGTCAGGTGGGCGTGCGACCAGGGAAGAGAGAGCAGTGCCAGCCCGGAGAGAGCGCTCCACCAACGAGGGGCGACCAGTGCCACCATGCCCCACCAGACCGCCGACACCACGAACGCGGCCGCGCCCGGTAGTAGGAGCCAGACCGCGCCCGCCGTCGCGGCGAACGAGGCCAGGTACGGGACCGGCGAACGCTCTCCCGGGCCCAGGACCTGGCGGAACGTCATCCGCAAGGCCAGTGCCGCGGCCACCGTGGCCAGCCCACCCGCAGCGGCCAGGTTCACCGGCCAGGGGCCGCCGATCAGGTACCACTGGAGCGCCACCATGAACGGCATCGGGAAGGCCATCCCGAGCAGGGTGTAGACGACCACCCAGCGTGCACGGCTCAGCCGCTGATCGCCGGTCTCGGGCCCCTCCCTCACTTGCTCTCCCGCGGATCCCAGCGGAAGAACCTGGCCAGGTAGGCGAACACGGCGATCCAGACCACGATGACCAGCAGGCCGGGCAGGGCTGCGACCCACAGGTCCACTCCGACGAGGGTCCGGGAGCCGTCACCGCCGCCGATGAAGTCGCGGCCGAGGTAGGCACTGGTGACGATCTCCGCCCCCGCTGCGGCGGGCAGGAACCGGGCGATCTCGGCAAGCCGGTCGGGCATGGCCGCCAGCGGCAGCATGAGCCCGCTCAGCCCGTAGAAGAGCATCAGCGGCAGGAAGCACAGCATCTGCGCGGACTCGGCGTTGCGGCACATCCGGGTGAAGGCGATGGCGAACAGGGAGACGGCGACGGTCACCAGCAGAATGGGCAGCGCGACCAGCAGGGGGTCCACCGGAGTGACGTCGAAGTGCCGATACAGCACCGCGCCGATGATCACCGAGACCATCAGGGTCACCAGGGTCACGGACACGATCACCGCTCCGAATATCACCGCCGGGGCCGTGCCCGCCACCCGCAGGCGTTTGAGCACCAGCTGTTCGCGGCGGGCCGTCACGAGGTTGCTGATGTGCATGATCGACAGAAACATCGGGGCCATCATCAGCGAACCCACCGTGTAGTGGGCGCCCGCGTCCACCCCGGGAACAAGCTCCGTGCCCTCCTGGACCATCCCTAGCAGGGCCAGGACCAGGGGGAACAGGGCAAAATACAGGGCCGTGCGGTAGCGCCAGAACAGGGTCATCTCGGCGCGGGAGAACTCGTAGGTCTGGCGAAGGAGGCCGACCTGCCGGCGCCCTCGCACGTCCACGACCTGGACAGGGGTGACGGTGCTCATCGGCTGACTCCTTCCGGGGTGGGGATCTCGTGTCCGTCGGCGACGCTGAGGAAGACGTCCTCCAGCGAAGCCCGGTGCAGGGCCAGCTCCTCCAGCCCGACCCGTTCCCGGTCCGCCCACTCCATCAACGCGGCCACCGCTGTGTGGGCGCGATGGACCGGGTCACCGTCGGTGACCGTGTAGGTGACGGTACGGCGGCCGGCGGCGTCGGTCACCTCCTTCCCTGTACCGAGGAGCTCGGGCGGGACGGGAGCCTCGGTGGGGGTCCGGAAGACGATGCGGTCGCCCCAGCCGGTCAGGACCTCGGCCAGGCGCCCCTCTACCTCGATCCGCCCCCGGTGCATCAGGGCCAGTCGGTCGGCGAGGCGCTCGGCCTCCTCCAGGTAGTGGGTGGTGAGCAGGACGGCGGTGCCCTCGGCGACGAGGTCGGTGATCAGGTTCCAGGTGGCCCGGCGGGCCTCGGGGTCCATGCCGGTGGTGGGCTCGTCCAGGAGGAGTACCTCAGGACGGGTGGTGATCGCCAGGGCCAGGTCCAGACGGCGCTTCTGCCCGCCGGAGAGCTGGCGGACCCGCACCCTGGCCCGGTCGGCGAGGTTGACCAGGGCCAGAACCTCCTGAGTGCCGCGCGGCCGCGTATGGATGCGGCGGGTGAGTTCGACGGTCTCGGCGACGGTGAGGTCGGTGAAGGTCCCGCTCTCCTGGAGGACGGCGTTGACCCGGCCGCGCAGGGCACGCTGCTCCCGGCGCGGGTCCCGGCCGAAGAGGCGGACCGAGCCGCCGACCGGACGACGGAACCCCTCCAGGGCCTCGATGGTGGTGGTCTTGCCCGCACCGTTGGTGCCCAGGAGCGCGAAGAGCTCACCGGGGGCGATGTCGAAGGACACGCCCCGGACCGCCCGGAAGTCCCCGTAGGCGCACTCCAGGTCGCGGACCCGGATCACGGGGCCGCCGTCGTCCGGCCCGCCCGGGTCGTGTTCGGTCTGGCGTTGGGGAGTGGTGGTGAACATGTCTCCAGCCTCGTCGAGCGGTGCCCGCCAGACCATGAACACCCGTCACCGATCCGGTGTGAGGGGTGCCCTGCCCTGACCATGACAGAACTCACGGGTGGGAAGCCGGGCACGACACGGTGAGGGGCCGGGGAACCCGCCCCCAGCCCCTCTCACACTGTGACTGACTACTGTGCCTGACCGTGCCTGCTGACGCTGGCCGGGACTACCTGCCGGGGCGGTAGACGGGCTGGGTCTGCGGGTTGAACTCGTCGTAGGTGACCCGCTCCGCCGAGCGCAGGCGCGGGTCGGTGAGCTTGAGGACGTCCAGCCCTCGCTCGATGTCCGAGGAGTACACGTAGCCGTTGTAGTAGTACGCCGACCAGGTGTCGTTGTCCTGGATGTCCGGGTCGATCCGGGAGTCGGCGTCGAAGTAGCCGATCTCGCGCGGGTTCTTCGGGTCGTT
Organism: Nocardiopsis valliformis DSM 45023; assembly: GCF_000340985.1. Lineage (NCBI taxonomy): Bacteria > Bacillati > Actinomycetota > Actinomycetes > Streptosporangiales > Nocardiopsidaceae > Nocardiopsis > Nocardiopsis valliformis. The sequence continues at coordinate 25,837 of NZ_ANAZ01000032.1, forward strand.
GAAGTCGATCACCGAGACACCGCCCTGGTACCAGGACTGCACGAAGAAGTCCTGGCCCGGAACCGGGATCAGCGAACCGTTGTGCGCCACACAGATCTGGTCGCCCTGGTGGCGCTCGATCTTGAAGTAGCTGGCGAACTCCAGCGTGGCGTTAGCGCCCTCACCGTCGAGAGTGTAGATGGCGTTGGCGCCACGTTCCGGACCGATCTCCTCGGTGCAGGTGGGCGCACCGCCGCCGCCGAGCTCGTCGGTGAACAGCACGGTCCTGGCGTCGTTGGTGAACGTGGCCGAGTGCCAGAACGCGAAGTTCTCGTCCTGGATCACCTCGGTGACCACTGGTTCGAGGGGGTCGGAGATGTCCATCAGGATGCCGTCACCCATGCACGCACCGGCGGCCAGGTCCTTGGACGGGAAGACCGTGATGTCGTGGCAGCCCTGGGTGGGCAGCAGCAGACCGGGCTGTTCGTGGTTGCCGCCGTCGGGGAAGAGCACCGGCTCGTTGGCAACGGCCGCCGAGGCCGGGTCGTCCAGCGGGACCTCGATGATCGAGATCTTGTCGTGCGGCGGCTGACAGTTCGGGAAGTTCACCGAGGGCGAGTACGAGGACACGTACACGTACTCGCGTTCCCCATCGCCGGGTACCAGGGTCAGGGTGTGCGATCCGCAGTCGGTGCGCACCGCCGACACGTACTGTGGGTTGGCCTTGTCCGAGATATCGAAGACGCGCACGCCCTCGAACCCGTCGGGGTCCGTGGTGGGGACGGCGGGCGCTCCGCACTCGTCGTTGGCGCGAGGGTAGTCCACGGCGAAGTACAGCAGGTTGCCGCTGACCGCGACGTCACCCTGGCCGCCGGGACAGACGACCTCGGAGACGATCCGGGGGTCCTCGGGCTCGGAGATGTCGTAGATGACGAAGCCGTCGTAGTTGCCGCCGATAGCGTAGTCACCCGTGAAAGCCAGGTCCGAGTTGACGTTGCTGACCGCCTCGGGCTTGGGCACGTTGGTGACGAAATCGACGTTGTCGCTGGAGATGTCGTCGGAGGGCGGGGTGTCGGCATGGGCCGCCGCCGGGCCGAGCAGCCCGGCGAGCAGGGCCGCGGCCGCGGCCGTCGCCAGCGCCGCTCCGCGGCGCGGGGGTGTGCGCATGGGTCTCTCTCTTCTTGTGTCGGGGGAGGAAAACGCACGGAGGCGCCGCGCGTGGCTCGCGCAGCACCCCGGTACGTCACAGCGAGCCGTGGCTACCTGCCTGGGCGGTAGTTCGGCTGGGTCTGCGGGTTGAACTCGTCGAAGACGACGCGCTCGGCCGCACGCAGACGCGGGTCGGTGAGCTTGAGGACGTCCAGGCCCCGGCGCATGTCGGAGGAGTAGACGTAGCCGTTGTAGTAGTACGCCGACCAGGTGCTGCCGTTCTCCATGTCCGGGTCGATCCGGGAGTCGGCGTCGAAGTAGCCGATCTCGCGCGGCTTCTTCGGGTTGTTGAAGTCGATGACCGACACCCCGCCCTGGTACCAGGACTGCACGAAGAAGTCCTGGCCCGGAACCGGGATCAGCGAACCGTTGTGCGCCACGCAGTTCTGCTGGGTCCCCTGGTGCCGGTCGATCTTGAAGTAGCTGGCGAACTCCAGGCTGTGGCCGTCGCCGTCCTCCTTGAGCGTGTAGATGGCGTTGGCGCCGCGCTCGGGACCGATCTCCTCGGTGCAGGTGGCCGCACCGCCGCCGCCGAGCTCGTCGGTGAACAGGACCGACTTGGCGTCGTTGGTGAACGTGGCCGAGTGCCAGAACGCGAAGTTCTCGTCCTGGACGACCTCGGTCACGACCGGGTTGACCGGGTCGGAGATGTCCATGATGATGCCGTCGCCCATGCACGCGCCCGCGGCCAGGTTCTTGGCCGGGTAGACCGTGATGTCGTGGCAGCCCTCGGTGGGCCGGAGCAGTCCGGGCTGGTCGTGGTTGCCGCCGTCCGGGAACAGGACCGGCTCGTTGATGACCGCGGCCGAGGCCGGGTCGTCCAGCGGGACCTCGATGATCGAGATCTTGTCGTGCGGCGGCTGACAGTTCGGGAAGCGCACCGAGGGCGCGTAGGACGAGACGTAGATCAGGTCGCTGGCGCCGTCCTCGGTGGGGACGAGGGTGAGGGTGTGCGAGCCGCAGTCGGTGCGCACGGCGGCGACGTACTGCGGGTTCGCCTTGTCGGAGATGTCGAAGATCCGCACGCCCTCAAACCCGTTCGGGTCGGTGACCGGGACCGCCGGGGCCCCGCACTCGTCGGTGGCGCGCGGGGAGTCCACCGCGAAGTACAGCAGGTCGCCGCTGACGGACACGTCGCCCTGACCGCCGGGGCAGACGACCTCGGAGATGATCTGGGGGTCGGCTGGCTCGGAGATGTCGTAGATGACGAAGCCGTCGTAGTTGCCGCCGATGACGTGGTCACCGGTGAAGGCCAGGTCGGAGTTGGTGTTGCTGACAGCCGCAGGTTTGGGCACGTTCGCGATGTGCTCGACGTTGTCGCTGGTGACGCTGTCGGAGGGGGGCGTGTCGGCGTGAGCCGCCGCCGGACTGAGGAGACCGACGAACAGGGTCGCGGCCGCGGTGAGCGCGACGGCGGTCGCACCTCGCAGGCCGCGTCCTGCCCGTGTCGGGGGAGCTGCGGGCATGGTTTCTCCAGATCGTTGCACGTGGGGGACAGGGGCTTGGGGGTGGTATGCGGCGGGGCCGCGGCCGAGTGGCCGCGACCCCGGTCTCTCCCGTTTGCCCTGACTCCCCAGGAGGAGCCACCGGGAGAGAATCGTGGGTCGCGTCAGCGCCCGGGTCGGTAGCTCGGCTGAGACTGCGGGTTGAACTCGTCGTAGCTGACGCGTTCGGCGGAGCGCAGGCGCGGGTCGGTGAGCTTGATGACGTCCAGCCCGCGGGTGATGTCGGAGGAGTAGACGTAGCCGTTGTAGTAGTAGGCCGACCAGGATCCGCCCAGGACCAGGGAGTCCTCATCGATCGGGGCGCGGTCGAAGTAGCCGATCTCGCGCGGGTTCTTCGGGTCGTTGAAGTCGATCACCGAGACGCCGCCCTGGTACCAGGACTGCACGAAGAAGTTCTGGCCCGGGACCGGGATCAGCGAACCGTTGTGCGCCACGCAGTTCTCGGTGTCGCTCTGCACGCGCGGGATCTTGTAGTAGCTCTCGAAAGCCAGCGCGGGATCCTCGGCGGTGCCGCCGATCGTGTAGATGGCGTTGGCCCCGCGCTCGGTCCCGTAGTCCTCGGTGCAGATGGCGCCGCCACCGCCGCCGAGTTCGTCGGTGAAGATCACGGTGCCCGCGTCGTTGGTGAACGTGGCGGAGTGCCAGAAGGCGAAGTTCGGATCCTGGACCACGTCGGTGACGACGGGGTGCGCGGGGTCGGAGATGTCCATCAGGATGCCGTCGCCCATGCACGCGCCCGCGGCGAGGTCGATCTCGGGGTAGGCGGTGATGTCGTGGCAGCCGGTGGTGGTGCGGTGGCCGCC
>NZ_ANAZ01000033.1:0-69355 GCF_000340985.1 Nocardiopsis valliformis DSM 45023
AATCAGCGAACCATTGTGCGCCACACAGTTCTCAGTTTCGGACTGATGACGCGGCAATTTGTAGTAGCTCCGAAAATGCAGCTCAGGGCTGTTTCCGGAGGTGTCCAGGGAGTAGACGGCGTTGGCTCCCCGCTCGGGGCCGATCTCCTCGTTGCAGGTGGCCGCGCTGCCGCCGCCGAGTTCGTCGGTGAAGATCACGTTCTTCGCGTCGTTGGTGAACGTGGCCGAGTGCCAGAACGCGAAGTTCTCGTCCTGGACGCGTGCCACGACCACCGGGTCGACCGGGTCGGAGATGTCCAGCAGCACGCCGTCGCCCAGACAGGCCGCCGCGGCCAAGCCCTTGGCAGGGTAGGCGGTGATGTCGTGGCAGCCGGTGGTGGTGCGGTGGCCGCCGCCGGGGAACAGGACCGGCTCGCTGACCACCGCCGCTTCGGCGGGGTCGTCGATCGGGATCTCGATGACGGAGATCTTGTCGTGCGGCGGCTGACAGTTCGGGAAGTCCGCCGAGGGCGAGTACGAGGACACGTACACGTAGTCGTGTTCGCCGTCCTTACCGGGCACCAGGGTGTTGGTGTGCGAACCGCAGTCGGTGGCCACCGAAGCGACGTACTGCGGGTTGGCGCGGTCGGAGATGTCGAAGATCCGCAAGCCTTCGAACGCGTTCGGGTCACTGGCCGGGGCGGGCGGCGCACCGCACTCGTCGGTGGCGCGTGGGTAGTCCACGGAGAAGTACAGCAGGTCACCGCTGACAGTGATGTCGCCCTGACCTCCAGGGCACAGAACTGTGGCCACCACGAGGGGGGCGGCCGGGTCGGAGATGTCGTGGACGACGAAGCCGTCGTAGTTGCCGACGATGGCGTGGTCTCCGGTGAAGGCGAGGTCGGAGTTGAACGCCGAACCCAGCACCTGGGGTTTGGGGACGTTGGCCAGGTGCACCACTCCCCCGCTCGTGCTCACCCCGTCGGCGGCACTAGCCCCGGGTACCAACAGGCCCAGCGCCGCCGCCACCGAGGAGACCGTCAGGGTTCCCCGGCCCCGGAGCTCGCGGCGCCGGACCCCACCGAACCGAAGCCCTCGCCCCGTTTTCGAAGCCATACCCCCACCCCCGAAAAACACCCAAAGAAGCCATTTGACTACTTTGGGTTGTATATCTGCCACACGTCACAGAGCCAGACGAAACGCCGAGTACGGGCATCTCACCCCCGAATGCCGTACCTGGGCACCACGCACGTCACATGCGCGTACTCGCAACCCCGTAGGCGTCCGCACACAACACGAAAGCCGCACACGACGGGGCCGACACACACCCGGCACTGGACAAAACACCCACGGAGTGAGTAGAAAACCCGCAGGATGTCGCGTTCATCGAGTCGCGGTCACCCACACCGGCGGGCACCCGTCCCGCCGGCCCCCACCCCTGAAGGAGACCCCGTGCGTCGCCTGGCACTCGCAGCCGGAACCGCCCTCGTGCTGCTCGGAGTCTCGGCCTGTACCGGCGATGACGGCGAGCAGTCCGCCAACGTCATCGCCCCCGGAGCCCCCGGAGAGGCCTCCACCCCCGCCACGGCCGAGCAGATCGCCGCCCTCGCCGAGGAGCAGGGCCACAACGAGGCCGACGTCACCTACCTGGTCAAGATGATCGAGCACCACTCCCAGGCCCTGGAGATGACCGAACTGGTCGAGGACCGCTACGAGCGCGACGGCATCGAGCGCATCGCCGACCGCATCTCCGCCGCGCAGGGTCCCGAGATCTCCGCGATGGAGAGCTGGCTGGAGGAGAACGTCTTCGGCCCGGCCCGGGAGAACCCCGCCCACCAGAACTTCTGCGGGTTGGAGGGCGACGGCAGCCACCACTCCAGCGAGGACGACGTGGTCGAGTGCGACCTCCAGGTCGACCACGAGGACATGGAGGGCATGGTCTCCGACGAGGACATGCAGCGCCTCACCAACGCCGAGGGCGACGACTTCGACCAGCTCTTCGTGGAACTCATGACCTTCCACCACCAGGGCGCGGTCACCATGGCCGAGGAGGTCATGGCGCAGGGCAAGGACCAGACCGTCCTGAAGATGGCCAACGACCTCATCGCCGAGCAGAACACCGAGATCGCCCGCATGGAGAAGGTCCTGGCGGGCGACTAAGGCGTCCATCGGCCACGCTCCGGCCCCGCGTCGTCACCGCGACCGCCCCAGCGGCTCTCAGGGCCGCCCAGACGCGAGAAGGGGCGCCTCCCTCGAAAGGGGGCGCCCCGAATCCCACTGGTGCCTGCGGCGGCCTCTCAGGGCCGCGGCGCTCAGGCCGACTTCTCCTGGGGGTCGTCGTCCGCCTTCAGCTGGGCCCGCGGCACGATCGTCGGGTTCACGTGCTGCTCGACCGCCTCACGGGTGATGATCACCTGGCCGACGTCCTCCCGGCTGGGCACCTCGTACATCACCGAGAGCAGGACCTCCTCGATGATGGCGCGCAGACCGCGGGCGCCGGTCCCCCGGATGATGCCCTGCTCCGCGATGGCCTCCAAGGCGTCCTGGGTGAACTCCAGCTCCACGTTGTCCAGCTCGAACAGCCGCTGGTACTGCTTGACCAGGGCGTTGCGCGGCTCGGTGAGGATCTGGATCAGCGCGGCCTTGTCCAGGTTGTGCACGCTGGTGATCACCGGCAGACGGCCGATGAACTCCGGGATCATCCCGAACTTGAGCAGGTCCTCCGGCATGACCTCACCGAACAGCGCGGTCCCGGCCATCTCGCTCTTGGGCCGCAGCACGGCGTTGAAGCCCATGCCCTGCTGCCCGGTGCGGGACTCGATGATCTTCTCCAGACCCGCGAAGGCGCCACCGCAGATGAACAGCACGTTGGTGGTGTCGATCTGGATGAACTCCTGGTGCGGGTGCTTGCGTCCGCCCTGCGGGGGCACGCTCGCGGTGGTGCCCTCCAGGATCTTCAGCAGCGCCTGCTGCACACCCTCGCCGGACACGTCGCGCGTGATCGACGGGTTCTCGCTCTTGCGGGCGACCTTGTCGACCTCGTCGATGTAGATGATGCCGGTCTCGGCCTTCTTGACGTCGTAGTCAGCGGCCTGGATCAGCTTCAGGAGGATGTTCTCGACGTCCTCGCCCACGTACCCCGCCTCGGTCAGCGCCGTGGCGTCCGCGATGGCGAAGGGAACGTTCAGGATCTTCGCCAGGGTCTGCGCCAGCAGGGTCTTGCCCGAACCGGTCGGACCCAGCAGAAGGATGTTGGACTTGGCGATCTCGACGTCCTCGCCACCGGGACGCTCGGTCTCCGAACGCACTCTCTTGTAGTGGTTGTACACCGCCACGGAGAGGGCCTTCTTCGCCTGCTCCTGCCCGATCACGTAGGAATCGAGAAAGTCGAAGATCTCCCGGGGCTTGGGGAGGGAATCCCACGTGAGCTCAGTGGCGTCAGCGAGTTCCTCTTCGATGATCTCGTTGCACAGATCGATGCACTCATCGCAGATGTACACGCCGGGGCCAGCGATGAGCTTCTTCACCTGCTTTTGGCTCTTACCGCAGAATGAGCACTTCAGCAGGTCCCCGCCGTCGCCGATGCGTGCCACCCAGCCACTCCTCAAAACTAAGGCCGCCCCGTTCCCGGCCTGCCCGGCACCGAACGGACGGAAGACGCGCTTCCGTGTATCCGTTCACGACCTGGCCAGCCACGAACGGGGCGATCTGTGTGTCGCTCTCCGCCAGACTAAGCGAAAAACCGGACCGGCTTCACCACCGGGCTGCCCCAGGCGGGTCAGAAACCGGCCCGGCAGGTACTTCTAGCAACCTGATTCCTCTTGCCGGGAACGTTCTCACGAACATCTGAAGCGAACGTGGGAACGCTTCCCAGCGAGGAACGCCAGCCGCCGGTGCCCTACTTCAGGGAAGCCTTGCGGTAAGGCAGCACGAAGTCGATGAGACCGTACTCGACGGCCTCCTCCGCGGTGAGGATCTTGTCCCGCTCGATGTCCTTCGAGACCTGCTCCTGGGAGCGACCCGTGTGCTTGGCCAGAGTGGTCTCCAGCTGCGTACGGATACGGGTGATCTCGTTGGCCTGGATCTCGATGTCACTGGCCTGACCGTGCATACCCTCGGTCGCGGGCTGGTGGATCATCATCCGGGCGTTGGGCAGGGCACCACGCTTGCCCTTGGTGCCGCCCGCCAGCAGGATCGCGGCGGCCGACGCGGCCTGTCCGATGCACACCGTCTGGATGTCGGGGCGTACGAACTGCATGGTGTCGTAGATCGCCATGAGGGAGGTGAAGGAACCGCCCGGCGAGTTGATGTACATCTGGATGTCCCGCTCGGAGTCGAGCTGCTCAAGCGTGATGAGCTGGGCCATCAGGTCGTTGGCCGAAGTGTCGTCGATCTGGACGCCGACGAAGATGATCCGCTCTTCGAAGAGCTTGTTGTACGGATTCATCTCCTTGACGCCGTACGACGTACGCTCCACGTAGGACGGCAGGACGTAGCGGCTCTGGGGAGCCATCGAGGCCGCGCCGCCGATGAGACTGGGGTTGAACTCGGTCATTTCACGCCTTCCACGCACTGCGCCGATTCATGGACTGGGCCAGGTCAGCTGGTCACGTCGAGGGTGCCCTCGAGCACCTCGTCGATAAAGCCGTAATCCTTGGCCTCCTGAGCCGTGAACCAGCGGTCCCGGTCGGCGTCCTTCTCGATCTGCTCGACCGACTGCCCGGTGTGCTCGGAGATCTTCTGGATGAACATCTTCTTCACGTACATCAGCTGGTCAGCCAGAATCCGGATGTCGGAGGCGGTGCCCCCGATGCCACCGGAGGGCTGATGCATCATGACGCGGGTGTGCGGCAGCGCGTAACGCTTGCCGGGAGCACCGGCGCACAGGAGCATCTGGCCCATCGACGCGGCCATACCGATACCCACGGTGCGCACGTCGTTGGGGATGTACTGCATGACGTCGTAGATCGCCATGCCCGCCGTGACGGATCCGCCAGGCGAGTTGATGTACATGGTGATGTCCCGCTGACGGTCCTCAGCGGACAGCAGCAGGAGTTCACCAACCAGGCGGTTGGCGATGTCATCGTCGACCTGCTGGCCGAGGAATACGATTCGCTGGCGCAACAGGCGCTGAGGCGTCTGCTCAATAAAAGGGGAAAGCTGCGGATCCGACGTACGAGCGTCGAATCGCGTGGACTCATCAAAGGTCGGCGGCACTCTCGTCACCTGCTCCGGAATCGAAACGGTTGCGATACAGCGACACTAACGCTGACAGACGCCAGGCTCGTCCGGATACCGCCCCTGTTCGCTTTGAGCGCAGGGTGCGACCCGCCGGGAACACGTCCTTTACCCTCTCAGCGAACACAGGCTCCACCAGTGAACACGGCCCAGCAGCGGATTGCGGCGGATTCACGACAAGGCCGCGGTGGCCGCGGCCGCGGGGAAACGCGAACGGGCCCTGATCGACCCGGTGAAACGGATCGGTCAGGGCCCGTGAGAGCTCCGCTAGCGCCCCTCAAGGCACTGAGCGGCCTCCGAACTACTTGGAGTCGGCCTTGTCGGCGTCCTCGTCGTCCTTCTTGTCCTCGGCGACCTCAGCGGTCTCCTCGGCCTTGTCAGCCTCGGCGACCTCGGCGGAGGCAGCGGCGGCGGCCTTGACGGCCTCGGCCAGCGCGTCCTCGTCAGAAGCCTCGACGATGTCCTGCTCGACGGCGTTGCCGTCCTCGTCGGTCACCTTGGCACCGGCCAGGACCAGGTCCATGGCCTTGCCGCGGACGACCTCGGTGAAGGCGACGCGGATCTGGTTCGACTCGACCAGGTGCTGGGCCAGCTGGTCCGGGCTCACGCCCATGCGCTGGGCCTGCTCGAACACGTACTGGCTGAGCTCACCCTGGTCGGCGCTCAGGTCCTCCTGGAGGGCCAGCTGGTCGAGGATGAAACCAGCCTTGACCGCAGAGTTGGCGCCGGTCTTCAGCTCCTCCTCGAACTCCTCCTCGGTCTTCTCCTGCGACTCGAGGTAGGCCTCCTTGGTCAGACCGCTCTGGGCGAGCTGCTGTTCAAGGCTCTGGCGACGGCGGGTGATCTCCTCGTCGACGACCGCGTCGGGCAGCGGGATCTCGACGGACTCGATCAGCTTCTCCAGCGCCTTGTCACGGGCGGCGGACAGCTGCTGCATCCGACGGACGTCGGCCATGCGCTTGCGCACGTCCTCACGCAGCTCGTCGATGGTGTCGAACTCCGAGGCCAGCTGGGCGAACTCGTCGTCCAGCTCGGGCAGCTCCTTGACCTTCACCGAGTGCACGGTGACGGTGACGTCCGCCTCCTTGCCCTCGTGCTCACCACCGACGAGGGTGGTCTTGAAGGTGGCCTCGCCACCGGACTCCATGCCGCGCAGGGTCTCGTCGAGGCCCTCGAGCATGGTGTTGGTGCCGACCTCGTAGGAGTAGCCGCTCACGGCGACGTCCTCGAGCTTCTCACCGTCGATGGCCGCGGCCAGGTCGATGGAGAGGTGGTCACCGTCCTCGACGGGACGGTCGGCGCCAACAAGGGTGGAGAAGCGCTCGCGCAGGGTGCCGATCTGCTCGTCGACCTGCTCGTCGGTGACGGTCGCGTTGTCGACGGTCACCTCGATGCCCTTGTAGTCCTTCACCTCGAACTTGGGTCGGATGTCGACCTCGGCGGTGAAGGCGAGCTCGTCGTTGTCCTCCAGCTTGGTGACCTCCACGTCGGGCTGGCCGAGCGCGAAGATCTCCTCCTTCTGGATGGCTTCGTTGTAGAGCTCCGGAACGGCGTGGTTGACCGCTTCGCTGATCACCGCGCCGCGGCCGACGTAGCGGTCGATCAACCGCGCCGGCGCCTTGCCCGGGCGGAAGCCCTTGATCCGAACCTGCTTCGCGAGCGACTTGTAGGTCACGTCGAAAGCGTGCTCGAGCTCCTCGAAGGGCACCTCGATGGTCAGCTTGACCCGGGTCGGGCTGAGCTCCTCGACATCGGTCTTCACGGGGCGGTACTCCTAGGTTTGCCGGCTGGTGTCCGCGTCGGCCCGCAGGCGCACCACACAAACGGCGAATGCACGCGCGCACCCCGGTCAGTGAGGACCACGTTCTACTGGGGTGCCCTGCGACGGGCTGGGACTTACAGTTTCCTGCTGATCGCACCAAGTCTAGGGCAGATACGCAGGGGGCCACGGCGCACGGCCCGAAGGCCGAACCACCATGGATGGTTTCGTCGGGGTGGCGGGATTCGAACCCGCGGCCTCATGCTCCCAAAGCATGCGCGCTAACCAAGCTGCGCTACACCCCGTTGCCGGACGTGGACACACTTTCCCGCAGTCGGGTGTGCGACCAACCCCCCGGAGACTGTACTCTTGTCTCCGTCGGCTCAACGAGTCTAGAGGAAACTCAAGGGCTCCGATGCCACGCGGGCGTAGTTCAATGGTAGAACCCCAGCCTTCCAAGCTGGTCATGCGAGTTCGATTCTCGTCGCCCGCTCCACTCGAAGCGAGTCGTGTGTGCTCCGCACACCGGCTCGTTTCGCCGTTTCACCAGGGGGACGACCCCCTGACCCCTGCTCGTCATGCCCAGGATCCAGGAGGCCGAGGCCCTAGATCCGCTCCGCGACGGATACCCGGAAATGGAACTCGGTCGTGGCACCGACCACGTTGACCAGATACGAGTCCTCCGAGTTCCGGAAGACCTGGCGATCCCGCTCCGACCACGGATGGTTCGGTGTGAAAGTCCTCGTCATGACCAGCGCCGCACTCCTGGCCTCCTCACGGTCGGCGTGATCGCCCCGGACTGTTCCCACACCCCAGCGCGCTCTGTCCGTAGTTCACGCTCTCCTCGACAATGACCACCCAGGCCATGTACGCCCCTTTTCTTCGCCTGTGTCCCGCGGGGTGGGATTCACCTCGAGGCAAACCGGTTCTCAGTGACACAACACACAGTCAGAACATCGTTCGGTTCTGCCGCCCCAAGAGGCGGAATACCCGGCTCCAACGGATACGTTGACCTTTCGGGCGGACCCGTCAGCGCAACCGGACGCGGGCGCCCCTCGGGTTCGGCGAAACGGGAGCCAGATGACGGACACAGAAGGCACGGACGAGATGGCCACACCGCTCAGCGCGCTCTGGTTCCAACGACCGGAGGCACTGGAGCGGCCGGTCGTGGTCACCGGTGTCTTCGACGTCCTGCACGTCGGGCACGTGCGCTTCCTGCGATCTATCGCCGAACGCGGACTGCCGCTGGTCGTAGGCATCGAGTCCGACGAACGGGTACGGGCCTGGAAGGGCCCCGGACGCCCGGTCAACCCCGCCGAGGAGCGGGCCGAGACCATCGCGGCCCTGTCCTGTGTGACCGGCTCCTTCGTCATCGAGGGACCGCCAACGGTCGCCGACTGGGCGGCCTACGCCGAGCTGCTGCGGCCGCTCGCGCCTGCGGCCCTGGCCTTCACCGCCGGCGACCGCTACACGCAGGCCAAGATCCGCGGCGCGGACGCCCTCGGCGCACAGGCCTGGGAACTCCCCTTCACCGCGGGTCGGTCCACAACCGCCGCGCTCGGCCGCCTCGCACACTCCCTCTAGCCATCGGATATCGACCACCAGCCACGGTCCTCGACCAATCCTCGGAGCCACCGGCGTCGAATACCCAATCCCAGAGCCTTGCAGCAGAACCGTAGACGCGCACGGGAAGCTGCGCCGACGCTCCGGTGTTGAGGCTTGGATGGCGACGTGGTGAACGAAAGACGAGGCTGCCGATGATGTCAGGGAGGCCCTCCTACAGGGCATTGGTCAACGACGGAAGCGCGCGGGGGCAGGAGCTTCCCCCGGGGATCACCAGGCGCATCCTGTCCTACGCGACACCGCACTGGCGATCCATCCTGCTCTTCCTCGCGGTGACCTCGGTGGGCGCTGCCGTCGTCGTGGCCAACCCGCTCCTGCTGCGGGCCATCATCGACCAGGGCATCATTCCGGGGAACACCTCGCTGGTGGTCTGGCTGGCGGTCGCCGCGGCCGGTCTGGCGCTCCTGGAGGGCGTCATCACCCTGACCGGGCGGTGGCTGTCCTCCCGGATCGGTGAGGGTGTGATCTACCTCCTGCGCACCCAGGTGTTCACGCACGTACAGCGGATGCCGATCTCCTTCTTCACCCGAACCCAGACGGGTTCGCTGATCAGCCGCCTGAACACGGACGTGGTCGGCGCCCAGCGGGCCATCACCTCGGTGCTGCAGTCGGTGGTGTCCAATCTGATCAGCGTGGTCGCGGTGGTCATCACGATGCTGGCCCTGTCCTGGCAGGTGACCCTGCTGGCGTTGGCGCTGGTGCCGCTGTTCATCGTCCCCGCGAAGCTGCTGGGCCGCAAGCTGGCCAACATCTCCCGCGACGCCATGGACAACAACGCCGCGATGAGCTCCCTGATGACCGAGCGGTTCAACGTCGGCGGGGCCATGCTGGTCAAGCTGTACGGGCGCCCGGACGAGGAGTCCCGCGGCTTCTCCGGCATCGCGGCGCGCGTGCGCGACCTGGGGGTCCGCCAGTCCGTGATCGGCGGTCTGCTGTTCACGATGCTGGCCACCATCACGGCGCTGGCGATGGCGATGGTCTACGGCGTGGGCGGTGTGCTCGCGGTGGACGGCGCGTTCGAGGTGGGCACACTGGTCGCCCTCACCACGCTGCTGGCGCGGCTGTACGGGCCGATCACCACGCTGTCCAACGTGCACGTGGAGATCATGACCGCGCTGGTCTCCTTCGACCGGGTCTTCGAGGTGCTGGACCTGGAACCGCAGATCAAGGAGAGCCCGGACGCGAAGCCGCTGCCCAGGGGGCCCCTGAGCGTGGAGTTCGACCGGGTGTCCTTCCGCTACCCGGGCACTTCGGAGACCTCGGTGGCGTCGCTGGAGCTGACCCCGCAGTCGGAGATCATCGAGGACACCCAGGTACTGAGCGAGGTGTCCTTCCGCGCCGAACCCGGCCAGATGGTGGCCCTTGTGGGTCCCTCGGGGGCGGGCAAGTCCACCCTCACCCACTTGGTGTCGCGGCTGTACGACCCCTCCGAGGGCTCGGTCCGGATCGGTGGACTGGACCTACGGGAGGCCACCGGAGACTCACTGCGCGAGGCCGTGGGCGTAGTGACCCAGGACGCGCAGCTCTTCCACGACACCGTGGGCGCCAACCTGCGTTACGCAAAGCCGGAAGCGACCGACGAGGAGTTGGAAGAGGCTCTGCGGATGGCGCGCCTGGGCCCGCTCCTGGCGCAGCTCCCGAACGGCCTGGACACGATGGTCGGCGACCGCGGATACCGCCTCTCCGGCGGTGAGAAGCAGCGTCTGGCCATCGCCCGGCTGCTGCTGAAGGCCCCGTCGATCGTGGTCCTGGACGAGGCCACCGCACACCTGGACTCCGGATCCGAGGCCGCGGTACAGGAAGCACTGGCCGTCGCTCTGGAGGGGCGGACCTCGTTGGTGATCGCGCACCGGCTGGCTACCGTCCGCGAGGCGGACCAGATCCTGGTGCTGGAGGACGGCCGCATCCTGGAGCGCGGCACACACGAACAACTGTTGGAGGCGGGCGGCCTGTACACCGCTCTCTACCGCACCCAGTTCGCGCCCCAGTCCCGGTAGCCAGCCGCGGCAATCGCTCGCATCAACCGAACCGGGGGTGCCGTATCCACCCACAGCCCGGAGAGCGCTCTCAGAAACCGGGTGAAGAGCCTTTCTCTCCACCCAGCAGTCGCTGGTGGAGCGCTCGCATGCTCTTGCCCGGCACGGTGCCGAGCTGGGCGGCGAGCAGCCTCCGGTACTCCTCATGCGCAGTCAGCGCCTCGCCTCTGCGGCCGTCCGCGGCCAGGGCGGCGACGAGGAGTTCGCGCAGGCGTTCACGCAGCGGGTGGTCGGCGATGAGCTCCCCGAGCTCGGCCAGGTGGTCTATGCGTTCCGTGGCATCCGAGGAGCCCAGCTCCGCGGCGATGAGGTCCTCTCGGACACCCAGGCGGATCCGTTCCAGACGGGTGACGGCGGGGACCGCGAAGGGCAGGTGGGCGGTGTCGGCGAGCGGTGCGCCCCGCCACAATGACAGCGCCTCCTGCAGCCGCTGTGCGGCGTCCTCGGGGTGCCCGTCCCGCAGGGCTCCCCGCCCCTGGATCGCCAGGCGCTCGAAGCGGACCGCGTCGACCGCCTCGGGTGGGAGCGCGAGCCGGTAGCCCTCGGGTTCGGAGCGCAGCGCGTGGGGTTCGGGGAGTGTGCGGCGCAGCCGGGTGGCCAGGGAGTGCAGGGCCGTGTCGGGGTGTGCCGGTCCGTCCTCCGGCCAGAGGGCCTCGCTCAGGGCGGTCGGTGAAACCACTCCCCCCACCCCCAGAGCCAGGCGAGTGAGCAGGACACGCAGCCGGGCGCCGCCGATCCCCGTCTCCTGACCGTCGGCGACGACCCGCAACGGGCCGAGCACACCGATGCGCATCGGTCCATTGTCCCGCCTGCCGTCCTCGGACCACAAGCGGTCATGGTGGAGCGCTCTCCGGAGGCCTTCCGTCCTAGCTCTTCCCGGACTTGCCCTTCCTGCCCTTACCCGCGTCCTTGCCCTTGTCGGATTTGTTCTTCCCCGGGGCCTCAGGCGGAGCGGTCTGGGAGCGGAGCGCCTCGGTCTCCTTCTTCCTGGCCTTCTTCCGCGCCTTCTTCTCCTTCTTGGCCTGCTTGGCCGATTTCTCCTTGGCCTTCTTGCGTTCCTTCTTTGCGGCCTTGGACTGCTTGGGTTTCTTGTTCTTCTTCGGCTTCTTGGCGTCCTTGGAGGTCACGTGTTCCTCCAGTACAGCCGGGAGCGGCACGATGCCGGGTCCGCCGTCGAAGATCCAGTCGTCCACGGCGTCCAGGAGCTTGTCCTCGGTCATCTGGCCGAGCCAGACGGGGCGGCCTCCGGCGGCCCGCCCCTCCTGGGAGGGCTGGACCACGACGACGTTGGCCTGGAAGCAGATACCCAGGCATTTACTCGTACGGACCGGGACACGGCGGGCGGAGTGGTCGTCGATGGCGCTGAGGCGGGCGAGCTGGGCCTTGTGGTCGACCCCGGGCACCTTCTTCTTGGTCCCGCAGCAACAGCCCCTACAGACCGTGAGCCTGCAGGGCGCACCATCGATCGCGTTCACCGCACCCCGCCTCTCATGAGGTTCGCCTTACCTGACTGTCAGGGTAATCTCCCGCCGAACCGGCCTGACCAGAGGGAACACCGTAGTGGTCGGTGACCTCCACCGGACGCCAGGTCTCGGGCAACCCTTCGGCCTCCGGGGACCCGACGTTCCAGCCGCTCGCCCAGACCATGGGCAGACCGGCGGCGAAGAGCGGGTGACGCAGATCCATCAGCTGTATCCGGACCTGCGGCTCGGTGCAGGCCCCCGAATTCCCGCACTGGGCGATCCGCTGGCCGAGTGCCACCCGGTCTCCGGGGGCGACCGTGATCGAGCCCCGGCGCAGATGGCCCAGGAGCACGTGGGCGCCGCCGATGTCGATGATGACGTGGTTGCCCAACAACCCGGACGGGCCGCGCAGTTCGCGCAGGGTGTTCTCCAGGACGCTACCGAAGAGCCAGGGCCAGGAGTTTCGGCTGCGGTGGTCCCGCTGTCGGTCGTGTACGCGGACCACCGTGCCTTCCGCTGGGGCGTGCACCGGGGCACCGAAGGCCGGGAAGTCCTGCGGAGGGCGGCTGAGCGGGCGCCAGGCGATGTCCGGGCGGGTGCCGTCCTCGGTGACCAGTCCGAGCGCGTAGGTCTGCCCGTAGGCGTGCGTGCCCTGGCTGGGGACGTTGTCCACGGGGCTGGTCAGTGCCATCCAGCGGCCGCGGACCGGCGGCGCCAGGACACGCGGGGCGCAGCGCGGGGTCCCCAGGCGCAGGTTCACGGCCAGAGCCACCACCAGCAGGGTCACGCCGACCCACCAGGAGAGACCGAGGTAACCGGCCAGCAGGGCGGTCATCGCCAGCCACATCAGGGGCATGCGGATCCTGGCCAGAACGACGGGGAGGGGGCGCGGAGCGGGTGAAGGCATCCCCCATTGTGGACCCGCCCACCCGCTCCCCGCCCCGGGACACTAGCCCTTGTCCTTGTCCTGGCCCTTCTTGTTCTCCTGCGCGCGCTTGCGCAGGTAGTCGGTCGCAGCCCCGGCTCCCTTGTCGATCTTGTCGTCGTGGGCGCCGCCAGTAGCCTTCTTGGCGGCGTCTGCCGCCTTCCCGACAACCCCCTCGGCCTTGTCAGCGTGATCGTTGACGGCCTTCTTGAGCCGATCGAACGTGTCTCCGGTATCAGACATAGACCCCCCTCGGCCTCTTACTTGCCCGGGACGTGACCAGTACTAACGGCGCCGGTCACCTTCGTCGGAACGGCCCCGGCCCCGCTCGGAGCCAGCCCGGCCCTCATCTGGCTTCCGCCCTACGGTCACAGGCCCAGGACCATGCGGGCTACGGAGAAGTAGATGAGCAGACCGGTCGCGTCCACCAGCGTCGCGACCATCGGGGAGGAGACCACCGCCGGGTCCACGCCCACCTTGCGGGCGAGCAGGGGCATCGCGGAACCGATGATCGCCGCCCAGGTACAGATGGCGATCACCGACAGGGAGACCACCACCGCGATGTCGAACCCGACCAGCAGGGTGCCGATGGCCAACGCGACCCCGGCGAGCGCCACTCCCAGCAGGAGGCCGACCCGGCTCTCCTTCCAGAGCACCGAGGGCAGGTCCCGCACCCGTACCTCACCGACGGCGAGCGCGCGCACGATCGCCGTAGCCGACTGGGCGCCGACGTTACCGCCGGTGCCGATCAGCATCGGGACGAACATCGCCAGCGCGGTGACCTCCTCCAAGGTCGCCTCGTAGACCTGCATGACGTTGACGGTCAGGGTCGCGGCCACGATGAGCAGCAACAGCCACACCACACGTGCGCCGACCAGGCGCAGCACCCCGACGGACACGTAGTGGTCGTCGATGGGGCTGGCACCGGACTGGCGGGCCATGTCCTCGGAGTCGGCCGCCTCGATGACTTCCAGGGCGTCGTCGAAGGTGAACAGGCCGACGAAACGGTCCTCGGAGTCCACGACCGGCAGGGAGACCAGGTTGGCCTCCTGGATGAGTCGGGCGGCGTCCTCGACCGGTTCGCTGACCCCCACCCGGGGGGCGAATACGTCCACCAGATCTTTGAGGACGCGGTCGTCGTCGCTGACCACGAGGTCGCTCAGGGTGATGGTACCGACCAGGCGGCGGCCGTCGCTGACCACCGGCAGGGTGTAGATCGTCTCGGCGTCGGCTCCTTTGGCACGCACCACTTCCAGGGCGCGGCCGACCGTGAGGTCCAGGTGCAGGATGACGGTCTCCGGTGTCATGTACCGGCCGACCGAGTCCTCCGGATACCCCAGGAGCGCGGCGGTCATCTTGCGTTCGGCGGGGCTCAGCCCGGCCAGGGCCCGGGTGGCGATCTTGGCCGGGGCCTCCCCGATGAGGCGGGCCCGGTCGTCCGGGTCCATCTCCTCCAGGATGTCGTGGAAGTCGGTGCCGCGCAGCCCGAGCAGGATGGCCTGTTGTTGGCCGGGATCGAGCTCCTCGAAGACCTCCAGCTCGCGGTCCTTGTCCAGGAGCCGGAAGGGGATGATCGCGTCGCGACCGGGCATGCGGGCGAGTTCGTCCGCGATCTCGTGGGGCCTGTGTTCGGCCAACCAGAGCCTGATCCCGGTCAGGTCGTTGTTCTCGACCAGATCTGTGAGTTCTTCAGCGCGCTCGCCGTCCATGCGAAGCACCCCCTTGCGTCTCCATCGCCCGGCGGGCACGCCCGCGGGGCCGCGAAATCTGGGAAGTCCGGGTCCTTTCGGCAGGACCTGGTCCGGCCCCTCGTCACTGGTGTGGTGGGCCGTGCGGGCGTCGGCGCCCAGGGGGCGGAGAGGGCGGGCACGGCGGTCCGGGGACGGGTACGAAGAGCCTCGTACCGGGGTCGGGGAACATGTCGACCCTACCGTCAGGAACGGCGGGGCGGCCCACCCCCTGCCGGTGGCGGAGCGGCTCGGGGTCAGGTGCGCCAGAGGACCACGAGGGCGCAGTCGTCGTTCTTGTCCTTGCTGAGGGTGTCCACGACCTCGCCCGCGCCGGTGGCGAAACCCTGGGTGACCAGCGTGTCGGCGGCGCCCAGGAGGCGGTCGATGCCCGCGTCCAGGTCCTCGCCGGGGGTCTCGATGAGGCCGTCGGTGCAGAGCATGATGGCGTCGCCGGGGCGCAGTTTGCCCTCGACTGAGGTGTAGGTCATCTCCGGGATGACGCCCAGGACCACGCCCTTGGCCTCGGTGGTGCTCCACACACCGCTGCCGCTGTCGTAGTGCAGGGCGGGCGGGTGTCCGGCGGAGGCGACCTGGTACTCGCCGGTGTCGGTGTCCACGCTCAGGTGGACGGCGGTCACGAAACCCTCGCCACCGCTGTTGCGCATCAGGTAATCGTTGCAGTGGGCGAGGAAGTCGCGGGCGGGCACCGCCCCGATCAGTCCGCTGAAGGCACCGGAGAGCATCAGGGCGCGGGTCCCGGCGTCCACTCCCTTGCCGGAGACGTCGACGACGGCGATGTCGAGCCGGTTCTGGCGCCGTATGGAGACGACGAAGTCTCCGCCGAAGGAGGAGCCGCCCGCCTGGCGCAGGACGGCGGTGCGCCCCCAGCCGGAGGGGACCTTGGGAAGTTTCCCCTGGTCCCGCAGGCGGTCACGCAGATCCAGCAGCATCATCTCGCCGCTCAGGCCCTGGACGCCAAGGCGTTCACGCACCCCGGAGAGCAGGTAGGACAGGACCCCGGTGATACCGATGGTGACCAGCAGACCCGGGCCGACCTGGCCGAAGCCGAGCCGGAAGGCCAGGACCAGGAGAACAGCGGCGACCACGCCGAGCAGGAAGGCCAGGCTCTTGCGTTTGAGCAGCAGTCCGCCGGCCAGCACGGTGAGGATGACGGAGCTGGGCGGGAACCACGCGGTGGGCCCCCAGCCAGCGCCCACACCGATCCCCACTGCGATGGCGACGAGGGTGATCAGGACGAGCCGGTAGCGGAACAGCACCTTGCGCCGGAGCACCGCGACGATCCGCTGCACAGTGGATCGCAGCCATCGGGTGGTCTTGGCGGTCGGTGTGGCGTTCATCAGTCCTCAAGGCTCGGCACACCCGCTCTGGCCGCGGGTGTGTTGCTGGTCGTCGTACGGCACACCGGTGCGGTCACGGTCGCGTCGGGGCCTGGTCTGGCGTCGGCGGGCCTGGGCGGTGTGGGGGCACGGCCCGGATCGTGGTGGCTGGGTCCGCCTGGGGCGGGCACCGCTGCATCGAAGACAACGCCGTGTCGCGGACGACCACGGCCCGCCGCTGTGCACGAACTGTAGCGCCTGCTCTACGGCTGTGGCACGTACCACCAGCGGCGTTCCACCCCATAACCCCGGGTTTGGGTTCCGCCTAAACCCGGCTGCGCGGGGATGGAGCCGCGCACCCGACCAGGTTCCCACAACGCCCCCGGCGAGGACAGGCCCCCAGCCCTCGAAGTGCGAACGCCCCCGTGCACCGGACTGGATTCCAGCGGGCGCACGGGGGCGGACATCCGGCCCGCCCAGGACCGGGGTCCGGGGCGGGGCGCGGGCCGAAGATGACTGACTGGGTTACGGAAGCGGGGGGAGCTCGCCGGTCTGCTCGTAGTCGCCGAGCATGGCGATGCGGCGGGTGTGCCGCTCCTCGTCGCTGTACGGGGTGGCGAGGAAGAGCTCGACGAACCGGGTGGCCTCCGCCAGGGAGTGCATCCGACCGCCGATGCCGAGCACGTTGGCGTCGTTGTGCTCGCGCGCCAGCTTGGCGGTGTCCTCGCTCCAAGCCAGGGCCGCACGGACGCCCTTGACCTTGTTGGCCGCGATCTGCTCCCCGTTGCCGGAGCCGCCGATCACGATCCCCAGGGACCCCGGGTCCTTGGCGACGCCCTCGGCGGCGCGCAGGACGAAGGGAGGGTAGTCGTCGACCGCGTCGTAGACGGCCGGACCGGCGTCGACGACCTCGTGGCCGTTCTCCTTCAGCCAGGAGACGAGGTGTTCTTTGAGCTCGAAGCCCGCATGATCTGATCCAAGGTAAACACGCACGTCACCAGTGTGACAGCTCCCGGGCACAGACGACGCCGCGCCCCACCCGGTCGGTGGACCGGAAGGGGCGCGGCGTTCGTCGTGTGGGTTGCCGAGCTGGTCAGGCGCCAGCGGCGGCAGCGGCGACGCTCAGACCGAGGACGGCGAAGCCCGCCATCGAGAGGATCGCGATCAGGTTGTACACGAGGATCGACTTGAGGTCCTTACTGAGGGGACCTGCCTTGGAGACCGCGGGCTTGTTGCTCAACTCACACCTCGTTTGGGTTCGACCAGGGGATGACCACTCGGAATTTTTCCACACCGCACAACGCGCGCGTCACCGGGTCCGATTCCGGTGAAACGTGCTATGTGACCGTGATAACGAGCACACCGGTCACATCTGTACGGCTTTGACCTCGCAGAACTCCTCCAGGCCGGGCAGCCCCCACTCCCGGCCGTTACCGGAGCGCTTGTATCCCCCGAAGGGAGCGCGGGGGTTCAGGGCGCCGCCGTTGAGCTCGACCTGACCGGCTCGCAGTCGGCGGGCGACGGCCAGCCCCTCGTCGGGGTCGCCCGACCACACGGCGGCGTTGAGCCCGTAGACGGTGTCGTTGGCGATCTCGACCGCCTCCTCGACCGTGTCGTAGGCGATGAGGGCGAGCACCGGCCCGAAGATCTCCTCCTGGGCGATACGCATGTCGTTGCGCACGTCGGCGAAGACGGTCGGGCTCACGTAGTAGCCGCTGTCCCGTCCCTCGACCGGCGCGGAACCACCGGTGACCAGGCGGGCGCCCTCCTCGACACCGAGGTCGACGTAGGAGCGGACCTTGTCCAGCTGGGCGGCGGAGACCAACGGGCCCATCCGGGTGCCCTCGTCCGCGGGGTCGCCGGGGGCGTACTTGGCGGCGGCGGCCGCGGCCAGCTCCACGGCTTCGTCGTAGGAGTCGCGGTGCACGAGCATGCGGGTGAGCGCGTTGCAGCTCTGCCCGGTGTTGCGCATGACGTCGGCGACACCGCGCTTGACGGCCTTGGTCAGGTCCGCGCCGGGCAGGATGACGTTCGGTGACTTGCCGCCCAGTTCCAGGGCGACCCGCTTGACCGTCTCGGCGGCGACCTGGGACACCCGGGTCCCGGCGCGGGTGGAACCGGTGAAGGAGACCATGTCGACCTTCGGGTGGGCGGCGATCGCCTCACCCACCACCGGGCCGGTGCCCGAGACCAGGTTGAACACGCCCGCGGGCAGCCCCGCCTCGTCGAGGACCTCCGCCAGCGAGTAGGCGCTCAGCGGCGCGACCTCGCTCGGTTTGAGGACCACGGTGTTGCCCGCGAGCAGGGCCGGGACGACCTTGAGGACGATCTGGTGCAGCGGGTAGTTCCACGGGGTGATCGCGCCGACCACGCCGATCGGCTCGTGCACGACGAGGGAGTTGCCCACCTCCTCACCGGTGAAGTAGCGCTCCCCGTGCTCCTCCACCAGGTCGATGTAGGTCCTGAACATGAGGGAGGGCAGCCCGGCCTGCACCTTGGCGGCGAAGGTGGCGGGGGCGCCGATGTCGCGGGTGAGCACGTCGGCGATGTCGCCGAGCCGCGCGTTGAACAGCTCCAGCGCCTTGGCCAGGTGGGTGACGCGCTGGCCCGGGGTAAGCGCGGACCAGGCGGGGAAGGCGGCGGCCGCGGCGGCGGCCGCGGCGTCGACGTCGGCAGTGGCACCCGCCGGGACGGTGTCGATGACCTGCTCGGTCGCCGGATTGACCACGTCAAGGGCTTCGTCGGAGGCGGAGTCGCACCAGGCGCCGTCGATGTAGAGGGATCGCATGGACCCCACTGTCGCAGAACGTGATTCGGGTTGGCCAGAGCGGGGACGTACCGGGGACGTGTCCGGGGCCGGTACCCGTGCTTTGACGGATACCGGCCCCGGACGGAACCCTCGGCGGGTCGGACCTCGTGTCGGAAGGACGGCGGTCAGCCCCAGTGCGGGGGACGGTCGGAGATCAGCCGCGCGGTGGAGTCCTCGTCGCTGTCGCCCCAGCCCTCAGAGCGCTCGTCGCTCGTGGTGTCGGGCAGCAGATCGAGGTCGTCGAGGAAGGTGGCGCGGCGGTCGTCGTCAGGCCCTGGCATGGGTTCTCCCGGGTAGCGGGTCGGTGATCAGTCGAAGATGGGGTCGCGAGTGCGGGTGCGCTTGAGCTCGAAGAACCCGTCGGTGCCGGCGACCAGACGCACGCCGTCCCACAGCTTCCCGGCGTCCTCGCCGCGCGGGATGGGGGTGACGACCGGCCCGAAGAACGAGGCGCCCTCCACCTGGACGACGGGGGTGCCGACGTCCTCGCCCACCAGCTTCATCGCCTCGGCGTGCGAGGCGCGCAGGGCCTCATCGTATTCGGTGGAGTCGGCGGCCTCCGCCAGGTCCGCCGGCAGGCCGGCGTCGGCCAGCGCGGCACGGACGGTGTCCAGGGTGCGCGGCTCGGCGTTGTTGTGGAAGCGGGTGCCCAGGGCGGTGTAGAGACCGCCGAGGACCTCGGGGCCGAAACGCTGTTCGGCCGCGATGCACACGCGTACCGCCTGCCAGGAGCTGGCGATCGACCGCTCGTACTCCTCAGGCAGGTCGCGGCCCTCGTTGAGCACTCCCAGGCTCATCACGTGCCAGCTCACGCTGACGTTCCGGACCTTCTCCACCTCCAGCAGCCAACGGGAGGTGATCCAGGCCCAGGGGCAGGCCGGGTCGAACCACATGTCGGCGTAGGTGGTCTGCTGCTCGCCCGGCTGTGCGGGGGAAAGAGGCATCGCTGCTCCTCGTCTGGGACGGTCGAAGTCCGGGGCGGGGCACGGCGGGGACCGGCGCCCCTGCACCCCAGGGCGTCAACCATGGCGATCGGTTGCGCATTCCACCCCGGCGCGTGGCAGGATCGAGGCGACTACACAGACCTCCGGCCCGACGGCGCCCACCCAGACGGCGGGCTCGCCGTGGTCGACAGACGATTTTCCGGCCGGCGAAGACGGCGGCCGTGAAGGGAGCGTGGCGTGGCAGGGAACCTGACACGGGACGAGGCCAAGGAGCGGGCGCGCATTCTCAGCGTCGACTCCTACGCCGTGGAGCTGGACCTGACCACCGGGGACGAGACCTTCCGGTCCACCACCGTGGTGCGTTTTTCCAGCACGGAGCCGGGCGCGCGGACCTTCGTCGACCTGGCCGCGCCGCGCATCCGCAGCGCCGTGCTCAACGGCCGCGAACTGGACCCGGCCGAACTGTTCGACGGTGAGCGGCTCGTCCTCCCCGATGTGGCCGCCGAGAACGAGCTGACGGTGGTCGCCGACGCCGCCTACATGCGCACCGGCGAGGGCCTGCACCGGTTCGTGGACCCGGTCGACGGGTCGGTGTACCTGTACAGCCAGTTCGAGACGGCTGACGCGCACCGCATGTTCACGTGCTTCGACCAGCCCGACCTCAAGGCCACGTTCGAGCTGACCGTGTACGCGCCCCCGTCGTGGGAGGTCGTGTCCAACAGCGCCCCGGATGTGGAGCGCGAGGCGGCAGGCGAGGAGCGGGTGCGCTGGCACTTCCCAGCCACGCAGGTGATGTCCACCTACATCACCGCCCTGATCGCCGGGCCCTACCACGTGGTCCGCGACGAGCACGACGGCATCCCGCTGGGCCTGTACTGCCGCGCCTCGCTGGCCGAGCACCTGGACTCGGACGCGCTGTTCGAGGTCACCAAGCAGGGCTTCGACTTCTTCCACGGCCTGTTCGACCTGCGTTACCCGTTCGGCAAGTACGACCAGCTGTTCGTGCCCGAGTTCAACGCGGGCGCCATGGAGAACGCCGGGGCGGTGACGTTCCTGGAGGACTACGTCTTCCGCTCCCGCGTCACCGACGCCCGCTACGAGCGCCGCGCCGAGACCATCCTGCACGAGATGGCGCACA
The DNA here is from genome assembly GCF_000340985.1 of Nocardiopsis valliformis DSM 45023. Lineage (NCBI taxonomy): Bacteria > Bacillati > Actinomycetota > Actinomycetes > Streptosporangiales > Nocardiopsidaceae > Nocardiopsis > Nocardiopsis valliformis. The sequence continues at coordinate 20,982 of NZ_ANAZ01000033.1, forward strand.
TGTGGTTCGGCGACCTGGTCACCATGCGTTGGTGGGACGACCTGTGGCTGAACGAGTCGTTCGCGACCTACGCCAGCGTGTACTGCCAGGTCAACGCCACCCAGTGGTCCGACGCCTGGACGACCTTCGCCAACGTGGAGAAGGCCTGGGCGCTGCGCCAGGACCAGCTGCCCTCCACCCACCCGATCGCCGCCGACATGGTCGACATCCAGGCGGTCGAGGTCAACTTCGACGGCATCACCTACGCCAAGGGCGCCTCGGTGCTCAAGCAGCTGGCCGCGTACGTGGGTGTGGACGCGTTCTTCGCGGGTGTGCGCGCCTACTTCAAGGAGAACGCGTTCGGCAACACCGAGTTGAAGGACCTCCTCAAGCACCTGGAGGCCGCTTCCGGCCGCGACCTGTCCGGCTGGTCCAAGGAGTGGCTGGAGACCACGGGCGTCAACACCATGCGTCCGGAGTTCGAGGTGGACGCGGACGGTAACTTCACGTCCTTCGCCATCCTCCAGGAGGCCGACCCCGAGCACCCGACGCTGCGTTCGCACCGTCTGGCCGTGGGTCTGTACGACCGCACCGAGGACGGCATCGTGCGCCGCGAGCGCGTGGAGCTGGACGTGAGCGGTGCCCGCACCGAGATCACCGAGCTGGTCGGCAAGGCCCAGCCGGACCTGGTGCTCATCAACGACGACGACCTCACCTTCACCAAGATCCGGCTGGACGAGCGCTCCCTGCGCACCGTGGTGGAGGGCGCCGGTGAGATCCGCGAGTCGCTGCCGCGCGCGCTGGCCTTCAGCGCCGCCTGGGACATGACCCGTGACGGCGAGATGGCCGCCCGGGACTACGTCGCCCTGGTGATCTCCGGAATCAGCGGCGTCAACGACGTCACGGTCGCCCAGACCCTGCTCCGCCAGGCCTCGGGTGCGTTGTTCAACTACGCCGACCCGGCCTGGCGCCCGTTCGGTTTCGAGCAGCTCGCCGACCGCCTGAGCGCCCTGCTCTCGGCCGCCGAGCCCGGCAGCGACCTGCAGCTGGCCTATGTCAACGCCCTGGCGGACGCCGCCGTGACCGACGCCCACCTGTCGCTGCTGCGCGGCCTGCTGGACGGCGCGATCACCGTGGACGGTCTGGAGATCGACACCGATCTGCGCTGGACCCTGCTGCGCCGTCTGGTCGCCGCGGGCAAGGCCGGGGAGACGGAGATCGCCGCCGAGCTGGAGGCCGACCCGACCGCCACCGGACAGCGCAACGCCGCCGGTGCCCGGGCGGCGATCCCCACGGCAGAGGCCAAGGAGACCGCCTGGGAGCGAATCGTGGGCGGCGACCTCGCCAACGCCGAGTTCCGCGCCACCCTGCTGGGCTTCACCGAGCCGCGTCAGGCGGAGCTGTACCGCCCCTACCTGGAGCGCTACTTCGCCCAGCTCGCCCCGGCCTGGGACAAGTGGACGGGTGAGTTCGCGCAGACCTTCGCCGAGGTGGTCTACCCCAGCCAGCTGGTGGAGGAGGCGACTCTGGAGCGCACGGACGCCTACATCGCCGAGAACTCCCCGGCCCCGGCGCTGTACCGCCTGCTGATCGAGGGTCGGGCCGGGGTGGAGCGCGCCCTGCGTGCCCGGGCCAAGGACATCGCCGCCGGCCAGGAGAGCTGATCCGGCCGGTCCGCGGTCGGCCCACGGGCTGAGGTGACCGGCTGAGCTGACCGCACGGAGCCGCACGGCCCCGGGGAGAACACTCCCCGGGGCCGTTCCACTGCGCCCGACATACTGGCCGCCATCCACCGGGCCTTCGAAAACCCCAAACCCCCGATGATCTTGCTACCAGGAGCAAGTTCGGCGCCGAACTTGCTCCTGGTAGCAAGATCATCCCCAGAGAAGAGGACCGCCCCTTCCCGGCGGCCCTGGGAACCCGGAGAGCGCTCTCACATGTTCCGGCTCTGGCCTCCGATCGGGCCCAGGGTACGGCGAATCCGGGCGACCATCCTCGGGTCGGCCAGGAGTTCGTCCACCAGGACCGGTTCGCCCTCGCTGCTGGTGAGCGGGATCCGCCAGTTCGGGTACTCGGTGCTGGTACCCGGCTGGTTCTGCATGCGCCGCTCCCCCACCACATCGGTGAGCGCCACCCCCAGCATCCGGGCCGGGGTGGCCGCCAGGTAGGCGTGCATCGCGGCGACCACGGCGGCCGGGTCGCCCACCGGGTCGGCGTCCTCCTCCAGTAGTCCCAGGTACACCAACAGTGCGCACCACTGGGCCACTCTGGCCTCGGAGTCGGCCAGTTCCTCCGCCACCGGGCGGTTGAGCAGGCCCAGGCGGTCGCGTAGTTCGACGTGCTCGGCGGACAGGTACGACGCCACCGGTGGCAGGTCATGTGTGGCCACGGTGGCCAGGCAGTCCCGGCGCCACTGGTCCGGGGTGAGCGGGTCGCCCTCCGCGTCGTTCTCGAACCACAGCACGGAGGTACCGAAGATCCCCCGGTCGGCGAGGTGCTCACGGACCCACGGTTCAACGGTCCCCAGGTCCTCCCCGACGATCACCGCGTCGGCGTGGTGGGCCGCCAGCGCCAGGGTGCCCACCATGCCCTCGTGGTCGAAGCGCAGATAGGTGCCCTGGTCGGCGCTGGCGCCCTCGGGGACGCACCACAGCCGGAACATGCCCATGACGTGGTCCATCCGCAGGCCGCCCGCATGGCGCAGGCTCTGGGACAGGATCTGGTGGAGCGGACCGTAGCCGAGCTGGGCCAGGCGGGTCGGGTTCCAGGGCGGCTGGCCCCAGTCCTGCCCGACCTGGTTGAACTCGTCCGGCGGGGCCCCCACGTGCAGACCGGGCACGAGTGCGTCACCGTACATCCAGGCGTCCGCGCCGCCCGCCTGCACTCCGATGGCCAGGTCGTGCACGATGCCGACACTCATACCGCTGTTGAGAGCGCTCTCCTGGGCCTGGGCGAGCTGTTCGTCCAGGATCCACTGGAGCCAGCGGTGGAACTCCACGCGCGGCCACAGGTTCAGCGCCTCCTGGCCCACCGCGAGCGCGCTGACGTCGCGCAGCCGCGCGGGCCAGGTGCGAAAGTCCGAGCCGTGCACCTCCGCCAGCGCGGACCAGGTGGCGAACTCGACCAGGGGTTGGCCCTCGCCTTCCTGGTAGCGCCGCAGGGCCGCCTCACGGCCCGGGGCGCGGGGCACCTGGAAGAGAATCTCCAGGGCGGTGCGTTTGGCCTCCCAGACGGCGTCGCGGTCCAGGAGGTCGGCGGTGCGGCCGCGTTCGCGCAGTGGCCGGGCCAGGCGCTGGATCCCTTCGCGCTGGGCCGGGTCGAGCCGCGCGTACTCGGGCACGTCCTCCACCCGGATGTAGAGCGGGCTCGCGTAGCGGCGGCTGACCGGCAGGTACGGAGAGGGCTCGACGGGGGGCAGGGGTTCGGTGGCGTGCACCGGGTTGATCAGGGTGAAGTCGGCGCCGAGGTCGCGGGCGCTCCAGTCCGCGAGTTCGGAGAGGTCGCGCAGATCGCCGGTGCCCCAGGAGGCACGGGAGCGCACGCTGTAGATCTGCGCCATCAGCCCCCACAGGCGCGGGTTCTCGCGCAGTGCGCTGGGCTCGATCCGGTCGGGGACCACCAGGAGCGGGGCGTCGTGTTCGGCCCCGTTGTCGGTCACCCTCAGGGTGTGCACGCCCAGTGGCAGGCCGGGGTCGAACGGCAGCAGTGAGCCGTCCGCGGTCTCCACGGTGCTGCGTGCGCCTTCGGGCAGCACCAGGTCCGGTGCCTTGCCCTCGCGGACCACCACCGCCGGTGGCAGCGGTCCGCGCCCCGACACTTGTGCCGGGTTCTTGGGATCCACCCCCAACGCGGACAGAACATGGCGGATCGTGTCCGGGCTGACGGGTACCTGTCGTCCCCGCCAGTCCTCGTATGTGGTCGCGACCCCGTACTGCTCGGCCGCCCGGGCCAGCTGAACGTCCCTCACAGAAACCGATCATGCCCCACAGGAACGCGCGTACACCGGAGGTCGGCCCGGCGTGGGGGGAGAAGATGCTTCCGAGGCCCTTCGAGCGGCCTCTCTCGACCTCTTGTTTCCCCTGACTTTCCGGTATCCCCACACGCCCCGGCCGTACAGCCCGCTTATCCCTTCGCGCAAAACCTGCGCGAACTGCATAATCAGAGGCGTGCTCGCGAACTACCGGCGGCTCTTCGCCGTGCCCCACGTCCTGTCCCTGTTGACCTGGTCTCTCGCTGCCAGGTTCTACACCCCGGGACTGATGATCGCGGTCACCTTCCTCGTCCAGGGCTGGACGGGTTCCTACACCCTGGCGGGCCTGGTGGCGGGCGCCTTCACGCTGGGGATGGCGCTGGTCGGTCCGTTGCGCGGGCGCATGGCCGACCGGGGCAACAGCGACCGGTTGGTGCTGGTGTGCGGCGTGGTGTTCACCGTCGGGCTGACGGCGCTGGCGTTGCTGCCCGCGTCGCTGTGGTGGGTGTCGATCCCGCTGGCCCTGGGTACCGGGCTTTTCGGTACCCCGGCCAATCAGATCGTGCGTGCGCTGTGGCCGCGGCTGACCACGGGTTCGGAGCGGCAGGCCATCTACGCGGCCGAGGCCACCACCCAGGAGCTGCTCTTCGTCTTCTCCCCGATCCTGACCGCCGGTGTCGTGGCGCTGGCCGGACCGCGCTGGGCGCTTTTGCTGCTGGGGGTTCTGGGGCTGATGGGTGCGGTGGGGTTCGCGTTGTCGCTGCGCCGTGCGGGGGTGACCGATCCGGCCCCGGCCGAGCCCGATCAGGTCTGCGGAGCCTCGGAAGAAGGGACCGGCGCCGTCCCCTCCCGCCCCCGCCGCAGCCTGCTGTTCCACCCCGCGCTGTGCCTGGTCTTCGCGATGTGCATGATGATCGTCTCCGGTGTGGTCGGTATGGACCTGGTGATCGTCGCCTGGGCCAACGAGCTGAACGCGCCGCACTACGTGATGGTGCTGGCCTCGATCTGGGCGCTGGGGTCGCTGGTGGGCGGTGCTGTCGCCGGCTCGCTCAAGGGCACCCCCCGGGTGCCGTTGCGAGCCTTCGGGGCCGCCCTGGGCATCGCGGTGCTGGTCCCGTTCCTACCGCCAGTCAGCCATCTGCCCACCCCGCTGCTGATCACCCCGCTGCTCTTCGTCTCGGGGCTGGCGTTGGCGCCCACCCTGGCGGCGGTGATGGGCCGTCTGGGCGACACCGCCCCCGCCCACCGCAGGGCCGAGGCGTTCGGCTGGATGGCCACGGCGATGAGCACCGGCGCCGCGGTGGCCGGTCCGCTGACCGGCGCTCTGGTGGACACCAACGGGATCGCGGGTGGTGCGCTCGGTGCCGCCGGGCTGGTGCTGATGGCCGCGGTACTGAGCCTGTTCCTGCCCCGTACCAACGGGCCCGCCGCTGCCGGTGCGGGCACCGATCCCTCCGCCGCTGCGGCCAACACGATGCCCACGGTGGAGAACACGGCCCTCGGGACCGCTGGCGCCGCCCTCGAGGGAACCGCCACCGGTCCCGCTCCGGTCAGTCCTCCCAACCGGCCGGAACCCGGTGCGCCCACGGCTGGGCCCGCTCCAACTGGGCCGACAACGACAGCAGAGTCCCCTCGCCGCCCATCCGACCGGTGAGCATCGTGCCGATCGGGAGTCCGCTCGGCGACCAGTGCAGCGGGACGTTGACGGAGGGTTGTCCGGAGACGTTGTAGAGCGAGGTGAACGGGGTGAACTCGGTCATGCGCCGGAACTCCTCCTCCGGGCCGCACGAGTTGAAGTGGCCGATCTCGGCCGGGGGCTGGGCCAGGGTGGGGCTGAGCACGGCGTCGAAGCGGGCCGTGGCCGTCAGCATGGCGCGGGTGCCGCGCTGGAGGCGGGCGCTGGCGCCCACGTAGGCGGGGACCGGGGTGGTGCGGGCCCGTTCGCGCAGCCACTGGTAGATCGGGGTCAGTTCGCCCTCGCGGGCCGGGTCGATGGGTGTGGCGGAGGCGACGGCCGACCACAGGTGCTGGAAGTCGTCGGCGAAGGCGCCGCCGAAGGCGGTCTCGCCGGGGTTATCGATCTCCTCGACCTCGTGGCCCAGGTCCAGGAGCAGCTGGGTGGCCTCCTCGTAGGCGGCGAGGACGTCGGGGTGGACCGCGATGCCGGTGGAGCCGGTGTCGGCGTAGCGGCCGATGTGCAGCTTCCCGGGTTCGCGGCGGGCGTGGTCGGCGAAGGTCTGGCCGGGCGGCAGCGGCGGAGCGGTGTAGAGGTCGCCGGGCAGGTTGACCGCCATGGCGTCCAGCATCAGGGCGGCGTCCAGGACCGAGCGGGTGATGGGGCCGGCGGTGGACAGGCCGTTGAGGTCGGCGCGGTCGGGGCCGCCGGAGATACGGCCCCGCGTGGGTTTGAGTCCGAAGAGGCCGCACACGCTGGCAGGGATGCGGATGGATCCGCCGCCGTCGCTGGCCTGGGCCGCGGGGGCGAGTCCGGCGGCGACCGCGGCCGCGGCACCTCCGCTGGAGCCGCCCGGGGAGCGGGTGGTGTCCCAGGGGTTGCGGCTGGGCGGTGCGATGTCGTTCTCGGTGTAACAGGTCGCCCCGAATTCGGGGGTGTTGGTTTTGCCGAGGAAGACGGCGCCCGCTTCGCGCAGCTGGGCGACCATGGCGGAGTCGGCGGGGGCCACGAGGTCGGAGTAGACACGTGAGCCGAAAGTGACACGGACCCCGGCAAGGGTGTCCAGGTCCTTGATGGGCAGTGGGACGCCGAGGAGGGGAGGCAGTTGGTCCGGCGTGTCGCTCATCGTACGCTTCTGCGCGTTTCGGGCCTGCTCCAGAGCACTTTCCTCAACGACCGTAATGTAGGCACCGTAACGTGCGTCCAGCCTCCGAATTCGCTCGAGATAGTGCTCAGCAACCTCAACAGGTGACAGTTCACGACTGCGGATCAGCGTCGCGAGGCGGTGCGCGGGGAGATCATGAATCCGGGTCATGCCACCTGAGATTAACCGGGTAGGGCAACGGGCACCACGGCGGTGAGGCGGGACCTCTCTAGAGAGACGACGAAAAGGCAATCCTTCCCCGTTCTCGCGCCCCAAACACGTATGGACGCAAGAACACAAGGGAAGAAAAGTGTGAGAAGTAATGCACTAGGACTCAGATATGGATGGAACTAACCTGTCCGTCGTGGAATCGGCAACCAGAGTGAACGGTCGTAGCCCATCGTCCGACGGGTCGGAGCCCGAACGGCCCGAGGCCCTCTTCTTCCCCAACCAGCGCAAGGACTCCAGCACGTCAGGCGGCAGGGCCCTCTACGGAGCCCTGAAATCCAACGACGCCGCGCGCAGGTGGACCATCCGGAGCGTGGCCGCGGCGGCTGCCGCGGGAGCCTTCGGCATGCTCACCGGGGACTGGAGGGTCGGTGTCACCTTCGGACTCATCACCCTTGTCTCGGTGATGGTGTGGAACGCCCGGCGTGAGTCGGAGATCCCCCGCTGGCGCAAGCCCTCGGCCGCGCAGCGGCGCACCGAGGCCCAGCTCAAGCTCATGAAGCAGCTCGGTTACCGCGTGCTTCACGCACGCGCCGTACCCGGTGGCAACGGCCAGATCGACCACTTCATCGTGGGTCGGCGGGGCGCATTCGCCATCGACTCGGAGTCCTGGGACAAGCGTCTCCCGCTGCGCAACAAGCTGGAGAAGCTGTACCACGGTCGGTTCAGCAAGAACGAGCGGATCGACGAGGCCCTGGAGGAGGCCAAGCGCGCGGAGGAGCTCATCAGCGAGGAGCTCGGCCGTGAGATCTCGGTGCGCGCCTCCCTGGCCATCTACGGCCCGGGCATGCCCTGGGACAGCCACCGGCTTCGTGGCGTGGACATCATCACCGGAACCAAGGTCCGCAAGTGGTTGCGCAGTGGGCGCGACCGGCTGAGCGAGACCGAGATCGAGGAGATCTACCAGGCGGCGAAGAAGGCCCTGCCACCCCGTTACTGACGCGCCACCCCGTTCACCGCCCCTGCCGCACTCGGGCCCGGAACCAGCCACACCGCCGTGGCCTCCGGGCCTTACGTATGTCCGTCCAGGCCCGAAACCGCACCCGACCTCCCCGCGCGATGAGTCCCCCACCTCCACAAATCTCAACATTCGAAACGGCTGTCTCCCGGGGCGAGACCGAAGCGGTTCGCCAGGGGGACTACCATCAAGGGGAAACACCCGTAACGATGGGAGTCCACCCCATGCCCGCCCTACGCTCACGCACGGTCACCCACGGCAGGAACATGGCAGGCGCGCGCGCTCTCATGCGCGCCACCGGCGTAGAGCGCGAGGACTTCGGCAAGCCCATCGTGGCCGTGGCCAACAGCTTTACGGAGTTCGTGCCCGGACACGTGCACCTGCGCGAGGTCGCCGAGGTCGTCGCGAACGCCATCCGCCAGGCCGGTGGCGTGCCCCGCGAGTTCAACTCCATCGCCGTCGACGACGGCATCGCGATGGGCCACGGCGGCATGCTGTACTCGCTGCCCAGCCGTGAACTCATCGCCGACTCACTCGAGTACATGGTCAACGCCCACTGCGCCGACGCCCTGGTGTGCGTGTCCAACTGCGACAAGATCACCCCGGGCATGCTGCTCGCGGCGATGCGCCTCAACATCCCCACCGTGTTCGTCTCAGGCGGCCCCATGGAGGCCGGGAAGGTCACGGTGGTCGAAGGCACCGCCACCACGGTCCGCAAGCTCGACCTGATCAACCCCATGATCGCCGCGGCCGACGAGAGCGTCTCCCAGGCCGAACTCGACGAGATGGAGGAGAACGCCTGCCCGACCTGTGGTTCCTGCTCGGGCATGTTCACCGCCAACTCGATGAACTGCCTCACCGAGGCCCTGGGACTGGCCCTGCCCGGCAACGGCACGGTCCTGGCCACCCACACCGCCCGTAGGGCCCTCTACGAGGACGCCGGGCGCCTGGTCGTGGAGGCCGCCAAGCGCTACTACCAGGATGACGACGACTCGGTGCTGCCGCTGTCCATCGCCACCCCGGCCGCCTTCGGCAACGCCATGGCCCTGGACGTGGCCATGGGCGGTTCCACCAACACGATCCTGCACCTGCTGGCCACCGCTACCGAGGCCGGTGTGGACTTCGGGCTGCCCGAGATCGACGAGGTCTCCCGCCGCGTCCCGTGCCTGTGCAAGGTCGCGCCGAACACCGAGAAGTACCACATCGAGGACGTGCACCGGGCCGGCGGCATCCCCGCCATCCTGGGCGAACTGGCCCGCGGCGGCCTGCTCGACACCTCGCTTCCCACCGTGCACGGAAAAACCATCGGCGAGTTCATCGGCGAGTGGGACATCACCTCGGACACGGTGCTGCCCGAGGCTGTGGAGCTCTTCCACGCGGCCCCCGGCGGTGTGCGCACCACCAAGGCCTACTCGCAGAGCGTGCGCTGGGACACCCTGGACGCCGACCGGGAGAAGGGCTGCATCCGTTCGGTCGAGCACGCGTACACCAAGGACGGCGGCCTGGCCGTGCTGTTCGGCAACCTCGCCCCGGACGGCGCGATCGTCAAGACCGCCGGTGTGGAGGAGGAGCTGTGGACCTTCTCCGGGCCCGCCAAGGTGTTCGAGTCGCAGGACGACGCCGTGGACGGCATCCTCAACAAGCAGATCGAGCCCGGTGACGTGGTGGTCATCCGCTACGAGGGCCCCAAGGGCGGCCCCGGCATGCAGGAGATGCTCTACCCGACGAGCTTCCTCAAGGGCCGCGGTCTGGGCAAGGCCTGCGCCCTGATCACCGACGGCCGCTTCTCCGGCGGCACCTCCGGGCTGTCCATCGGCCACGCCTCCCCCGAGGCGGCCGCGGGCGGCGACATCGCCCTGGTCGAGGACGGCGACACCATCAGCATCGACATCCCGAACCGGGGCATCGTGCTGGAGGTCGCCGAGGAGGAGCTGAACACCCGCCGTGAGCGACTGCTCAAGGAGCTGGGCCGGTTCCAGCCGCGCGACCGCAAGCGCCCGGTGACCGCCGCGCTGCGCGCCTACGCGGCGATGGCCACCTCGGCCTCGACCGGCGCGGCGCGCGACGTCAGCCAGATCGAGAAGTAGGCAGGGCTGGTCCTCAGCCGCAGCAGCCGCCCCCGCAGCAGCCTCCGCCACCGGAGGGCGCGGGGGCGGCGGCGCGTCCGCCCACCGCGACGGTGGACAGCAGCCGAACGGTGTCGTCGTGCCCTTGGGGGCAATCGGCGGGAGTGTCGGACTCGGCCATGGGCCGGGAGAGCTCGAAGGTGTCGTCGCACTCGCGGCAGCGGAAGTCGTATCTGGGCATGTCTCAAGGATAGGGGCGCGCCGTGGTCCGGCTCCAGCCCGGACTCCGTCTCGGGCAAGGGGACGCACTCTGTTTCCGGGCAAGGGGACGCCCCCGGGGAGCCGAGGGGGTCGGCTCCCCGGGGGCGTGGTCCGGGCCGGGTGGGACGCCCTGGGGTTTGTCCCGGCCCCCGCTGCCGCTATGCGGCCAGGTGCGCCATGTACGGCTCCCACTGGGGGTCGCCGTGCAGGTCACCGTTGATCAACCGCCAGTGGGGGCCTTTGGGCACCTTGGGGGTGATGTGCAGCTCCCAGCCGATCTCGTCCAGGAACTTGTCCGCCTTCCGGTGGTTGCACGGCTTGCAGGCCGCGACCACGTTCTCCCACACGTGGGCACCGCCGCGGCTGCGCGGGACGACGTGGTCGATCGTCTCGGCCTTCTTCCCGCAGTAACCGCAGGTGTGCCGGTCCCGCCGCATGAGCGCCACCCGGGTGAGGGGCACTCTTCGGCTGTACGGGACGCTGATGTAGCGCCTGAGCCTGATCACCGACGGCACGTCATAGGAACGTGTCGCCGAGTGCAGCACCGCCCCCGCGCCGTCATCGTGAACGACTTCCGCCTTTTCCCGCAGAACGAGCAGAATGGCTCTGCGCAGGGGCAGTGTCGTCAGTGGTTCAAAGCTGGCGTTGAGCAGCAGCACGTGTCGGCGGGCGGTGCCTGGACCACCCTCCCGGCTGCGTCGGGCGCTCATCGCGTCGCCCCGGCGGCTGTGTTCGCCCGCCATGTCTCTTCCCCAGCCAGCCGTTCGGCCAGCCAGGAAACCTCCCTGTGCACCGACCCGAGGATCGGTGTCTCCGTACGCCTTGCCACACGGACCTCCCGGTGGTTCCCGCCGAGTTGCGTCCCGCATTCAGTTTGCTTGCTCGGACCGCTCCGGCGCCACCCCAATTTCCGTCGGGCTACCCAGAAAACACACGTTGTCGCTTTCTGGAACCCATTGTGCGTCCGGCAAACCCGGATTCATGCTCTCGCCGCGCCGAACACACACAGTGAGATAACGGTGGATAGGGTGCGAAGTATGCGCGAACTCCGCTATCCCCCGGCCACGCGGCTGGACATCCAAGAGACCCTGCACGGCCACACCGTCCGTGACCCCTACCGGTGGCTGGAGGACGCCGACTCGACGGAGACCAAGGAGTGGTCCTCCGCCCAGGACGGCCTGTACAACCAGCTGTCCGCCGACTACGAGACCCATGGTTGGTTCGCCGACCAGGTGCGCTCGCTCATGGGCGCCGGACACGTCGGAGTACCGGTCTGGCGCGGTGAGCGCCGTTTCGTCACCCGTCGCGCCCCCGGCCAGGAGCACGCGGTGCTGCACGTCCAGGACGGTGCCGGGGCCGAGCGCGTCCTGGTCGATCCCGGGGCGCTCGACCCCTCCGGCCTGACCACGCTGGACGCCTGGCGACCCTCGCCGGACGGGCGCCTGCTCGCCTACCAGCTCTCTGAGGGCGGCGACGAGGAGTCCCGCCTGCGCGTCATCGACGTGGACTCGGGCGAGCTCGTGGACGGCCCCATCGACCGCACCCGGTACAGCCCTGTGGCATGGCTGCCCGACGGCTCGGCCTTCTACTACGTGCGCCGCCTGCCCGCCGACCAGGTCCCCGACGGTGAGGAGTCCTACCACCGCAGGGTCTACCTGCACCAGCTGGGCACCCCCGACGACCAGGACGCGCTCATCTTCGGCCAGGGCCGCGTCAAGACCGAGTACTACGGGGTGAGCGTCAGCGAGAACGGCCGCTGGCTCACCCTGACCTCCGTCAAGGGCACGTCCTCGGCGACCAACGCCTGGATCGCCGACCTCGAGGAGGGGCCGCTGGAGAGCCCCCGCCTGGTCACCGTCCAGGACGGTGTGGACTCCGACCTGAGCCTCCACGTGGGCCGGGACGGCCGTCTGTACCTGTTCACCGACCGCGGGGCCCCGCGCGGGCGCCTGTGCGTCACCGACCCGACCGCCCCCGGGTACGAGAACTGGACCACCTTGGTCGCCGAGGACCCCGAGGCGGTCTTGGAGGGCCACACGCTGCTGGACGGGGCGGAGCTCGACTCCCCCGAGCTGCTCCTGGTCTGGAGCAGGCACGCGATCAGCGAGATCAGCCGCCACGACCCCGGGTCTGGCGCGCGCCTGGGCACCCTGCCGATGCCGGGCCTGGGCAGCCTCGGCGGGCTGAGCAGCCGGCCCGAGGGCGGCCACGAGGCGTGGTTCGGCTACACCGACAACACCCACCCCTCGTCCGTGTACCACTACGACGCACGCAGCGGGGAGGTGACGCCGTGGGCCAGCCCGCCCGGTGAGATCGACCTGCCCGACGTGCGCACCGAGCAGGTCGCGTTCACGTCCAAGGACGGCACCACCGTGCGCATGCTGGTGGTCTCCCCCACCGCGCCCGCAGAAGGCCCCCGGCCGACCATCCTTTACGGCTACGGGGGCTTCCAGATCTCCCTCACCCCGGGGTACTCCGCCGCGATCCTGGCGTGGGTGCGCGCCGGGGGTGTGTACGCCGTCGCGAACCTGCGCGGCGGCCTGGAAGAGGGCGAGGAATGGCACCGGGGCGGCATGCTCGCCAACAAGCAGAACGTCTTCGACGACTGCGCCGCGGCCGCCGAGCACCTGATCTCCAGCGGCACCACCAGCCCGGAGCGGCTCGCGATCATGGGCGGCAGCAACGGCGGCCTGCTGGTGGGCACCATGATCACCCAGCGGCCGGAGCTGTTCACCGCCGCGGTGTGCTCGGCCCCGCTGCTGGACATGGTGCGCTACGAGCGGTTCGGGCTGGGACAGCTGTGGAACGTGGAGTACGGCAGCGCCGAGCAGCCCGAGGAGCTGGGCTGGCTACTGGGCTACTCCCCCTACCACAACGTCCAGGCGGGCACCCGGTACCCGGCCACCCTGTTCACGGTGTTCGACAACGACACCCGGGTGGACCCGCTGCACGCCCGCAAGCTGTGCGCCGAGATGCAGCAGGCCACGTCGGCGCCGATCCAGGAGCGACCGATCCTCGTCCGGCGTGAGGCCGAGGTCGGGCACAGCTCCCGATCGGTGAGCCGCAGTGTCGCCCTGACCGCGGAGCAGCTCGCCTTCCTCGCCCACCACCTGGGGCTCTCGGTCTCCTAACCCACCCGAGCCCGTCAGCTCTCCCCGGCCCGGACCCGGGCCGGGGAGAGCAAGGACACAGGAATCGGACACCCTGCACCGGGGTCACGCGGAGGGTCCTTTGAGACAATCAAAGGATGCCAAAGGCGTGTCCGGTGCGTCGCGACAAGCGTGTGACCAAGGGATACGCCCGACCCCGGGGAGGACATCCGGGAGAACTTCGGGAGAGGATCCAGGACGTGACACAGATCGAGGCCGAGAGCCCCACCACCGCCGGGCCCCAGCGGTACGTACACCTGGCCCAGGTGCGCTACGCCGACCTTGACCCCCAGCAGCACGTCAACAACGTCCGGATGCTCACCTACCTGGAGGACGCCCGCGTCGGGTTCCTGCACTTCGGGATCGGTGACGGCCGCCCCGAGGCCTTCGGCGCGACGGTGGTGGCCCGCCAGGAGGCCGACTACGTCGCTCCGCTGCTGCCCCGCACCGACCCGGTGCGCGTGGAGCTGTGGGTGACCGAGGTCCGCAACGCCAGCTTCAGCATGTCCTACGAGATCCTCGACGACCAGCGGGTCTACCTGCGCGCGAAGACGGTCCTGGTCGGCTTCGACGTGGCGACGCAGAGCGCCCGGCGCCTCAACGACGCCGAGCGCGCGCTCCTCAACAAGTACTCCTGACACCCGCGGGGCCCTGCCCCCGCGGGCCGCGTCCCGGAGCACCGGCTCTGAGGAGACGCGGGGCCCGGCACAAGGGAGATGCTGTTGGTTAATTCCGGAGTGAGGGCTGCGTGGGGCCCCACCCAGCCCCCACCCCGGATGCCCTCTACACGAGCCTGCCGCAGAGAAGCCTCTCCATATCAGCCTCTCCGCTTCTCCGGGCCCCAGCGCTGCGGATTCGCCAACAGCATCCAGGGGAGCCCGGGCCCGCACCCGAGGGGCATGGGGGTCAGCGCTTCAGGGAGATGGTGACGGCCTCGCCGTCGTCATCGTCTCCCGACGTCCGGCTGTCGCGGCTCACCCTGCCGTCGCCGCCCACGCGCAGCGAGGTCGGCTTGGCCACCGCGGGGGGCGTGGCCTCCCCGGGAACGTTCACCATGCTGTGCGCGGCCATGACCATGTACTCCCAGAGCTGGCGCTCCAGGACCTCGTGCATGTCCAGGGAGTCCACCGCGGCGCGCATGTGCTTGAGCCACAGGTCGCGCTCGGCCGCGCCGACGCGGAACGGCACGTGTCGCATGCGCAGGCGCGGGTGACCGCGCTGCTCGTTGTAGGTGCGGGGGCCTCCCCAGTACTGGATGAGGAACAGACGCAGGCGCTCCTCGGCGGGGCCCAGGTCCTCCTCGGGGTACATGGGCCGCAGCACGGGGTCGTCGGCGACGCCCTCGTAGAAACGGCGGACCAGGAGGGTGAAGAACTCCTCACCGCCCACGGCCTCGTAGAACGTCATCTGCACGGGCTCGTCGCCCGCGCCCTGGTGGTCATCACGCGCGGAAGTCATCGGGTCCAGGGTATGCCACGTTCACGGTCCCTCTCCTGGGCCGTCCGGCAGGGAATAGTCACGGGGTCGGAGGGATTTTCCCGTCTTCGGTCCCGTCGGGTCCGGGGCTCGGTCACCCTGAGCCGCCACCCGTAAGGCCCCGGTGGCCCTGACAGCCCGGACAACCCCGACAGCTCCGGTGGCCTCAGTCACACCCGTGGTCTCGTGCACGGGTGCATCGTGCATCCCTCAGGAAATGTTGGCCAGGAGCTCAGTGAGCAGGCGGGCGCGGACACCTCCGTCGGCGTCCAGTTCCTCGTCGGCGCGCCAGGTGCAGCCCACGCTCAGGGCGACGACCCTGCCGGTGTCGAGAATCGTGCGGACAGCTGAGAACACCTCGCCGGCCCGGGGGCCGCCGTGGGTGGGGAACAGCAGGCCGGGGGCCTCGGCGGCGTCGATGACGTCCAGGTCCACGTGGAGCAGGAGGGGGCCCTCGGGGAGCGTTCCGGGTTCGATGTCGGTGACCTTGCTCTGCCGTATCGCGGAGGTGCGCAGGTACTCCTCCTCGGGCGGGTCGAGATCGCGTCCGTCCACCAGGAGCAGCCGTTCCTCCGCGATGTCCCGGAGCCCGAGCCGGTCGGTGGCCGGATCCGGCCGGTAGCCCGCGAGCACACGCAGCGGGATCCCGCCCTCGTACCCGGAGTCGCTGGTCTCCATGGTCTGGACGTCGCCGTGCGCATCGAACCAGACGACGGCCGGATCCACCCCCGCGCGCTGCACTCCAGCGGCGGTTCCGAGGGCCACCATGCAGTCGCCGGACAGCACGGTCGGGACCCGCCCGACCCAGACCTGGTCGGCCACGCGGTCGGCGACCTCCTCGTGGAGTGCCGCCATCCGGACCCACCGGTCGGCGTCCGGCAGATCCGGATGCACCGTCACCGCCCCCGCGGGTAACGG
The DNA here is from genome assembly GCF_000340985.1 of Nocardiopsis valliformis DSM 45023. NCBI lineage: Bacteria > Bacillati > Actinomycetota > Actinomycetes > Streptosporangiales > Nocardiopsidaceae > Nocardiopsis > Nocardiopsis valliformis. The sequence continues at coordinate 36,806 of NZ_ANAZ01000033.1, forward strand.
GAGCCGGAAAGCGGGCAGGTGGTCGTCCAGGTGGTAGGGCACACACAGAATCGTCATGCCAGGACCATAGTGACGGGAGTGCCTGTCAGTACAGGGTTTTTCGCACCTGAAACACCGGCGGGCACCAGATCGCCGGAGGAACGCGAAGGCCCCGCCGACCGGACGGATCCGGCCGACGGGGCCTGTCGGTGCTGCTTGGCTGCTGGGCGGTTGCTTCGCTGACCGCCTGGCCGCTGTCCGGTGACTAGTCGCGGGTCAGCTTGCGGTGGGTGACCGCGTGCGGACGCGCGGCCTCCGGGCCCAGGCGCTCGACCTTGTTCTTCTCGTAGGACTCGAAGTTGCCCTCGAACCAGAACCAGGAGGAGCCGCCCTCCCAGGCGAGGATGTGCGTGGCGACGCGGTCCAGGAACCACCGGTCGTGGGAGGTGATCACGGCGCAGCCCGGGAAGTCCAGGATGGCGTTCTCCAGCGAACCGAGGGTCTCGACGTCCAGGTCGTTGGTGGGCTCGTCCAGGAGCAGCAGGTTGCCGCCCTGCTTGAGGGTGAGCGCCAGGTTGACCCGGTTGCGCTCACCACCGGAGAGCACACCGGAGGACTTCTGCTGGTCCGAGCCCTTGAAGCCGAAGGCGGCGACGTAGGCGCGGCTGGGGATCTCGACCTTGCCGACCGTGATGAAGGACTCGCCGTCGGAGATGGTCTCCCAGACGTTCTTGGAGTCGTCGATCCGACCCCGGTACTGGTCGACGTAGGAGGTCTCGACGGTGTCACCGACGGTGATCTTGCCCTCGTCGGGGCTCTCCTCACCGACGATCATCTTGAACAGGGTCGTCTTACCGACACCGTTCGGGCCGATGATGCCGACGATGCCGTTGGGCGGCAGCGAGAAGCTGAGGTCCTCGATGAGGACGCGGTCCCCGAAGCCCTTGGTGAGGTTCTTGACCTCGACCACGGTGTTGCCCAGGCGCGGACCCGGCGGGATCTGGATCTCCTCGAAGTCCAGCTTGCGGGTCTTGTCGGCCTCGGCGGCCATCTCCTCGTAGCGGGCCAGACGCGACTTGCTCTTGGTCTGGCGGGCCTTGGCGTTGGAGCGGACCCACTCCAGCTCGTCCTTGAGGCGCTTGGCCTTCTTGACGTCCTTCTGCCCCTCGACCTTCAGGCGGGCCTGCTTGGTCTCGAGGTAGGTGCTGTAGTTGCCCTCGTAGGGGTAGAACTGGCCGCGGTCCAGCTCCAGGATCCAGGTGGCCACGTGGTCCAGGAAGTACCTGTCGTGTGTGATCGCGATGACGGTGCCCGCGTACTTGGACAGGTGCTGCTCCAACCAGTTCACGCTCTCGGCGTCCAGGTGGTTGGTGGGCTCGTCGAGCAGCAGCAGGTCGGGGGCTTCGAGCAGCAGCTTGCACAACGCCACGCGGCGCTTCTCGCCACCGGAGAGCTGGGTGACGGAGGCGTCTCCGGGCGGGCAGCGCAGGGCGTCCATGGCCTGCGCCAGCTGGCTGTCCAAATCCCAGGCGTTGCGGTGGTCGAGCTGCTCCTGGAGCTTGCCCATCTCTTCGAGCAGGTCGTCGGAGTAGTCCGTCGCCATCTGCTCGGCGATCTCGTTGAAGCGGTTCAGCATCGCCTTGGTCTCGGCGACGCCGTCCTCGACGTTCTCCAGGACTGTCTTGCTCTCGTCGAGCCGCGGTTCCTGAGCGAGCAGACCCACGGTGAACCCGGGCATGAGCCGCGCCTCACCGTTGGACGGCTGCTCGATGCCGGCCATGATCTTCAGCAGCGTCGACTTACCCGAGCCGTTCGGGCCAACGACACCGATCTTGGCTCCGGGCAGGAACGACCCCGAAACGTTGTCAAGGACGACCTTGTCGCCGTGCGCCTTGCGCACGTTTTGCATGGTGTAGATGTACTCCGGCATGCCTCCCAGCCTAGGGCGTCAGGGCGTGTGCCCAGACCTGTCGGGACTCCGAATCGTGACGATCCGCAGGAGTCCGCACCATCCCGGGTCGGGGGTCCCCGGCCAGCACCGAGCACGAACTGGCCCGGCGCAGGTGAACGATCCCGTCCCAGCGGGGTCGGCGTTGGCCGGTATCCGGTATCACGTCAGCGGTGTCGGCGGGGCGGTCAATGGCGGGCCGGATCCACCCGCCCCCGAGCCCTCACTGAAGGGTGCCAGAACGCGCTCGGCGCCCTGGGAGGCGCGGTACGGGAGCCGTACCGCGCAGAGGGTTATCCGCGCGCGCTGGCACACCCCCTGCGCGGGGTCTGGCACGAATCCGCCGCCATCCCTGGCACAGGGCCTGGAACGAACGCAGGGCCTGGATCGGGCACAAGGCGTGGAACGGGGCAAGGCGTGCTGCGGGCAACGGCGCAGGTCCCGTCGATCCCCACCCCAGCCCAGCCCCGCCCACGCGGCCCTGTCGTCTCCCCCGTTCACTCCGTCCCCGAATTCTCACCGCTCCCGCTCACGCCCAGTCGGCCAATCGGTCAGGGGCAGCGTTACCGCTCGCCACGCGGCCCGAGGCTCCACCACTTCCTCTCATGCCCGGGTGGGGTCCCGAGGGCGAGGGCATTCCTTGCCCCACGCACGAGGTAGCACCGGGAGCGGCGGCGCCGGTCGTACTGCACAGCGGGATCGGGGTGCGGGGCGGTCTGGAGGGGTCCGCTTCGTCCTCGGCCCCGGCCTCCTCCTCGCTCTGGTGGTCGAGGCGCTGAGCCAGGAAGCCGCGCCAGCGTTCGGCGGGCAGTCCCCACCGCAGCGCCCGGGACATGAGGACCGCCATCGCGTAGCCCGGGTCCACTGTCAGGGCGAGGTCCAGGGCGGCCCGGGCCAGGTCGTGGTCGTCGTGCTGCCAGGCAGCCACCGCCAGCAGGGCGGCCGGGGCCGGGAGGTGGCGTTCGGGGACATGGCGGACCAGCCTCGACCATAGGCGCATGTGGAGCCGTGCGGTCTCCGGGGTGATCCCGGTCCACACCGCGTCGCGCACGCGGAATTCGGTCAGGTGGACCCCCAGTCGCCCCATGGTCTGCGGATCAGTGACCCGCCGCCGGCCCTCCTCGCGCAGCGCGTCCAGTACCTCGGGGGCCCGACGTTCGACCCCGTCCCCCTCGGACGCCTCCGCTTCGGCCGCCGTCGCCGCCTCGGCCACCACCTCCCGCAGCTTTCCGCGCACGGGGTCAAGGAGGAACCTGATCCGCGCGGAAGGCCCCCGGTCTCCCGGGACCAGCCCGCGCAGGACCGCCTCGGCCGGGACCGGTGAGATATCCGGGTCGAAGCGTGTCCCTTCGTCCGGGCAGCACCCGAGGTCCTGGCAGAGATAGGACCAGTAGCGTCCCCCGGTCACCCGGAGCGCCTCCAGGACCTGGACCCCTCGGACACGGGCCTCCTGGAGGAGGGAGTGGATGTGCGGAGTGACCCGCTCCGGTTGACCGAAACCGGCCACGATGAGCGCACTGCCGTCGGCTGCCAGGGCCGCGGACACAGCCGCCCCACCGCTCCGTTCCGGGGTGAGGACGTGGTCCAGGTGGTCGAGTCCGCCGTAGAGGATTCCGAGCACATGGCCCTCACCGACCACCAGCGCGACCACCGCGTCGTCCAAGGGCTGGGACACCAGGTAGGGCAGGGCTGCGAGAAGGTCCGCCGGGGTCCGCAGTCGAAGCGGGCTCGCTGGGGAGTTCGGGGGCTGGGAGGGGTGGGAAGGGTCGGCGGGTTCAGGGGAGGTTCCATGCTGATCACCGGGCATGGTTCCACGTTCGGTTACCGGGCGCGGGGGCGCAACCAGCCCCCGCGAACCTGTGGATAACCTGACCCGACCGCCCTTCCTCCGACGTTCTCGGAGGTCAGGAAGGGTCACCCGGGTTGCTCGTGGAATCGGTGATCTCGCCCTCCCGGGGACCGGGGATCTTCCCGGACACCTCGGGGCGCCCGGCCGGCAGGCACACGCGGTCGCGGCCGGTCTCCTTCGCCCGGTAGAGCGCAAGGTCGGCGGCGGTCAGCAGCTCGACGAGGTCGTCACCGTGGTCACCAGCCACGGCCACCCCGATCGAGATGGTGATGGACACCAGGACGTCGTCCACCGCGATCTCCATCCGGCCGACCTGGCAGCGCAGGCGTTCGGCGGCCTGCCAGGCCTCGGTGGTGTCGGCCCCCGGCAGCATGACCACGAACTCCTCGCCGCCGAAGCGGCCGAGCAGGTCCGACTGGCGCAGCTGCTGGGAAATCGTCGTCGCGACCCCGAGCAGGACCTGGTCGCCGAAGAGGTGCCCGTAGTTGTCGTTGACCCGCTTGAAGTGGTCGATGTCGACGATGAGCACCGCCGCCCGGCCGCGCGTAGAGCGGGCCTTGGCGACCTCGGCGGCCGCTTCCTTCTCCCAGGTGGGCGCGTTGAGCAGGCCGGTCTTCGGGTCGGTCCGGGCCGCGGTCTTCAGCTGCTGATAGACCAGGCTCCGCTGCAGTAGCAGCACCGGCGGAACCGCGATCACCAGCAGGAACAGCGAGATCTGAGCGAGGATGGCGACGGTGACCCCGACACATAATTCGGCGGAGTCGACCAGGACCCCCTCCCGATCCCACATGTCGCGGATACTGCCGGAGACACCACCGAACTTAGTGCCCATGAACACCAGCAGGCTGTTCAGGAGGGTGAACCCGGCGCAGCAGGCCAGGGCCAGTGCCACACCGCTGGCACTGAGCAGGGCCTCGTGGGAATTCGGGGAGCCGCTGATCCCGGCCGGGAATCCGACCTGGGCCCCGTGCCAGAGCACCGAGGCGAGGAACCCCGAAACGCCCACAACAGCGGCGTTGAACACCCGTCGGTGCGGCATCGTGTGACTGCGGCGGCGCCCGAGCAACAGGTAGCTGGAGAGCGGGATGAGGAGCGAGTACACCGGCGGCAGGAGGAGCATCGCGGGGAACCACCAGGCTCCCAGGAGATCCCGGCTGACCCCGGAAGGCGTATCGATGCGACTGATCGCCGCCGCGCACATCACGGCGGAGACCACGAGGGCGAGCAGCAGGGCGACGTCGAAGAGCCTGAGGGTCGTCTGCGCCGCGGCCACCCCGAACAGGAACAGCGCGACGAAGACCATCAGGAACAGGTAGGCCACCAACCCGAGGGGCTGCTGGAAGATCAGCCAGGTACGGCGCTCTCCGGGGGAGCTCTCATCGGCCGCCACCGGCTTCTCCGAGATGCTCACCGCTTCGTCCTCCCTCCCGGTTCCACCTTCTACCTCCGAACCCTTGGCGACTCTGATGTGCCCACCGCCTCCCACGGTTCTCCTTTCGACGAACCGGATTCGCCCCGCGTTCCCTCGCGGTGCCGGTCGGTGACCAGTGGGGTTGCGCATCCTCCCTGGTAGGCGCCGGGTAATCACACCAGCACTACTTTACATTACTTTGGGTAATAACTTAATTGCCGATTGTATGTACCTTGCAGGCTGAGGCTACCTTAGTTCTCACCCTCTGTTCCAGAGGGGTTGGCTAGCGTGACGAATTGGGGCATCCTGCCATAGGGCATCGGCGGCTCCGGCCGGAAATCTGGACCGGTCCGTCGGGCGCTGTCTGTCCGACGCACCGACCGCGCGATCCCCGTCAGTACCAAGCACTCAGCACCCGAACCGTAGGAGCATCACATGGCAAAGAAGATCCTGAGCTGGTTCTAAGTCCCCCTCCCTGACACGATCGGGGGCGGGCAGCCCTCAGGCTGCCCGCCCCCGATCACTTCGGGTCGGTCGAGGTTCACCCTCGGCCGACCTTTCGTGTTGTGGTCGCTGTGTTCTGTTGTGCGCACCGGGACCGTATCGATCCCGAGCCCGCTTCGCGGCCCGGCCCTCCACCGGCCCCTCACCACGGCGCGCGGCTCAAGCCCTGACGACTCAGTTCTTGAGGGCTCAGTCCTTGACCCTGGCCACCTCGTAGGCGGCCCGGAATGCCCGGTAGCGCGCGAGTTCGTTCTCCAGCTGGGTCACGACCCGGACCCCGGCGATCTCCCGAACCCGTCCCTGTGCGGTGCGCTCCACGTCCTCACGGCGCTGGACGGCGGCCACCTCCACGAGATTCCCACAGCCCACCCCGGTCAGCCAGCCCACCAGGAGACTGGCCAGGAGCAGGGCGCCCGAGTAGGCGATGAAGACCGGGTCGTCGAACATCCGCAGGCCGGTGATGCCGCCGCCGAGCCAGCTCAGCAGGGACAGCAGGGCCCAGGCGAACCCCACACCGGCCACGGCGAGCAGTGCGTACTGCACCGCGCGGGCCGTCTTCCACCACGAGGGGCTGCGACCCGGATCGCCGACCGCGCCCGCGACCGCCTCACCGAGTTCGGTGGGCAGTTCCGCCACCCCGCTGCGGGCGGCCGTGCGCATCCGGCGGCGCCACAGGCCGGGCATCTCCGCGGACACCTGGTCGGCGGCCTCACCCAGAACCGTCTCCAGTTCGGCCTCGTGCGCGTCGACCGGACCGCCCACACCGGGTTCGTCCCGGCGCAGGAAGTCAAGCTGGACCGCGGCGAGCGGGTCCTTGCGGAGCTTGGCGACCTGACGGGCCACCGGCCAGCCGACCCGGCGCTTGCCGCGGCGAACGTCGTTGGTCTCCACCACGTCGGCCACAGCGGTGACACCGGCAGCCTTGGCCAAACCCTCCTGGATCCGGGACCGGACCTGGGCGGGCACCATCTCGGGGATCTCCCCTTCGCCGTAGAACTCCTCGAAGGGTTCGATGACCTGGTCCAGGTCGGCGACCAGGCGGTCGACCAGGGCCCGGCGCTCGATGACCGTCTCGCTCAGGAACTCGCGCACCTCGCGAATACCCTGGCCGGTCACGGTGGAGGTGGTGATCACCCGCGGGTGCACACCCGACTCCGTTTCCAGGAGGCGGCGCAGGTCGGTGAGGAGCTCCTCCAGCTCGTCCGGCGCGACCTTGTCCACCTGGTTGAGGACGGCGACGGTGACCGCACCGTGCCCGGCCATCTTGGCCAGGTAGCGGTGGTGCACGGCGGCGTCGGCGTACTTCTGCGGGTCGAGCACCCACACGAGCAGGTCCACCGAACCGATGAGCCGGTCGGCCTCCGCGGTGTGCATGCTGCGGACCGAGTCGTGGTCGGGCAGGTCGAGCAGGACCAGGCCGGTCAGCTCGGAGTTGCCCGTGTCCAGGACGCTGGTGCGCGAGTGCCGATAGCGCGTGGGCACACCCAGCCAACTCAGGAGCGCGTCGGCGCCCTCGTGCCCCCACACGCAGGCGTGCGCCTTGGACGTGGTGGGGCGGGTGACGCCGGTCTGGGAGAGTTCGAGCCCGCACAAGGCGTTGAACAGGGAGGACTTCCCGCTTCCCGTGCCTCCGGCCAGTGCCACGACCGTGTGTTCGCCGGACAGGCGCAGGCGCGCCCCGGCGTGGTCCAGCAGCTGTCCGGCCCGGCCCAGGACCTCCTCGGGCAGGTCCTCCTGGCCGAGTTCGACGAGGGTGCTCAGGGCGTCCAGCCGCTCGATGAGCTCGGCGCGGCTGGTGGTGCTGGTGGGCTGCCAGTGGTCGTGGCTGGTGGGGCGGTACTCCTCTTCGTTCGTTGCCGAGCCGGAGTCGTCCTGTGCCTGTCCACCCACGGCCTGTGGCCCGGTGTCGGGACCAGGGGTGCCTGAACCGGAAGCGTCAGGGCCGGTCCGCGGTGCGGTGGTGTCGGCCCCGATCGCCCGGAAGGCGCCCGAGACGGCGGAGGGTCCGGGGACGCGGCGGGGCAGGGGTTCGGGGTCGTCGTCAGCGGCCTCACCCTGTTCCGGGGCCGCTGTACCCGGCTCGACGGTCCGGGCGCTGTCGCCGGTGGCCCCGGCGGCTGCGGGGGCTCCGGTGCGCGCGGTCTCCGCCGTCCCGCTCCGGGCTTCCTCCGCGTCGGTGCCCTCGGCCCGCTCGTCATCTTCGGGGCCGGGAACCCAGGTGGCGGTGGTCTGCTGGGCGACGCCGGGGGCCGGGCGGGAGGTGTGGCGGCGGGGGCGCTCCCCCTGCGCGTCGCGCTCTGAAGCGTGCTCGGCGTCGCGCTCCGCGGCGGCTCCGGCCGCGGGGTCGACGGCAGGGCCGTCCGGCCCGTCGTCGAGCAGGTCAGCACCGGCGGTGCGGTCGTCGGTCCGGCCGGTGGTACGCCGGGCCGGACGCCCGCCCTGGTCGTCCGGGCGTTCGGTGTCCGGGGTGACCACCGGGAAGGCACCGGTGTTGCGCCCGGCGATGCGGGTGTCGTCGGCGGCCTCGGTGAGACTGCCGACCCAGCCCGCCAAACCGTCGGGGTCGTCGTGGTCGTCGTGGTCGGCCTCGCTGCGGCGGCGCCGGTTCCCGTCACCGTCCACGCTTTCGGCGCCGCCCTTGTCCGCTGCGGCGGCGGAGGGGCGTGCATGGCGCCCGAAGCGACGCTGACGGGCCCTGGCCGCTTCCGGCGACTCCGGGTGAGATTCCGGTAGCCCTGGGGCGCTGGCGTCGCTCTGAGAGTCCTCCCGGGAGGCGCTCTGTGCCGTGCCCGCTCCGGATGGGTCCGGGTAACCGGTGATTCCGTCGTAGGCGGGCGGCTCGAAGGCGGCCGCCTCGGAGGCGGCCCGTTCACGCTCCTCGGCGTGCTCGGGGTGTTCGGGCACCGGCATCGTGTAGCCGCGCCAAGGACCGCTCTGGTGGGAGGCGGGTTCCCTGGTCGGCGTGGAGGGCTCCGAATCCGGAGCGGCGCGCTCGTCGTTCCAGGGGCTGCTCGCCACGGAATCGTGCACACCGGAATCGTGCGGGTCAGGTCCCCGGGTTCCGGGCCTCTCCGAGACGGAACCGTCCGCGGCGGGTCCGCTCTCGCGCTCCTCGCCCTCGTCGCGGCTCGGGCCCGGACCGTTGCCCCCCGTGTGGGCGGGGTTCCACTGAGTTGTCATCTTGCAATCTCAAGGTTGTACGTGGCCTGGTAGAGCTGGACGGCGCTGTCCTCGGACGGGATGCCCGCCGTCGACAGGGCGTGGTCGAAGGGCGCTCGCTCGTGAGTGAGCAGCCCGAGCACCCGCTTGCGCAGGTTCTCCCGCGCGGACCCGCCGATGCTTCGCAACGACTGGGCGCCGAACAGCCCCTTGAGCAGGCGCTGCGGGGACGGCCCGGAGGTGTCGGCCGCGTGGGCGCCGCCTCCGGAATGGGATCGTTCGTAGCCGAGCAGGTCGATGATCATGACCAGGGCGACGATCTCGTGGTCGAAGGTGACGAATCGGGCCACCGATCGTTTGGTGGCGCCGTTGGCCGCGGTCATCTCCGCGATCTCCTGCTGCCACTCGGAGATCTCCTGGCGAACCTGCTTGGCGAGCAGCCCGCTGCCGGGCTGGTCGAGGGCCTTCTCCGCCAGTTCGGCGCCGCCGGGGACGTCCCGCCAGCGCTGCTCGATCTGGTCCGAGGCGCGCTCGTTGGCGGAGACCACCAGGGCCTCCAGGGCGTCGCGGACAGCGCGTTCCAGAGCGCTGACCCGCTGGCCTCGCTCGGCCTGTTCGGCGCGGCCCTTGCGGGCCCGCTTACCGCGCAGGCGCAGGCTCTTGGCGAGTTCGCCGCTGGCCGCGACCTCCTGCCACCGGGCGAGGAGGGAGCCGCGCAGCAGGGTGCCGTCGCCCAGGGCGGTGTCGATCCGGGCGGCCGCGCCGGCGTAGGCGTCATCGATGTCGGCGCCCAGGGAGCGGCCGGTCTCGATCTGCGCCTCGACCTGCCGGGCGAGTTCGGGGACGCGGCTGCGGAAGCTGTCGATGACCCCGATGAAGGTGCGCCGGGAGACCCGGTCACGCTGTTCGGCCTCACCGGCCACGTCCGCGAGGTAGTCCCGGATGTGGTCGGCGACGTTGGAGGTGAAGCGTTCGCCCTCGATCTGGTCGGTCTCGGGGATCGCGAAGCGGGCGGCGTTGCCCAGGCCGTTGGCCTCGAGCATCGCGCCGAAGTGGTCCAGGAGCTGGCGGCGGCCCTTGCGGGGCACTCGGGAGAGCACCACGGCCAGGGAGGTGTCGCGGTCCCGGGCCACCTGGAGGAACTCCCACACGCGCGCGTCCGCGTACCGGCCGCTGGTGGTGACGAAAACCCACAGGTCGGCGGCGTCCAGGAACTTGGCGGCGAACTCGTGGTGGGCGGCGACGGCGGAGTCGACGTCGGGGGTGTCGAGCAGGGCCACGCCGGGGGGCATGGCCTCGGTGGCGGCGAGCACCAGCATGCCGTCCTTGCCGGGCATGGCCAGACCCTGCTGGCGCACCCGGGGCAGGGAGGGGATGAAGGAGGCTTCGCTGAACCAGTCGACGTCGGCGGGGTTGCAGGCCAGCACCGGGCTGTTGGTGGTGGGCCGACGCACGCCGGTGGTGGTGACCTGCTCGCCGACCAGGCTGTTGACCAGGGTGGACTTGCCGGCGCCGGTGGAACCGGCCACGGCGATGAGCAGGGGGATGTCGGGGCGGCGCACCCGGGGCAGGACGTAGTCGGAGAGCTGGGCCAGGACGTCCGACTGGAGGACCTCGCCCTCCTCCGCTCCGGCGATCCCCGGTGCGAACTCCAGGTCCCGGATCTGCTTGCGCAGCGACTCCAGTACCTGTTCGAAGCGGTCGTCCTCGTTGGCCGGGGCGCGGTGTTTGGCGGGTCCGGCGGGCACGGGGACCGTGGGCCCCCGGCGTTCGTCGGGTACACCCGCCAGGTGCACGGATTCTGGGCCCGGTGCGGCGGGCTGGGCGGAGGCGGCGTCCGGTCCGGTTCCGAACCGGTCCGAGGCACCTTCGCCCGAGGCGTTCGGTGCGGCCGACGGCCGGGTCATGATCGGTATGCCCTCCTCATCGGTACTGGGATTCCCCCGGCGGCGCGGCTGGCGGGCAGCGCCGCCGGAGGTCTCACTGAAGATCGCGCCCGGTTGCCAGTTGATCGATCTCGAACTGGGCTCCCGTGTGCAGTATGTCAAGATCCCGCGCTGTTTTGACCACTTCTCCGATGATCACCACGGCGGGGGGCCGTACTTGGGCCGATCGGGCCGAGGCAGCGATGTCCGCCAGCGTACCCGTCACCGTCCGCTGTCCTGGCAGTGTGGCCTCCTGGACGACTGCGACGGGAGTGTCCGGGGCGCGGCCGTTCTCGATGAGAGCCTCGGTGATGGCCTCGATCCGCTGCACGCCCATGAGGACGACCACGGTGCCGCCCGCGCGGGCCAGCCCGGCCCAGTCCACGGTGGAGCGACTGTCGCCGGGGGCCACGTGCGCGGAGACGATGTGCACGTCCTGGGCCACACCGCGGTGGGTGGCGGGGATCCCGGCACTGGCCGGGGCGGCCAGGGCGCTGGTCACTCCGGGGACGGCGATCACGGGGACGCCCGCAGCGGAGCAGGCCGCGGCCTCCTCACCGCCGCGACCGAAGAGGAAGGAGTCGCCGCCCTTGAGCCGGACCACGAACTTGCCTTCCCGGGCGCGCTCGACGAGGACGGAATTGATGTCGTCCTGTGTCATGGAGCGGCCGTAGGGGATCTTGGAGGCGTCCACGATCTCCACGTCCGCGGGCAGGCGGTCCAGGAGCGAGGTCGGGGCGAGGCGGTCCACCACCACGACGTCGGCCTGGGAGAGCAGCTGCTGGCCGCGGACGGTGATCAGGCCCGGGTCGCCGGGGCCGCCGCTGACAAGGGCGACACCGCGCAGGCGTTCGCGGCCGCGGCGGGCGTCCAGGGTGCCGTCGGCCAGGCCGTCGATGACGGCGTCGCGCAGGCCGGCGGAGCGCCGGGGGTCGCCCGAGGCGATCACACCCACGGTGATGCCGTTGGCCGAACCGCTGGCCGGGGTCCAGGCGGAGGAGGCGTGCCGGTCGTCGGCGCGCACGCACCAGACACGGGAGCCCTCCGACTCCTCGGCGATCTCGGCGTTGACCTCGGGAGAGTCCGTCGCGGCGTGCACGAGCCAGAAGGCGGGGGCATCGGGACCGCTGACGTCACCGGCCTCCCAGGGGCGGCGCAGCCAGGTGAGGTGGCCGGCGTCGGCGAGGTCCTCCAGAGCGGCGGAGGCCTCCGGGGAGACGAGGGTGACGCGGGCACCGGCCTCCAGTAGGACGGGGACCCGGCGTTGGGCCACCCTTCCGCCGCCGACGACGAGGACGTCTCGGTCCTTCATGCGCAAGCCCAGGAGATAAGTCACGGATCGCACCCCTTCGGTCGTCCGCACCGGCCCCCGGCTTCGACGGCGGGGTGCGCACGCAGGGCCCGGGGCCTGGCGCGCCGCCGGCGATATTCGGCGATTACTCCAAAGCACCTTGTCAAAGCGGTATTACACGGAGGTAAAGGGGCGAGCACTGGAGAGAGTGACGCGCACCGCATCCGAGGCAGGGGAGGGCGAGCGGTACGGGGGCAAACGAAGCACGAGGGGGCAGCGCGAAACGAGCGCCCCGCAGCGAACGACGGGGCGGGCAGTGCAGGGCGGATGGCGCAGGGGTGGGCCGCACAGGTGAACGCGGTGTTGGGGTTGATACCGAGCTTTCGGGCTACCTCGGTAACGTTCCCGGACTCGGTCATCAGCTCCAGGAACCGCTCCCGCAGCCGGGCCAGTTCTTGCTTGGAAAACGACATGGTGGTCGCAACCTCCCCAAAGTCAGGGGTTGCGACCACCACTAGAACCCAAGGGGTGGGCGTCGGGGTCCGTCGTCGTTCGCGCGCTTCGGTTACTGCGCGGTGGACACACCCGCGGTGTCGAAGGTGGCCACGTTGCGCAGCGCCCTGGCCGACCCCTGCAGCAGCGGCAGCGCCAGCAGCGCACCCGAACCCTCGCCCAGGCGCATCTCCAGGTCCACCAGCGGGGTAAGCCCAAGGTGTTCCAAGGCCACGGCGTGGCCGGGCTCGGCCGAACGGTGCCCGGCGAAGCAGGCACTGAGCGACTCCGGGGAGATCGCGGCCGCCGCGAGCGCGGCCGAACCGGCGATCACGCCGTCCAGCAGCACCGGCACCCGCAGGGCCGCACCGCCGAGGATGAAACCGGCCAGCGCCGCGTGCTCCAGCCCGCCGAGCGCGGCGAGGGTCCCGATCGGGTCCTCGGGGTCCACCGGGTTGGCCTTCAGCGCCTGGCGGACCACCTCCACCTTGCGCTCGTAGGTGGCGTCGTCGATCCCGGTCCCGCGACCGGTGGCGACCGAGGGGTCCGCGCCGGTGAACGCGCACACCAGGGCGGCGGCCGGGGTGGTGTTCCCGATCCCCATGTCGCCGGTGATCAGACAGCGGTTGCCCGCCGACACCAGGTCCCGGGCGATCTCGATACCGCCCTCCAACGCCTGGAGCGCTTGGTCCCGGGTCATCGCCGGGCCCTGGGTGAAGTCGGCGGTGCCGCGCGCGACCTTGCGCGGCAGCAGGCCCGATCCCTTCGGCAGGTCGCCGACCACACCGACGTCGATCACGGTGACCTCTGCGCCCACCTGCTCGGCGAAGGCGTTGACCACGGCCCCGCCGTCGAGGAAGTTCTGCACCATCTGCGCGGTGACCTCCTGCGGCCAGGCGGTCACCCCCTGGGCGTACACCCCGTGGTCACCGGCGAACACCGCCACCGCGGCGGGCTCGGGCACCGGCGGCGGGCACTCCCCCGCCAGTCCGGCCAGCTGCACCGAGACCTCCTCGAGGATCCCGAGGGACCCCTGTGGCTTGGTCATCCGGTCCTGCCGGTCCCTGGCTTCCTCCACGGCTCGGGCGTTGAGCGCTCCGATGGCGGTGATGGTCTCCTCCAGCAGGGTGGTCGGCTCCTGGCCGGGCAGACCGCGGCGACCGTAACGGTCGCGGTGCACCGCCCAGGACAGGGGACGTCCCTTGGCCCAGCCACCGAGGCTGAGTTCGGGTTCGGTGGGGAACTCCTCGACGTAGCCGACGCACAGGTAGGCGACGACCTCGAGGTGAGAGGGCAGGTCCAGGATGCGGGCGACCTCGCGCTCGTCGGCGAAGGCGACCCAGCCGACACCGAGACCCTCGGCGCGGGCGGCCAGCCACAGGTTCTCCACCGCGAGCGCGGCCGAGTACGAGGCGGGCTTGGAGTGCCGTCCGGGGCTGTGCGGTCCGCGACTGGGGTCGACGGTGACGACGACGTTGAGCGGGCTCTCCAGGACCGCCTCGACCTTGAGCCCGGAGAAGGCGTGCGCGCGGGTGGCGGGCCGGCTATGGGCCTGAGTGTCGCGCTCGTTCTGAGCGAGGTCGCGCACCCGCGAGCGGAGTTCGGGGTCGTCGATGACGAGGAAATCCCACGGCTGGGTGTGCCCGACGCTCGGCGCCTGGTGGGCGGCTTCCAGCACGCGGGTGAGCACGTCGGCGGGGACCGGCTCGGGGCGGAAGCCCGCGCGGACGTCACGGCGTTCGCGGATGGCGCGATAGACGGCGGCGCGCTCGGCGTCGTCGAAGGCGTGGTCGGTCCCGTTCCAGACGTCGTCGGCGCCGGGCCGGCCGGCGGCCGGGGCGGCCGGGGTGTCCTGGGCTGTCTGCTTGGCCTCGGCACCTCGGGTCTCCGAGTCCCGGGAGTCGGGGTTCTGGGCCTTGGCGCTCTGAGCCTCGGCGCCCTTGGGACGGGCGTCCTGAGTCTGCTCGTTCAGGGCCTGCCGGGCGGCCTGGATGGCCGGGACCAGGGCCGGGGCCTTCCCCTGCGGTTCCTCTGGTTCGGTCCGTTGGTGCGGACCGGTGTGCTGCGGTGCCTCGAGGGGCGCCGCTGCTTCGTGTGCGTGCACGGTGTCGCTCTGCTTCGGTTCGGCGGCCGCGGGGTTCTCATCCGCATGGCCGGGGTTCATGGCAGGCTCGGGCGGCTGGGGCCGCTCGGCCTCTGGAGGATGGGGGTCACGCTGTTCCTGCGGCGCCTGAGGTGCCAGTGGCACCTGTGGCGTCTGTGCGGGCCCGGGGTTACGGGTACCCGAGCGGAAGGGGATGACGTTGAACCGGGGTTCGCTCATCGGGGGTGCCAAGGGGGCGGGCGTCCTGGTGTGCGATGCCGGGCGGGAGTGCTCCGGTTCGGGCTGGTCCGGTTCGGACCGTCCCGGCACCTGGTACCCGGCGGCCGGTCCAGATGCGGGCGGCGGTGTGGGTGCCGGCGCGGGATCGGCGGCGTTCTCGGGCGCGGGATGCGGCTCCGGCTGGGCGGGCGGCATCTCCGGTTCCGGGAACGAACGTCGAAAGGGGTTGTGCGGCGGAGCCGCGGGGCTGGGCTCGCGCGCCTGGGTGCCCTTGCCGCTCTCCGGCAGTCCGTCCAGGAGGCCGCCCAGGAGCGGCCCCGCGCCGGGCGCGGGACCACTGCCCCGCCACCTCGAGCCCTCCTGCTCGCCGCGATAGGTGTCCTCGCGGTCATCGTTGGTCATGATCGCTCCCCGAAGAAGAGAAGAGGTCTGTGAGCTGCCCGGTTCCACCTGGTTCGATACGAATTCGGACCAGCGTAGTCCGCGGCGGTCACGCCGCTCGCACGGGTCCCCCCCGCCCCGGCGCGGCTCCCCCCGATCCGAATGCCGGGGCCCTCAAGTCATCACCAACTGTGCCAGAGTCCGCGTGAGCACGCGCTGTGTACTGAAGTCACGGACAGCAACCCGAAACCACTCGGGCCCCGGTCCCGGGAGGGCGCCATCCCTACGGAAAGCGATGCCATGCTCACGCAAACGAACCCCGAGAAACTCCGCGTTATCCGCTTTGAACAGCAGAAACGATGCTTTCGTCGCCGGGACGACAGCCATTCCGAACCCGCTCAGCGCCGCCGCGAACGCCTCGCGGTGAACCGTCAGTTCTTTTACCCGGGCCGCGGCGAGGGCCCCGGGTTCGCAGCAGGCATCGGTGGCGGCCGGGGCCGGTGGAGACCGACCACAGCGGCTGTGCCGGGGCCAACCGGGCGGCCAGGTCCGGCGGTGAGAGCAGGTAACCGGCGCGCGGCCCGGGCGGCGACCAGGTCTTGGTGAGGCTGCGGACGGCTAGCAGGCCCGGCAGGTCCGTGCGGGACGCCAGCGACTCCGACGACCATCGCGCCTGCTTCATCCGGAGTGACTGATATGGCCCAAATATCTGCTGTGGCCAGCGGGTTTTCGGACGGGGGCGAAGGCACACTACGGCACTCCGAAGACCGCGCGGAGAGTGCCTTGCGTCACATCCGTGTGCCACCCTGTCCCGGTGCCCGCGCCCCGGTCGCACACCTGCCCCGGCTCAGGGCGTGTCCGGTGCATGCCGCCCGCCCGTGAACGGTGCGCCTGTGCCCCTTGCCGAGACCGCAGGAGACGGCGCAAGTGCCGCCGAAGCGGTGTGCGACAGGTCCGGTGTCCGCCGAACACGCCTGCGCCCCAGACCGGGACCCACCCCAGAACGGAACGGATCTTCCATGCGACGGCGTACCTTTCTGACCACTGCCACCGCCGCGGTCGGCCTGAGCGCGCTCGCCCCCGCCCTGCTGTCCTCCGCGACCGCCTCCGCCCGGACCTCCGGAGGCCAGGCCTCCGGGGCCCACAACGCGCCCCGCGTCCTCGGTGAGCGGGCGACCGCCACCGGCACGCTCGTCCGACCGGAACTGCGGTTCGACCTCATCTCCGTCGCCCAGCGGCCCGAGGAGGTCGCCGAGGGCGCCGCCGTGCGGTTCGAGACAGCGGAGGGGACCCTCGGCGACTGGCAGGACCTGCACTTCCACACCGGCGGCCCCGAGCACCTGTCACCGTCGGCCACCGCCCTCGCCCGGGCACCCGAAGGCGCAACCGGATACGAGGTGCGCGGGGCGAACGGCGCCGACCTGACCGCCGTGAACGTGCGCGACGGAGAGGATCTGAGCTTCAGCGGCCAGGAGCGGGTGTCGCTGTCCGCCGAGGACGAGGGGGTCACCACCCTCTCCGGCGGTTCCGTGCTTCGGCTGCGCACCCGGTCAGGGTGGGGCGCCGACGAGTCGCTGCGCTTCGACGAGGACGGAAATGACCTGTGGCCCGCCCAGTTCCACCGGGTACAGGCGCTGACCGTGCACCACACGGCGATGGCCACCACCGGCGACCACGCCGCGGACGTGCGAGCCGTGTACCACCTCCACGCCGCCGAGCAGGCGTGGGGCGACATCGGCTACCACCTGCTTGTGGACCCCCGGGGTGTGGTCTACGAGGGCCGCCACTCGGGCGGCGGGCTCCCAATCTTCCGCACGCTGCCCCTGCCCGGCCTGGCCGAGTCCGTGACAGCCGGGCACGCGTTCGGGTTCAACCACGCCAACATCGGCGTGTGCCTGCTCGGTGACTTCACCGACGCACTCCCCACCCGGGCCGCTCAGGACTCGCTCGTGGACGTTCTTCGGGTGCTGTGCGCGCTGACCGGGGTGGACCCGGCCGCGCGGATCGAGTACGTGAACCCGGACACCGGGGTGGTGACCGGGCAGGAGGCGGTGGCCCGGCACCGGGACTGGCTCGACACGGAGTGCCCAGGCAACGCCTTCGCCGAGGTCTTCGACACGGCCATCCGCCGGCGGGTGGTCAGCGGCCTGCTCTGAACCCCCACGGTGGCGGGGCGTGCCGGCTCCCCGCCACCGGCCCGTGTGGCCGAAAACCTGTTTCCTCCCACTCTGCGGGGCACATAACGTGAGTTTCCGCCCGAGCTGTCGGGTGCGAAACTTGAGTGGTACCCGGCACCAAATGGTCGTTCGAATGCATAGAGGGAACATCCACATGGCCACAGTCCAGAGCGCTCCGATCATGCCCGCGGTCATCCTGGAGACCGAGCGCCTGCGACTTCGAGCCCTCCTCGAGAGCGACATCGACGATGTCCTCGCCTCGTGTGTGGACCCCGAACTCCAGCGGTGGATTCCGCTGCCCGCCCCCGGGGAGACCTACACCCGCACGACGGCCGAGGAGTTCTGCCTGAAGGCCGCCCCGGCGATCCGCACGGGCGGCGACGGCCAGCACTGGGCCATGGTGGACAAAGCGACCGGCCGGTTCACCGGGTCGGTGGCGCTGCTGCGCACGCAGTGGCCCGCCCTGGTCACGGAGATCGGCTACTGGGTCTCGCCCTGGGGCCGCGGCAGGGGGTACGCCACCGAGGCGGTCGTGGCGGTCTCCCGCTGGGCCGTGAACCAGGGGTTCCAGCGGGTGGAGCTCAAGGCCGCCGTGGGCAACACGGGTTCGCGCAAGGTGGCCGAGGCTGCCGGATTCGCCCCCGAGGGCACCGAGCGCAACGCCATGCCGCTGCACGAGGGCCGTTCCGACCTAGCGGTGTACGGGCTCATCCCGGCCGACCTCGCCTGAGGCCCTGAGGAGCAAAACTCCACGTTCCACGAAACGCGCCGACCTCGCCAGCCGTATCGAGCTGCCCGCGGACCCGTGGGCAGTCCTCACCCCGAGCCCGTGGCCCGTGCTCCGACTCGTGTCCTGCTCGGGCGCCGCGGCTCACACAGCGGACCGGCGCCCGGGCCCGGCCGCGCCCCGGGCCGGATCATCCCCAGACGCGGGAGAGCAGCCACTCACCGGTCGTGGTGTCCTGGCGGAGTTCGTACACGCCCTGCGAGTAGGCCGATCCGGCCTCCACCCGCCAGTGTCTGCGCTCGGGGACCTGGGAGTCCGCACCGGGCGTCCAGTCCCTGCGCAGGGTCACCCAGTGGTCGATGATCCTGCGTATCCCGTACACCCGCCCCTCCCAGGTGAACCGGGTCGGCCGACCTTCCGCCTCGACGACCGTGACGTGCGCCCCGTAGTACCGCCCCACGACAGTTCCCCCCAGCATCGACCGGCTCCTGTTGCTCTCGCCTGCGTTACCTTGCGCCCGGCCGTGTTCGCGGGCACACCACCGACAGGGCCCGACCGCGGGGAAGTACGACCAACCCTTCGAACATGTATTCGAATACTAGCGAAAAGGAGAGGTTCCATGGAACTGATTCCGTATTTACGTCATCCCCATCTGTGACACCGGTTGTGGTGCCCGTCGCGACAGCGGCCGCGGGACCCACCACGACCCCGACCACCTGCCAGGCCGCATCCCCGCACCCGCAGAGGAATCGGCACTCTGACCGCCCCTCCCCCAGCCATCCCGTCGCCCCTCCCCGGAGCGCAGCGCACCCCTTGACCCCATGAGGCCCCCACATGGCGAACGGGCACGACAGTCCCACCCCCAGCACCCGGGCGACCCCCACGAACTGGGCGGTTACCGGGTCCTGGGCCGCCTCGGGTCCGGGAGCACGGGCACCCTGGCTTCGTGGCGAGCGAGGCTGATGCTCCACCCGCTGTCGAACTGCGCCGGTCGGTCAACGACGAACTGGCGATCAGCACCGTGGACGAGGAGCCCTATCCCGACACCTACACCGACCACCAGATCATCCAGAGGCAGACGATCCCGTACGAGCGGGGGCAGAGTAACCTGCCGGTCCGGGTCCTCTTCGAGAGCTTCCGACTGGACGAGATCCTCGACGGCTGACCCGCGTCCCCCCAGTTCGGACCCGCTCCCCGCCCGGAACAACCGAATAACACCGCAAACGCGTCGGCGTGTCGAGGTCGGTACGCTGTTAGGCGCGAATCACACGATCCATACGAGGGACCCCCAACTGTGACGTCCAACGGACACGAAAGCGGCAAACCCCTGCGCGCGGGGGACCCGCGCGAACTCAACGGTTACCGCATCGTCAGCCGTCTGGGACGCGGTGGCATGGGCACCGTCTACCTCGCCAAGGACTCCGCCGACCGCTCCGTGGCCGTCAAGCTGATTCACCCGGACCTGGCCGACGACGAGTCCTTCCGGCTGCGTTTCGCGCGCGAGGTCGCCTCCGCGCGCCGGGTCGCCCGCTTCTCCACCGCCGGGGTCATCGACGCCCGGTTGGAGGGCGAGCCCCTCTTCATCGTCTCGGAGTACGTGCCCGGCCCGAACCTGGACGAGGCGGTCCGGCACGGCGAGCCGATGCACGGCGGAACACTCGAGGGCCTGGCGATGGGCGTGGCGGCGGCGCTCACCGCCATCCACGGTTCGGGGATCGTGCACCGCGACCTCAAACCCGCCAACGTCCTGCTCTCCCCGGTCGGCCCCAAGGTGATCGACTTCGGGATCGCCCGCGCCCTGGACGACGCGAGCGGAGCAGTCACCCGCTCCAGCCAGCTCATGGGCACCCCCTCCTACATGGCGCCCGAGCTGATCCTGGGTGATCAGGCCACCGCCGCGGCCGACATCTTCGCGTGGGGCTGCCTGGTGGCCTTCGCCGGGACCGGGAAGGCACCCTTCGACGCGGGTACCGTCCCGGCTGTCCTGCACAACATCTCTTCGGCGCAGCCCAAGTTGGACGGGCTCGACCCGAGCCTGCTGGACCTGGTCGGCGCCGCGCTGGACAAGAAGCCGGAGAACCGGCCCACCTCCCAACAGCTGCTCGCCCGGCTGACCGGCCAGCAGGATCCGGAGGAGGCGGAGATCCGGCGCACGATCAGCACCTCGTGGGCTCCGCCGAGCAGTTCCCCGGTGCCCGGTCTGCCTCCGGAGACCAGCGATCCGGAGCTGGCCGAACAGGCTTCGGGCGCTGCCTCCACCCCGCCGGAGGGCCAGCCCTCGAACCCCGACGCCCCGACGCGGACCCCGCCCGCGCACACGTCCGCCCAGTCGGCGTCGCAGCAGGCTTCTCCGACCGGTCAGGCGCAGCCGTCGGTACCGCCCACCCAGCAGACGCAGTCGCGGTACCAGGGGCAGCAGAACCCTCCGGAGCAGTTCCCGTACGCGAACCCGGTGCAGCCCGGCCCTCAGCCCGGTGCCCAGCAGGGCGGCTACGGCCGGTACCCGAACCAGGCCGGTCACGGCGGGCCGAGCGGCGGTTACCCTCCCGCGGGCCAGCACCAGCAGCCCCACCAACCGCGCTACGGGCAACCCCAGTACGGGCAAGCCCCCTACGGGCAGTCACCGTCCCACGGACAGCCCGCCTACGCCGCGCACAGCGGCCCGGGTGGCCCGGGTGGTCCCGGCACCCCCAAGAACCCGGACGGCCCGGGGCAGCACCCGGGCGGAGGCGGTGCCAGTGCTCCGGGCCGCCGCCGCAAGCTGATGCTCGTGAGCGGCGCCGCGGCCGCGGTCGTGATGGTCCTCGGCGTGGGCGCCACGATGCTGTTCTCCGGTTCGGACGCCCCGCCCGAGAACACAACCAGCATCTACGTCACGGACTTCGCCACCGACCCCGGCTGGTACGACACCCGCTCCTTCGACCCCCAGGACCCCGAGAACTCGGACGGATACTGGGCGGGGCAGAACGCCGTGGTGTTCCAGCTCGACCCCACCCGCAACCCGTCCCGGGGCACAGTGATCCCCTACGACAGGGAGACCCCGGACCGCGTCCTCATCAGCACCGACCTGGTACCCGTCGAGGGCCCCGCCGAGTCCAACCTCGGTGTGCGCTGCTGGGACCAGTCCGGTGACGAGGAGCGCACCATGTACGAGGCCCTACTGCGCTTCGACGGCCAGCAGGCGCAGATCCGCAGGGTGACGGAGGAGAGCGGGGACACCGCGATCGCCGAGACCACGGACGTCCCGGGGTTCGAGACCTTCGACCTCTTCGACGAGGACTCCGGGGTCGAGGGCCTGCCCTACGACGTGCAGGTCGCCGAACTGGTCACCAACAACCTCAAGTTCGCCTGCGAGTACGTGGCCGAGGAGGGCGACGACCCCTACATCGACCTGCGCATGTGGGTCAACGACGAGCTCGTGCTCTCCACCACCGACCATCAGCCCCTACCGGACGACAGTGCCCTCGACGACGAGGAGCGGCGCCGGGTCGGCATCGTCATGCGCCCCGGCGCGGGCACGGAGCCGATCGCCGCCCTCTACACGAACTACGCTCTGCACAGGATCAACGTCGACGACTGACCCCGCCTCCCAGCCGGAGGCGGGTCGGCCCCAGCGAGGAGAAGCATGCGCGCGATCGTGATCGAGGAGTTCGGCGGCCCCGAGGTGCTGCGGCTGGGCGAGACCGAGGCACCCGTTCCCGGCCCGGGCGAGGTGCTCGTGAACGTCGGGGCCCGAGGCGTCAACTTCATCGACGTCTACCAGCGCAGCGGCGCCTACCAGGTGCCCCTCCCCTACATCCCCGGCATGGAGGCCGCCGGTGTGGTCGCCGCCCTGGGTGAGGGTGTGCGCGACTTCGAGGTGGGGCAGCGGGTGGCCTGGGCGATGTCTCCGGGCGGCTACGCGGACCAGGCGGTGGTCAGCTCTTCCCTGCTGCTGCCGGTACCCGACGCCGTCAGCACCGAGCAGGCGGCCGCGCTGCTGCTCCAGGGGATGACCGCCCACTACCTCACCCACTCGGTGCACCCGGTGGCCGAGGGCGAGACCGTGCTGGTGCACGCCGCCGCGGGCGGTACCGGGCTGCTCATCACCCAGCTGGCCAAGGCGCGCGGCGCCCGGGTGATCGGCACCGTCTCCACCGAGGCCAAGGAGCACACCGCCCGGGAGGCGGGCGCCGACGAGATCATCCGCTACACCGAGACCCCGGTGGCCCCGGCCGTGCGTGAGCTCACCGGGGGCGAGGGCGTGGCTGCGGTCTACGACGGGGTCGGCCGGGCCACCTTCGACGCCAGCCTGGAGTCGTTGCGCCCGCGCGGCGTGCTGGCGCTGTTCGGCCAGTCCAGCGGCGCGGTGGAGCCCGTGGATCCGCAGCGGCTCAACAGCGCGGGTTCGGTGTACCTGACCCGTCCCTCGCTCGCCCACTTCGTGGCCGACCGCGAGGAGCTCCTGGGCCGGGCGGGCGACCTGTTCGGGCTGGTGGAACAGGGCCGTATGGACGTGCGGATCGGCGGCCGCTACGAGCTCGGCGACGCCGGTCAGGCGCAGTCCGACCTGGCCTCGCGGGAGACCACCGGCAAGCTGCTGCTGGTCTGAGCCCCACCCGGAGTCCGCCGGTCTGGATACCCCGGTCTAGAGACCCCGGTTGAAGCCTGACGGCGGCGGTGACGGTCCCCCTTTTTCGCCGGGACCGCCACCGCCGCCGTTCCTCGTTCGTGCGTCGGGGATCAGTCGCTATCGCGGGGCTCGGGTGTCGACCCCATCCTGGCGCCGGCCCTGCGGACGTCGTCGCGCGCGTCGGCGACCGCGCGTTCGGCCGCCTGGGCCGCGTCCGCCGCCGCCTGAGCCGAGGCGGAGGCCTGTGCGGGGTCGGGTCCGGTGATCTGCGTCGGCCCCTCCGAAGGTTCCGCCTCGCCCTGCCGCTTGGTGGTGGAGGGCGCGCTCCGGGCTGCCTCGCCCGCGAAGGCGTGGCTCACGTTCTTGACCGCCTCGGTCAGCTCGCCCGGGATCACCCAGAAGGTGTTGCCGTCGCCCTCGGCCAGGCTCGGCAGGGTCTCCAAGTACTTGTAGGCGAGCAGCTTGGCGTCGGCGTTGTTGGCGTGCACCGCCTGGAAGACGCGTTCGATCGCCTTGGCCTCACCGTCGGCCCGAAGGATCGCCGCCTGCTGGTCACCCTGGGCCTCCAAGATGGCCTGCTGACGCGCACCTTCGGCCTTGAGAATGCGAGACTGTCGCTCACCCTCGGCGTGCAGGATGGCCGCGCGCTTGTCGCGGTCGGCCCGCATCTGCTTCTCCATCGCCTCCTTGATGGTGGGCGGCGGGTCGATCGCCTTGATCTCGACCCGGTTGATGCGGATGCCCCACTTGCCGGTGGTCTCGTCCAGGACCCCGCGCAGCCGGGTGTTGATCTCCTCGCGCGAGGTGAGGGTCTTCTCCAGGTCCATGGAACCGATGACGTTGCGCAGCGTGGTGACGGTGAGCTGGTCTATGGCCTGGATGTAGTTGGCGACCTCGTAGGCCGCCGCCTTGGGATGGGTGATCTGGTAGTACAGGACGGTGTCTATGTTGACCACGAGGTTGTCCTCGGTGATCACCGGCTGCGGGCGCGAGGTGAAGACCTGTTCGCGCAGGTCAAACTTGGTGTTGACCCGGTCCACTCCCGGGATGATGAAGTTCAGTCCCGGGTCGAAGGTGCGGATGTAGCGCCCGAAGCGCTCGATGTTGTACGCCCGCGCCTGCGGGACAATGCGGATCGCCGACAACGCGATGGCGACCAGGAGAACGGCGAAAATGATGAGCGGTATGGCAGATTCCATGTTCTGCACCTGTACCTAAGTCGAGGTCGTGGCTGTGATGCGGTTCCGTGTCGGGCTACGGATCGAGGTGGTGAAGGGGTCCGTTGCCGCTCGTGCTCAGTTCTGTTCGGGGCGGTTCTGTTCGGGTAGTTCGGGCAGCGCCTCACGCGGGTAGACCACGGCGGTGGCACCGTCGATCTCCATGACGTCCACATGCGCTCCCACCGGGATCACCAGATCCTCGTCGATGCAGCGTGCCGACCACTCCTCTCCCTGAAGCTTGACTCTTCCGTTGTCGGCGTCGACCTCCTGGAGGACGACACCGGAGCGGCCGACCAGGGCCGCCGTGCCGGAGCGTACGTCCGGGCCGCGCTTAAGTTGTCGGTCCATGATCGGTTTGACCAGGACGAGTCCGGCCGCGGCCGCGGCGGCGAAACCGATGATCTGCACGGCTACCGGGAATCCGATGGCGCCCAGGAGGCCGGCGATCAGTGCGGCCGTCGCGAGCAGGCCCAGGACGAAGGTCAGCGTGAAGAACTCCGCGACTCCGAGCCCGGCCGCGATGATGATCCAGATCAGCCAGACAGGCATTTTCCTGTGGCCCTCCCCGCTGTGGTTTCGGGTATCCCTAAAGCTACCCACACAAGCCTGCCAAACCACAAGATCCCCGTAACGGATGCACGATCGCGGCCCGCGGCGCCCCCGTTGCCGGGGCACCGCGGACCGCGTCCGTCACTGTCGGAGGTCTTGGCCTCCGGGGCCCGGGAGTCCCCTCCCGGTTCGCCCGGTCACCTTCCGCCGGAGAACTGGTAGACGACCTGGTAGGTGGGCCGGTTCTGCCAGGCGATCGGCCACATGCCGATACCGCCCACCGCCTGGTGGATCACCGTGTCCGCGCAGAGCTGGTTACCCGCCGAGCAGTGCTCGTCGCCGGGGTAGACGTCGCCCGCCGGGACCGCCGCCGCCTCCGCGAGGCTGTCCAGCAGGACCGTGCGGCAGGAGTCGACGTCACCCTCACCGCAGTAGACCTCGTCACCGAGCGTGCCCTCCACGTCCTGGCCCAAGACCGTGCGCAGGTCCTTGTGCACGTAGGACCACCAGCCGTACTGGAAGGCCGAACCCACGTGCCCGACACCCGACGGGGACTCGTCGACCGAGGCGGCGCGGGTCAGCTGCGTGTAGAGGTCCTCGCCCAGGCCGGGTTCGAACTGGGCCCGGACCAGCAGCGGCCACCAGGCGTCCAGCACGCGGATGGCGTCGGCGTGCTCGTAGTACCCGGCGTCGCGCTGGGGTTCACGGCGCAGGGAGCCGGACTCGGTCCAGGCGCGCAGGGCCTCGACCGTCTCGGCGAGTTCGGGGTCCTCGACGGCCTCGGTGTCGAGGACCTCCAGGAGCACGGGCAGAACCTGTTCGGCGCGCAGGTCGGCGACCCCGGCCTCCATCATCGTGGCGGTGAGCGAGGCGGGGGTGAACTGGTGCCCCTCTCCGATCAGCCCGGCCACCCTGGCGTCCAGCAGGTCGTTGCGGTGCACCGAGCCGGTGGACCAGCCCGAGGTGTAACCCTGGGCGGGCTTGTTGTTCCAGTTGACGATGTAGTCCGGGTTGATCTCCTGCGGGTGGTCCGACTGCGGGTGGTAGTCGGCCTCGTTGGTGGCCGGGTCCCAGCCGGACCAGCCGGAGCCGGAGTAGGCGTCGATGGGCAGGTTCGGGTTGGTGCCCTCGGTCCGGACCGGGTTGGCGCCGGAGTTGACGAAGGCGATGTCCTCGCTGTCCACGTAGTGCCAGTTGAACGCGTACCCGATGTCTCCCGCAGCCTCGGTGAAGGTCTCGGCGGAGGTGACCGCGTCCGGGTCGTTGAACTGCTGGAAGCCGAGGATGGAGTCGACCTCGCGCATGTAGGTGGACCGCAGCTCGGTGAAGGCCACCGGGGAGCCGTCCACGGTGGCGAAGGACCGCACCAGACCGAACTCGGACCGCAGGGAGGTCAGGGTGTAGCCCCCGGCCGGGGTGCCGTCGGCGACGGTGGGCTTCCAGTCGTTGCTGACGCTCAGCTCCTCGAAGTCCGTGCACTGCCCGGCGGTGTTGACGTAGGCGCGCGAGGAGGTGGAGGGGTCGGAGCCGTCGGTCTCGCACAGCTCCACCGCGAAGGTGTCGGTGATGTCCTGGCCCGCTGAGGTGGCGCTCCAGGCGTAGTCAACGCCGCGGCCCATCTGGACGTAGAAGCTCACCCCCGCGAAGGAGGCACCCCGGGCGCTGATCCCGGGCCCCTGGAGTTCCTGGAGCATGAGGAGCTGCGGGGAGAAGTAGCCGGTCTGGGGTCCCATGACGGCGACCGGGTTGCCGCTCTCGGTGTGGGCGCCCGAGACGAGCAGGGCGTTGGACATGCCGCGCGGGTCGAGGAAGCCCTCGGGCAGGACCCCGTCGTCGAAGATGCCCTCGACGGCGGACAGGTCGCCGTCCTCAACCATCTGCTCGAGTTCGGCCTGCTGCTCCTCGGGGAGTTCCTCGACGGTGGGCGCGTCGGGTCCGGGCGCGTCCTCGTCGGCCGAGGTTCCGGCGCGGGGTTCGGCCGTGGCGGCGGAGGCCGCGGATCCGTACTCGTCGTGGACGATGCTGTAGGGCTCGACCGAACCGGGGTCGGGTGCGACCTCGCCGACCGGGCTGTCCGGGGTCTGGGTGTAGGGGAACTCGCCGTCGACGCTGACCGAGGCCTCGGGGTCGTTCTCCATGCGCCAGGCGTGCCAGAGTTCCAGGCCCTCCTCCGCGCCGTAGCGGTCCTGGAAGTTGGCGAGCACGATGGCGGCCTGGACCTCGCCGCCGCCACCGCCACCGAAGATGCCGCCGACCATCGCGGCGATCCCGACCACGTCGGTGGGCGTGAAGTGCTCGATCTTTCCCCGGTTGGTAATGGCGTTCTTGTGGCCGGTCAGGACGTACTCGCCCGGGAAGTAGCGGCCGCGGTCGGCGGCGTCGATGTAGCTGTTGACGCCTTCCAGGTAGGCGTCGACGTCGGCGAGGGCCTGCTCGCCGCGTTCACCACTGTTCGCGACCCGGTCGACCTGGGCCTGCTTGTCCTCCTCGGTGTAGGGCGCGGTGCTCCACAGGTCCTGTTCGAGGCCGCGGTTGCCCACGGCTCCGCCCGCGAAGGAGGTGAGTTCACCGCGTCCAACCCGGCGCAGGACGTCCATGAGGAAGAGGCGGTCCTCGCCGGCGGCGTACCCGGCACCGAACATGGTGCCCTCGCGGGTGGTGCCCTCGATGTGCGGGATGCCGTGCTGACGGTCCCGGGTGATGGTGACGTCCGCGCGCGGTTTGTACCGGCGGTCGACGTTCCCCGCGTCCACGCCGAAGCTGGCGTCGATAAAGAAGTCGTCGAGGCCCTCGTCGGTGAGGCCGTCGTAGTGGTGCACGAGGTTGTCGTACATGTCGAGCTGGCTGGAGGAGTGCTTGGGCCGGGTACCGAAAGCCTGGTGGCCGAGGATCTCGATCAGGGTGGCGCTACCGTTCTGACCGGGCGGGAGGATGTCCAGGCAGCCCGCGGGCGCGCAGTAGTCCTCATAGGTGGGTTCGGCCATGGCGGGTGCGGCGGGCAGGGCGGCGACCGTGGACGCGACGACCGCGAGGGCCGCGCTCACGGCTCCGGTGCGGAGCCTGAGGCGGAGCGAGGGGGGTCGGGCAGAGACGGACCCGGGACGTGCGGATCCGGAGTGGTCGGGGCCGGGGGAGGGTGCTCGAAGGTTCGGGGGCATGTGCTGTCACCACCTGGGGGTGCGGGCGATGGAGGCGATGGATGTGCCGAATTTACTCACGGGTAAGGAAATCGCGAAAGACTTTCACGTTTACTGACCGAAGGTGGGTCGCGGTCCCCGAAATCCCGTGGTTTACAGTGACCCATGCCACACCAGGAGAAATTCGAACGCGCACCCCGTACTGACCTCGACACAGAGGGTTGGCTCTGGCCACATCCGGCCACGACCCGCTTCCCTTCGAGGGCGGGGCGTGATCAATCGATCTCTTTTGACACAATCACCCCATGAACCAGTACCCCGACCCCCCTCAGGGTGAGCCCTGGCAGCAGCCCGACGCTGGGAACCCCGGCTGGGACCTGCCTCCGGAACAGCACACCGGCGGCCAGATCGTGCCCTACGGCAACCCCACCGGCGGTTACCAGCCGCTCGGCGCGAGCGGCGTTCCAGACCACTCCGAGCCCACCCTCGACACCATCGGGGACATCGCGATCACACAGAACACCGTGATCACCCCGTCCGGCCGCTTCCCCATCAAGGGGACCGTGTGGACCATGTCCGACATGAGCCGAACAGAGCGGACCACCCCCACCTGGGCGATCATCGTCGCCATCCTCGTCTTCTGGTGGACCTGCCTCCTCGGTCTGCTCTTCCTCCTGGTCAAGGAGACCAAGACGACCGGGCACGTTCAGGTCACCGTCCAGGGCGGCGGCCACTACCACGCCACCCAAATCATGGTGAACAACCCGGCCTACGTGCACCACCTCAGCCAGCAGGTCAACTACGCACGCTCCCTCGCGGCCTGACCCCCGACCCTGGAGACAGCTCTACATCCGGCGCCCGGCGGGGTGCACCGTATTCCGCCGGGCTCCAGAGCGTCTTCTTGCCGGCAAATTCAACCGTCATCGGCAGTAACACCAGCCCCAGGACTGCCCCCGCAGCCGCTCTCGGATTCGCCCGACCAGCACCTGGCAGCCACCACACACCCCAGTAGCGGCCGCCCCTCCGGGGCAGCGCCCGGTCAATGTCCCCATGCCACCCAGGTCCCGTACGGTCACCCGGCTGACCGACAACACCACCAGGTCCGGAGTAGCCAACGGCCTCCACGGCCCCGCAGTGACTACTGCTCCCACCACCGTTAGAGGCGGCCCCGCCACCAGCAGGACCTCCGAAGAGACGTTTATCGACCGGAGCGACCCCCGAACCGTTCACCCCCACCGTTCACCGAAGCACTGCCGTCAGCAGCGCACCCAAGTTGACCGCGCGGGCGAGCCGGACCGCACGACGGATATCGGTGACCTCCACGGAGGGCCCCTCCCCCATCGACGGCCGGTGCTCCACCCGGTCCCCGTACGTGTTGGACCCGCCCAGGGTCCGGCCCAGTGCTCCCGCGAACGCGGCCTCGCACTGTCCGGCATTAGGACTCGGATGCGCGTGGCGGTCCCGCTGCCACACCCGCCAGGCCTGCTCCGGTCGGCCACCCACCACCGGCGCGGCCAGCACCGTCAACAGCGCGGTCAGCCTGGAGGGCGCCCACCCAGCCACGTCGTCCAGCCGAGCGGCGGCCTTCCCGAACCGTTCGTACCTGGCGTTGCGGTGCCCGACCATGGCGTCCAGCGTGTTCACCGCCCGAAAACCCACCAGTCCCCCGGTCCCGCACAGCGAACCCCACACCAGGGGACCCACCACCGCGTCCGAGGTGTTCTCCGCCACGGACTCCACCACGGCTCGGGCGAGACCAGCCTCGTCCAGTAGAGCGACTTCACGCCCGCAGAGCCCGCCCACCAGCTGGCGCGCCCGCTCCAACTCCCCCTGTTCCAGGGCGTGCGCGACCTTCTCGGCTTCCCGTCCGAGCATGCTGCCGCCCAGCACGGCCCAGGTCGCGGCCGCGACCAGCGCCGGGTGGCGCACCCGTGAACCTGCCAGGACGACCGGTAGCACTGCGGCGCCCGCGAACAGCGCACCGGCCGCCACCGAGTCCCGGTAGAGCCACCGCTCCAGGCGTCCGGCGGCAGCTCCGAAGAGCGCCACCGGGTGCCCCTTCTTCGGGTCAGGCACCGTCCTGTCCAGCCAGAACCCGGCCACCAGACCGACTCTCACACCCTTGGTCAACAGCGCCTCTTCTCATCGCCAAACCCCTGCAAACCTGCGTTTGCCACGCAATGTATTCGCCCATACACCTGGAGCATCTTAGAGTCGACCCAAGGAGGAGGCTCATGCTGTTCACGGTGGCATCACTGATGATCCTGGCAGGTCAATGGTGGGTCTTCTGACCCCCCTGGCCGCCCCAGGCCCGGGGCGGCTGACCAGAGGTTCACGAAACGCCAGCGGCACAGCAGCGCACCGGGGGTTAATCACGGGTAACGTGGGGCTCGACGCCCATAGCGACCGGTTTGGTGGAGCCCGAGTGGTAACGAGACGCAACTACGAATCACCGTAGTTGGTGATGCTTTGCCCTCCCTTGGGTGACATCTGACGAATACCCTAGAATGTCTCCCCAGGGGCACAAGCAGCACACCCCCGCGGCCCCACGCGCACGATCGGTCACAACTCGATCACGCACTGCCATATAGGGCCACAATTGAATCAGGCACCCGTAGCTCAGTGGATAGAGCATCGGACTTCTAATCCGACGGTCGCAGGTTCGAATCCTGCCGGGTGCGCCACAAAATCCCAGGTCAGATGGGGTGCGCGAGGACCTCGGAAGAGGTCCTCGCGGCGTTTGGGGGCCATGTGTGCTCCTCGTGTGCTCCCCAGTACAAGGTGAGTGCAGGTGGGGGTCGACCTCGCGGAGCACTTTGCCATTCTGTGACCCCTGTGGGTCGTACCGAGCCCGGCCCCGGGACGCCACGCGTCCACCCGCCAGCGCCCCACAGTCGCCCCTACAAGGGGCCGGGGACCCTCAGGGGGCGCCGCTCCGCCCTGTAGGCCGTATCCGGCCCTGAACCGGAAGCCCCTATCCTGGGGTTCGAGCGGCACCATCAGACCGTTGCACTACGCAAAGCGCTGGCTGACGCTCATCCTCCAGGCCAGCTCCGACTTGACCGCCAAGTGCGCGCTCGGAAAGTCCATCGCAGCGAACCAAGACTCGGACAGATACAGCTCCCAGTCGATGAGCACCCGCTGTCTGTTGGAGTTGGCGTAGGAGCAGAACACTCCGATCTGCCAGTTGGTGATCTTGCCCGCGGCCGGGGGGTACCTCCCGGCCGCGTAGCGGCTGGGAGAGACTGGCGTTGCACCCCGGCCGAGCGGAGGCCCCCTTTCTCGAACCCGGCCTCATCTACGACCCGTACCCATTCCAGACAGCCGAACCGTTCCGTGGTCTGGGTGCGCAGGGCGTCACGGACCCCATCGGCGTCCCGGCGGGAGTGGTTGAGCAGCCGCTGTATCCCGTCCGGTGTCGCATCGCCAGCGAACTCGGCCAGAGACCAGCCGTTCTTGCGTTCCAGGCCGCTGAGCAGGCCCAGCAGGTAGAAGCGGGCATGCAACCGGGGCTCTCTGCGACCGAAGTAAGAGGCCACGACATGGGAGAACAGGTCGTCGAACCCGTTCGCCCGGACGACTGGGCCGATCTCCCCTGCAGTGGGCGGCACGGCCACCGCCGATCATCTGGATCCAACACACCCACATAATCACAGCGGTGGTCGTCTCATGTCCGGGACTCGATCAGAACAAGATCTCCAAGTTTGGCTGCATTATTAAGCATGACCGTGGCTTTTGAGATGAGTTCTCACGAAGCAAATAAACTGAAACAGCCGAGAGAAATTCGGTCACCCATGCAATGTTTCATACAATTCATCATAGGAAGCCGGATCTATGTAAAGCTGACCCTGTTCGTTGACACCAAAAGCACCAGCCTCATAGCATTCGTTGAAAAATCTTACAGCCTGCCCCAGGCTAGAAAATTCGATTTCAGTCATCTCACCAACGAGCGATCCGGCAACTACCGGATCCTGGCCAGGACTCCAAAGAGCGGCGTACATGTCCCCTCCTCCCCCGCCAAGCAGAGGAATCCAACTGCCATCAAGAACTGGATCACCCTCATGATCGGATTTTACCTCCATCGCCTCTACAAGGGAGAGTGGATAATATCCTGGGATAATATTGATGTCATCCTGGCTCTGTCCGGCACGGCAGTCGACGCCGTCGCACCAAGCGAACCAGGTTTTCACATCATCTGGCACATCTGACCCTAGAAATTCAGACACGCGGGACTGATTGCTACCCGGAACGAGTTGACCAACCACTGGACGGCCCAGGAGAGACAACTTGCCCATCAGAACTTCAATTTCACTGGAAAGCATGAAACCCCCGATTTATTGGACTCGCACAAAATACTGACCGCCGCCCTGGATTCCATTACCCCTCAAGAAGGGCTATAACGAATCCCGTCCTTGCGCCACATTTTCCCGTCGCGATATGAGACGCAACGTGGCACCAGCGCCTACTTCATACGTAGAGGCAAATGGAAACTCCTCCCATGACAAGCCCTGCGCAAGGGCTCCCGGGCGAGGCTGACCTCTTTGCGCTGCATTCCGATTGGCTCGAATTGCAGAACGACCGGTCAATCTCGCAACAATTGGACTATGACCATTGGCGATAGCATTGGTGAAATTCTGCACACCGCCCGGGTAAGCCACAAAATCAATCTCGTGCACGGGGAGAGCTGTGGCATATCCCGAGGAGTTTACTGAGAAAACTCGATTGCAGTTGTGGTTGAGGAGATCCAGGTCCCGTGCCATCACATGGTAGGTGTGCATCCCCTGAACCGTCAGCTTGTGCACCGCCGCAGACCGGACAACCACCTCGACCGCGGAGATCTGCACCCACGTACCGGACGAGGTCTGC
>NZ_ANAZ01000034.1:0-10076 GCF_000340985.1 Nocardiopsis valliformis DSM 45023
CTTTTCGCACCGGTCCCGCCAAACCCTGACAGATCACACAAGTCACCCGTCTCCGCCTGTACACAGGTCGTGAGCTCCGCGGCGGCGGTGCGGGCCGGGATCCGGTACCTGCCCCGGTTGGGCAGCACTGCGGTGTGAGCGGGCCCCGCTCCCGATGGCGCAGCGGCCTGCCCCCACTCCCAGCCTGGTCACGTCCGGTCACCCGGTGGTGGCGAGTGCGGCCGGGGCAGGCGACAGCGGGGTGCGCTCAGGGCCCCACCCCCACCGTGCTGAACCTGGCGCGGCGGGCTGCTCGGGCGGCGTCCGGACCCACGGCACCGAGGGCGATCGCGGTCAGTACTCCGTCGGCCGCCGGGTGCCCCGAGCGCCACATCAGCCTCGTGACCGCCTCCGGGTCCCGCCAGACCGGGGTGTCGGCGGGTAGGGGAGTGCCCAGCTCCACCCGCAGGGCGTAGGTGTCCAGCAGGACCACCACCAGTTGCTCCAGCCGGACTCGGCCGGGGTCGTGGCGGGCGTGCGCGATCCACCCACCCAGTACGGGGTGGTCGCGGTAGGCCGCGAACACCGGGCCGAGCTCCCGTTCCAGGCCGTGGAACAGGCGGAAGACGTCCACCCGCTGGTGCCAGGAACCGAGTTCGGCGCAGACCTCCAGCAGCTCACGGGCTGCGGTCCGCACCCCGCGCTCGGTCATCCACTGCCGTCCGATCACCTGCGCGTCCACCGGCCGCCCTTCCCAGAGCTGGAAGAGCAGTTCCCGCGCGCTCATCTCCGTGGTTGAGGGGTAACCGGGCAGGGCGATCCCCCAGCGCCGCCACCGGTGTGCCATGCCCTGGTCGCCCAGGGGAGTGATCCGCAGCCCCGCACCTGGCAGGGTCTCGACCGCGCCCAGGCCGACCAGGGTCCGCACCGCCGCCGAGACCTCCTCCTCCGGGCCTGGCTTCCCTTCACCCCGGCCCTTCGGACCCTGCCACGGGGCGAGCACCTCCACGAGGTCGGCGACGGTCCACACCCCGCCGGAGGTGAAGAGCTCGCCGAGCACGCGCAGCCCCAGCGTGCCGTGCCCGGACACCATTGCGGGCAGCGCTTCGGCCCAGGAACGCACGGCGCGGACGTCGTCGTCCCAGTCGCGCACGGCCGGTCCCGGGCGGGCCTCGGTGTAGGTGGTGCGCAGGAACCCGGCGCGCAGCGCGGTCTCGAACAGGTACGGGACCTCCTCCGGGGCCAGCCCCAGGTGTGCGGCGGCCTCGTCCCGGGTGTGCTCGGTGAGCGTTTCGTGTTCGGCGTCCCCGTCCAGCGGCAGGCCGTCGCCGACCCACACGGCCAGGCGCAGCGCCCGCCCCAGGACCGGGCAGGCGCGGGCGGCGGGTGCCGACCGCTCAGCCGGGGCGAGGTGGACCCGGGGCAGGTCCTCCGGCTCCCAGAGCTGCCCCCACCACGGGGACTCCCGGTCCTCCGGAGACCAGGGCGCCTGGTCACGGGGGAACACCTCGGCCGCGGCCACGGCGGCGCGCAGGACACGCGGGCTTTCGGCCGGGCCCAGCAGGCCCCGGTCCACGAGGTAGTCACACCAGGTCAGCCAGGTCTCCCGGAAATCCTCCGGTACAGAGCCCTCGGCGGACAGGGTGAGCGTGACCCGGGTGACGTCGTCCCGGTCCCAGTCCCCGGGGTCGGCGCGGACGGTCCCGTGCGCGGTGAGCATTCGGGTGAGGAAACGCGGATCGGTGATACGCGGAGGGCGGGCGTTACGGGCCCATTCGAGGCAGGAACGGACGGCGTCGGCGACGGAAACGGAAACGGAAACGGAAACGGTCATGGCGTCCTCGCTTGTCTCCCGGGGGCGGGGCGGCCGCGCCCCCTCGCACCATCGACGGGGGCGCGGCCGCAGAACCATCATCGGAGAATTCGCGCTTTTCTGCTGGGGGCCTGTGGACAACTCACGTTTTCGCAGTTCGGAGAGGAGAAGGTGAATTCGGGAGGAGCGTGCGGGAAAACCGTTGGAAGGCCCGGGCACCGGGCTGGTTGAATACGGCCATGATGATTCGAACCGCGCTTCCCGCCGACCGGGAGACCATCGGCGCGCTCCGGGTCTTGGCCTACAACGCCCAGGGGCTGCTGGACGCCAGCCCGTCGTACGCCGACACCCTGCGCGACCTCGGCTGGCAGGACCCCGACGAGGTCCTGGTGGCCGTGGCGGACGAACGTGTGGTCGGCACGGTCGTGTTCGTGCCCTGGGGGCCGCACTGCGAGATTGCCCGGGGGCCGGACGAGGCGGAGATCCGGGCCTTCGCCGTCGACCCCTCGGTCCAGCGGCGCGGGGTCGGCGCGGCGCTCGTGCGCGCCGTGGTGGAACGGGCGAAGGAAGAGGGCGTCAGCCGCCTGGTGCTGTGCACGCGGACGGTGATGACCGGAGCGCAGCGCCTGTACGAGGCCCACGGGTTCGTGCGCCTGCCCGAACGCGACTGGGAGCCGGTACCCGGCGTCGACCTGCTCGCCTACGAGCTGGTCCTCAAGGACTGAGCGGCCCCCTTGAGACCCTACGAGTACGCGGACCTGGACGCGACCGCACTGGCGGCGGCCCTGCGCTCGGGTGAGGTGAGCCCGGACGAGGTCGAGACGGCGGCCAGGGAGTGCCTGGCCAAGGCCGACGCCGACCTCAACGCGCTCACCCGGCCGCCCTTCGAACCCGGCCTGTCCCACGACCCCGAAGGCCCGCTCGCCGGGGTCCCCTTCGTGGTCAAGGACAGCGGTCCCGTGGCCAAGGGGGTGCCCTTCAGCCTCGGTAGCCGCGCCCTGCACGGGGCGGTGGCCGCCGCAGACCAGGACGTGATGGCCAGGTTCCGGGCGGCCGGACTGGTGGCACTGGGGCAGAGCACCGCTCCGGAGCTGGGGCTGAGCTTCGCCACCGAGTCCCTGGCGCACGGCGTCACCCGCAACCCCTGGGATCCCGCTCGCGGGGTCGGCGGCTCCAGCGGGGGAGCCGCGGCTCTGGTCGCCGCGGGTGCGGTGCCCTTCGCGCACGGCAACGACGGCGGGGGCTCCATCCGGGTCCCCGCCTCGGCCTGCGGGGTGGTGGGGCTCAAACCCAGCCGGGGCCGGGTGCCCTGCGGGCCGCTGGTGGGGGAGGCGGCCTTCGGGCTGGTGTGCGAGTTCGGGCTGACCCGTACCGTCCGCGACGCCGCACTCCTGCTCGACCTCGTGGGCGCCCCGACGGTCGGCGAGAAACATGTGGCACCGCCACCGCCCGGCGGTTCCCATACCGCGGCCCTGCACACGGACCCCGGGCGGCTGCGGATCGCGGTGAGCACCCGCCCCTGGGCGCCGACCGAGGTGGATTCCCAGGTCGCCGAGGCCGCGCGGGACGCGGGCCGGGTCCTGGAGTGGGTCGGGCACACGGTCACCGAGGATGCTCCGGCCCTGGACGCCGAGGACGTGGTGGAGGCTTCGGTGCTCGCCGTCATCACCACCGCGGCCGCGCTCTCCGAGGGCCCGTACCCGGCTGACGCCGCCCGGATGGAGGCCGTCCCGGCGCGCCTGCTCACCGAGGCCCGGGGGTACGGCGCCCTGGACGTGGTGGCCTGCCTCCAGGCCCAGCACCGGGTCACCCGGTCGGTGGGGCAGTTTTTCCAGGAGAACAGTTCTGAGGGGCACCGTTTCCAGGGCTACGACCTGCTGCTCACCCCCACGGTGGCGGGGCTGCCCGTCCCGCACGGCACCCTCGACCACGGCGCCGACCACACCGTGCGCTCCTGGCTACGGCGGATCTACGCCCACGGTCCCTTCACCGCGCCGTTCAACGTCTCCGGGAACCCGGCGGTCAGCCTGCCGCTGGCACAGAGCCGGGAAGGGCTGCCGATCGGG
The DNA here is from genome assembly GCF_000340985.1 of Nocardiopsis valliformis DSM 45023. Taxonomy (NCBI): domain Bacteria; kingdom Bacillati; phylum Actinomycetota; class Actinomycetes; order Streptosporangiales; family Nocardiopsidaceae; genus Nocardiopsis; species Nocardiopsis valliformis. The sequence goes on from NZ_ANAZ01000034.1 coordinate 3,859, forward strand.
GTGCAGCTCGTGGCCGCCCACGGGCGTGAGGACCTGTTGCTCGCGGTCGCCGCCCAGCTGGAGGAGGCCGCGCCCTGGCGGGATCGCCGACCCCCGCTGTCGGTCGGTTGAGCGGCCCACAGGGGTCCCTAGCCAACCAACGTCGTGTTGGCATACGTTCCGATCTGGGGCAAGCTTGGGGGTTGTAGACACACGAGGGCTGTGGGGGCTCATGACGGATGGATCGGGTATGACGGCGCCGCTGGAATCGAGCTCAGGGACCAGCGGAAGCCTTCGGGCCGCACAGCGGATGCTCCAGTTGCAGAACAGCCTGGTGGAGCTGTTGCGGACCAAGCCCTTCAGCCAGATCACCTACAAGGAGATCACCGAGGGCGTCGACATCGACCGGTCCACTGTCTACCGCTACTACAACCACAAGAACCAGGTGCTCCAGGCCGCCGTGGACGTGCGGCTGACCGCGTTCTCCTCCCGGGTGGATCTCACGTTCGGTCGGATGGAGTCCATCGACGGCTACATGGGCCGCCTGGTGGATGCCTGGATCGGCCTGTGGCTGGAGTCGGGCGGGCTGCTCGCGGCCGCCTCGGGCCTGGGCGCGGAGCCGGGGCCGCAGCGCCAGTGGTGGCGGGAGCGGATCGAACCGTGGATCGAGGCGGTCCGCGAGGCGATCGAGGTGGCCCGCTTCGTGGAGGAACTGCCCAAGGACGGCCGCCCGGCGCTGCCCCTGGCCGAGATGACGGTGGGTCTTTGCCTGTCGACCTTCAACACCGAGCTGACCGTCCAGCACACCGAAGAGCACCGCACGATGGTTCGAGACCTGCTGCTCGACGCGATCCTGCGCACCATGGGCCGCAAGTGACCCGAGCCCGCGGCCCCGTCGCGTAGGCCCGCTGGTACGGAACGCACCTCAGGCCCGCTGACGCGCCACGTTACCGAAGGAACCGACGACCGCCCCCAGCGCGAACATGGAGGCCTCGTCCTCGTCCATGTGGACGATCCCGGCCGGGATGCGCACACGATAGGGCCTGTCCTCGCTGGGCAGGATTTCCAGACCGTCGATGATCCCCTGCCCCTCCAGCATCAGGAGGGCCTCTCCGACCCTCCCGGTGCGGTCTCCCCGCGCCCATATCGACATACGTTCACCCTAACGTTCGGCCCGGGGCCGAAAGCGGAGTCGGCCTGAAACAGGGGAGACGCGAAACGGGGTTCTGGGAGGTTCCGCGACCAAGCGAAACCGACCTGGAATTCCCGGTCCGCAGCGCCCTGGCTTCCCCTGTTGGGGTAGGGGACTGCGTTCCAGTGATACCACCGACGGTGCAGTTGCACGTGCATGCTCACGTGTGGATGGCCGAAAGCGGCCACCAGCCCGGGATTCTGAGCGGTAGCCGGTGCGGTGGAGCACGGTTCCGGGTACGGGTTTCCGGGCTGCCCCGAAGGTTGCGGAGTAGTTCCGGAACTGTCCGGAGCCGTTCAGGGGCTGAGAACGGTCATCTCATCACCGCGCACGTCCAAGGCGGTGAGGGCGACCTCCTCAACGGGAGGGGAGTCCGCACGCGGACCGCTCACCGCCAGGACACCGGTGCCGTCTTCACTGCTTCCCTCGACGCCGCCGACCGCGGTGATCGTGTCGACCTCGCGTGAGGCGGCGGCCAGGTAGTGCCAACGGCCGTCGGCCTCCTGCCACCAGGTGCCCGCGGCCACCTGGCGGTTGAGGTTGCTGCAGTCCCAGCCGCCCTCGCGCTCCCCGGCCACGACGGTCTCGGTGCCCTCATCGGTCTGCGCGACCAGCACCGCACGGGCCAGGCCGCCGCCGTCGTGCGCACCGAACCTGACGCACGCCCATCGCCCCTCTCCACCACCGGGCAGCTCCTGGACGGCGAACTCCCAGGCCGTGGCGGTACGCACCGGACCCTCGGGCGGTGCCCCGGCGCAGGCCAGCTCACCCCACAGACCGAAGCCCTGCTCCGGATCGAGTACCTCGTGCGGCCCCATTCGGCGGATCTCGGCGGGCGGGGGCGGCATGTACCCCAGGTGGGCCGTGTCCAGCCCGCCCAGGTCGATCGCCGTGTACGGCTCACCGTGCGCCACCTCGGGGGCGCGCAGCCGCAGGACCGGGCCCACACCGCAGTGCTCGCCGGTGGGCAGCGCCTCGGTCACCCCGTCCTCGTGGCCGACCTCGGACCAATCGGCCCCGGCCTGCCCGAGCGGTGCGGTGGCGGCCTCGCTCACCCACGGCGGCAGCAGGTAGTGGGTGCCCGCGTCGGTGTCGGTCAACCGCAGGGCGGGCCAGTTGGCCACCCCGTTGCCGGGTTCGGCGAACACCTCGACCCGCTCCTCGCCGCCCTCGCGGGTGTAGCGGGCCACCCGGGGGCCGTCGTGCAGCAGCACCACGTCCCGGTCGGCGACCTCACCGGCGAACAGCAGCGCGGGCGCGCTGGGTGCACGGCCCGTGCCGTGGCCCTCCTGCTCGGTCCAGGCGGCCAGGGATCGCCGGACCAGGGCATCGTCCTCGACCGCCTCGCCCCGCGGGTGCCAGGCGGTCAGGTCCAGGCGGAAGCTCTCCCGCCAGGAATCCGGGGCCCCCGCCCCGGCCAGCCGGGGCGGGGGAGCGGTGAACGTGGTGACGCCCGTCCCGCCACTGGTACCGGCCCCGGTCAACCCCAGGGCGGCCACCGCCAGCACCAGGACACCCGCCGCGGCGACCAGGCCGCGGCGGTGCATCAGCGACCCCCGGCCGCTGACCCGCACCACCGTGGGGTCGGGCAGGCGCAGGGTGGCCGGAACCTCCCGGGCCCGCTCCACGGCGGTGGCGGCCTCACGGACCCCCACCGAGGCGAGCAGTGCGGTCGCGGCCTCGGCGTCCAGAGACTCCATCCGCATCAGGGCGTAGGCCGCGCGGGCAGGGGAGTCCAGACCGTCCAGAGCCTCCAGCGCGCGGACCTCCCCGCCGGTCCCGTCCACCGGGGAGACCCGCATCCCCGCCTGACCGCGCGGGTGCCAGCTCCGGGGCAAGAGCGAGCGGCGCAGCACCCGGCGGCGGACCCTCACATACTCGTGGGGGCGGGGGTGGCGGCGTCCGCGCGGAAGCGCCCCGGTCACCAGCCGGTGCGCGTCCTCCAGCAGGCCGGGGGAGTTCCGGTGGCCGGAGAGCGTGACCAGGGCGAGCAGGACCAGGTTCCGGTACGCGTTGGGCGAAAGGCGTTGCTCCAGGGGGCCGGGCATCGAGTCTCCTTGGGATCTTTCCGAGCGAGACTAGGGAAACCGGGCCGGACTCACCCAGTGAACGCCGATACCCGCCCCCTATGTCCCGAAAGTCCTGCGCAGCGGGCGTTCCCGGTCATCCGATCATGCCCGCGGCAGGCTCGGTGGAGAGCCGGTGGCTCCGCGCCCCAGGACGTGCCGTCACCGCTTCCGACACCCGCTCGGTTTTGCGACTGGAGGTTTCACCGAGGGCGCTTCAGAGCGGTGCGAAGCGGTTCAGAGCGGTTGTGGGAGGTCACTGTCTCCAAAAATCTCCCACTGGGGCACGGGAGTCGGGGCCTCCCACTAGATGAGTGATTCCGATGTCTGAACTGGTTGCGGGCATGACGAAGGGTGCCCGAAGGTCTTGTTGTGAGACGAGACCTGGACACCCTTCTGACCGCACTCTACGCCTTCTGCGACGACCACGTCATCGAACCCCGCCGCATCGGCCGCCCACCGCGGCTGTCCGACTCCGAACTGCTGTGCCTGGCCATCGCCCAGGTCCTGCTCGGCTTCCCCTCGATGCGGCACTGGCTGCGCTTCGCCCACACCCGGCTGGGCCACCTGTTCCCCTACATCCCCAGCAGAGCGGCTTCCTCAAGCGATTCAACGCCGCCGGACCCCTGATCGCTCGCCTCACCCAGGCTCTGGCCCGACAGGTGCCCACATGGGACGACCAGCTGCGGCTGATCGATTCCACCCCGCTGCCGTGCGCGGCCTCGCGCGAGACCGTCAAACGCTCGGACCTGGCCGGGGACGCCGGATACGGGTACTGCCGCTCCCACTCCCGGTTTTTCTGGGGGTTTCGCCTCTACCTGGTCACCACCGCCGAGGGGATGCCCATCACGTGGTGCCTGGCCAGCCCCAAGATCGGAGAGCGCGAGGTCGTGGAGGCCCTGCTCAGACGGGACCACCACCTGGTGAGGGCCGGGCAGGTGATCCTCGCCGACAAAGGCTTCGCCGGGCGGGACTTCGAGCGCTTCATCGCCCAGGAGCTGCGATGCCACCTGGTCAGACCCGACCGCAAGGACGAGAAGCCCCGCCACGGCAAGCTGGCCCGGTGCCGCCAGTGGATCGAGGCGGTCATCGACACCCTCAAGGGACAGCTCAGCCTGGAGTCCCACGCGGGCCGCACCCCGGCTGGGGTGTTCGCTCGCACGGCCCAGCGCTTGCTCGCCCTGGCAGCGGGCGATCTGGCACAACTGGCAGACCCGCACACCGGTCAAACGGTCCTTGGTCGCCTGCGACCACTAACGACACCGGAATCATTCATCTAGACCCTGGCTCATGCCGAGACCCCTGTACCTGGTGTTGTCCGGAGCCCCCGCGCCGGAAGAGGTGACCGAGCTTGCCCGGGCCCTGCACAGTCACGGCTGGCACGTCATTATGTTGTCCACCCCCGCAGGCACGGACTTCCACGACCAGGACCAGCTCGCCGACCTGACGGTTGAACCGGTCCGGGTGGCGTTCCGGATGCCTGGCCTGGGCAAGCCATTGCCGCCCGCCGATGTCGTGTTGGCCTGTCTGCTGACCTTCAACTCCACGAACAAGTTCGCCCAAGGGCTGGCGGACAACTTCGCGATCGCCTTGCTGTGCGAGATGGTCGGCTACGGGGTACCCACCGGGTGGTGCCGCACTGCAAACCCCAGCTCGGCACCCACCCGGCCTTCACACGCAACCGTCAACGCCAGCACGCGGCGATCGGCTGGCTGGCACTCGTAGAGTTTGAAAAAAGGAAATCGAGCACCGTGGCCTGAGAATCCAGAAACACGGCTCCACCAAACTCAGGACACACCAGAAAATCCATCGCAACCGGCACGAATCAGTCGTGCGATGAGGGGATGTGCCGTCCGCCAAGTCAAGACACATCACCCGGAGTTGTTCGGGGGGTTACGAGCCAACTCCAATCGGATTCGGGTAGCTTCCTCGAAGATCTCGAAAGATTCCGTATGACGCCCCAGAGCGACCAGGAGTCCGCCTAGGCTGCTCAGGGAGTCAGAAAAGTCGGACAGGTGGGCATCAGGGTGCTGATCCGCCAGGTCGGCGCGTATCCCGGCGGCTTCGATGATGACTTCGAGCCCTTCCTCGGCCCGCATCAGAATTCTTAGTCGACCGGCTTGGTCATGCAGGGACGCCGCAAGGTCAGGCAGGTAGACGTCCGGGCGCTGCTCAGCCAGGATGCGGCGGATGCTGACCGCCTTGGCAATCGCTTCCAGAGCTTCCTCAGCCCGGACCAGATCTCCCAGACGACCGGCTTGGTCATGCAGGGACGCCGCAAGGTCAGGCAGGTAGACGTCCGGGCGCTGCTCAGCCAGTACCTCGTACTGGTGGACGGTTTGGGTAATGGCCTCCAGGGCTTCTTGGTCCCGTTTCGGGTCGGCCAGGGAGCGGCGAACACTGACGGCTTCGACCATCACCTCCAGAGCTTCTGAGAAACGTCCCAGTAGATTCAGGATTCTGACATGGTTGTGTAGAAAGTCTGCGAAATTGGACAGGTGGGCGTCGAGGTATTGCTCCGGCAAGGCGCGGATGATAACTACAGCTTCGGTGGTGGCCTCCAACGCTTCTTCGTTCCGCCCCAGAAAACTCAGATGGTTGGCTTGATTATGTAGGGAAAGAGCGAGGTTGGACAGGTGGGCGTCGGGGTGCTGCTTGGCCAGAGACCGGTAGTGCTCAACGGCTTCAGTGCCTGCCTCAAGCGCTTCCTCAACCCGCTCCAGAGCATTCAGATAGGTGGCTTGGTTGGCCAGGGACATGGCGAGTTCGGAGAGGTAGGTGTCGGGGTGCTGCTTGGCCAGAGATCGGTAGTGCTCAACGACTTCAGTGCCTGCCTCGAACGCTTCCTCGTCCTGGTCCAAAGCACGCAAGATGAGAGCCCGGGTGTTCAGAGCAAGCGCGAGGTCGGACAGGTGGGTGTCGGGGTGCTGCTTGGCCAGAGATCGGTAGTGCTCAACGGCTTCAGTGCCTGCCTCGAACGC
>NZ_ANAZ01000035.1:0-88224 GCF_000340985.1 Nocardiopsis valliformis DSM 45023
TTCCTCGTCCTGGTCCAAAGCATGCAGGATGAGAGCCCGGGTGTTCAGAGCAAGCGCGAGGTCGGACAGGTGGGTGTCGGGGTGCTGCTTGGCCAGAGATCGGTAGTGCTCAACGGCTTCAGTGCCTGCCTCGAACGCTTCCTCGTCCTGGTCCAAAGCATGCAGGATGAGAGCCCGGGTGTTCAGAGCAAGCGCGAGGTCGGACAGGTGGGTGTCGGGGTGCTGCTTGGCCAGAGATCGGTAGTGCTCAACGGCTTCAGTGCCTGCCTCAAGCGCTTCCTCAACCCGCCCCAAGTTACGTAGTTGGAGGGCTTGATTATTCAAGGATCCGGCGAGGTTGGACAAGTAGGCGTCGGGGTTCTGCGCTGCTAGCCCTCGATGTACTCCAACCAGACGCGCCGTCAACCGCTCGGCCCATACCCCCAGCCGAAGGCTGGACGGAGGAAGGGCATCACTGAGATATCCGAGGACCGAGTGGGAGGTATCCGGATCTCCTGTGACATCTTCCAGCGCTTGGATGAGAGGATCGGGGCTCTCTACCTGGGTGGCTACCTCGATGATGGCAGAACCCAACACATCCACCCTGTCCGCGCACATTGTGGTCAGGTGTCCTGCCACGGAGGGCATGGCGGGGTGGGCGGCGGCACGTGCGTAGAGGGTGACCAGGCGTTCGGCGTGGGTGCGGGTGATGGTGTGTAGGTGGGGGGTGAACAGCTTGGGGTTACGTTGGAGGCGTTGGCCCAGGAAGTACTCCAACAGCCGGTCGGGTTGTAGGTACCCCCACATCCGCTCCCCGTCCGTGGGGTACAGGCCACTGATCCACATGCGAATTTGGTGTTTGCGGGCGGTGGTCTGACCCTCCAACACCGCCGCGTTTCCCAGGAGTTCGTCTGCTTCCTCGACGCTGGCGGGGGCGAGGGTGAAGACCAGGGCCAACACGTCCCGCAGCGGTTGCGCGAGGTCGGCGTCGGTCAGGCCGTAGGCGCTGGCGGTCTGCTCCCAGTAACGGTATTCGTGGGCCAGCACCCGCCCCTCCACCGCACTGTCGGTGGTGACGGAGGTGGCGGACTTCGTGGAGTCCAGGAGGTCGGCCAGTGCCCGCATGTGCACGCTCAGAACGGTCTCCCACTCGGGGCCCGACAGATCCGGATCGGCCAGGTCGGCCGCGACCTGGACCCAGTCGGCCGGTTGGGGTGCGCGGGCCGTCGGCAGTGCGCCGGCGAGGTGGCCCAGGGCGGTGCGGTATTCCTGGTCGCGCTCGGTGGTGCGGGGCGCCAGCGGTGGCAGCGGGAGTTGTTGGGCGATATCGGCCAGCAGGTGGCTGGTGGCCGTGTTGACCTGCTCCCACCACTCGCCCACGGTGCGCACCAACAGCAATAGCCGGACGGGGGGACTGTCCGGGGGCCGGTCGCACAGCTCGAGTAGACGGATGAGCTGTGTGGTGCGGGTCTCGGCATAGTCCACCACCAACAACACAGGGGCCGTGGTGTCCTTGACCGGGCCTAGTTCCTCAGCGGTGGCGCTCTCCTTGAGCCACAGGGTGGCCCACCTTCGCCCTCGGGCGTCGGGGCTGGCCAGGCGTGTGGTGAGTTCGTGGGCTAGGCGGGTCTTGCCCTGCCCACCGGGCCCGTGCACCACCATCGCTGTGAGGGGTTTGTCGCTGTCACACCACTCCAGCAGGGTCCGCATGGTGTCCTCGCGGCCGTGGAAGGCCACCACCTGTCGGTCGGCCGCCAGCAGTGCGGCTGGGGAGGGGTGGTGGTGTGCGTGCGGGGTGTGGGACAGATGGGCGAGCTCCACCGGCTCCAACACCAGAGGTGCGCCGTGTTCGGCCAGCACCGCCCTGAAGACCGGGTCGTGGTGCAGGACGTAGGCGGGAACGATCTCCAGAGCGGCGTGGTCCCGGTGTTCGAGGTCGGCGGCCACCACGCCCATGAGCAGTCGGCCTTCGCCGCAGCGCATCGCGGCCCCGGACAGGCCCGCCCACAGCGAACGCCGCTGCCCGGCCTGTTCCTGTTGTTGTACCTCGTGGGGGTGCCAGCGAGGTGGGTGGGCGCTCAGGTCCATCACGTGCCGGTGGTTGACGAAGTGGTTGCCCGGGGCCACCGTGCCCACCAGTTGCGCTGTCTCCGCGGCCCGACCGGGGCGTTGCACCAGGTCGGGAAAACCCCACACCTCACACGGGGTGTGGGGGGTGGTGGTGACCAGCCGCCCCCATCGGGTGATCACTGATCGCTGGCTCCAACCCGGGTCGGTGACGTGGACCAGGGCGGCGTCGTCGTGCCCCTTCGGGGTGCCGCGCCAGACCACGCGCCCGGTGTGCGGCTGGTGGTCGGTGGCTGTATGCACCTGCACTCGGCCGCCGGCTTCGGGGACCAGGTGGGCGCTGGTCAGTACTAGGCGTGGGGCGATCACGTACCCCGAGCCGCTGCTGGTGGAAGTGGTGATGCGGGTGATGCGCTGAGCGGTGTCCAACAGGTTCTCCGGTCACAAACAAAGGGTGCGGGGTCTCAGCGGGTGAACGGAGGAGGGGCGACGGGTTCGGGGTTGCTGTGCTCCCGAGCGCTGTTGATCGCCACATCACCGGTGGGGTGGTCGGCATTGTGCGGGGCGAGGGTGAACGCGACCTTGTGGGTGCTGGTGCGTCCCGCTCCGGCCTCGACCTCCCCGGTGGCGATCCAGGCCGCAAATCCTGCCTTGGCCTTGGCGTCGGCGCGGAACTGGATCTCGAACTCCATCTGGATCGGGCCGACCCTGAAGGTCAGATCCTGGTCCTTGGCCTGTTCGGCGGCCTGGTTGAGTTCGTCGCGCAGGGTCTGAACGGCATCGGAAAGGCGCAGTTCCACCACGGCCTCCTGGAAGTGAAAGGGGTTGGGGGATTCACGATCGCAGAGCTTATACAGGTTCACGGGTAGTTACAGGGGAGGGTGGCCGTATGTGGCCAATCGGGCCCGTCGCGGGTAATAAGGGTGATGCGTGTCGGGATCGCCTCCCGTCACTCACGGGGCGGGCCACCGCTGAGCCTGGGGTGGCAGGTTCCCGGTCGACGTGGTGCCGTCGCTGGCGGCACGGGGGCCGATTGGCTGATCTTCTCGACTGAGCCCGGGGCTGTTCCGGGACCTGTTTCGTGCCGAGTGTGATGGAGGCTCTAAGGAAGCCGGCACGAAACAGTACGCGGGAGATGAGAGGGCCGCTGATCGCGGTGTGGAACCGGTGGTGATTGTACTCGTGCAGTCATTCGGTGAACGCCTCCCGCTTCTTGCACTCGCTGGTGTAGGGGCGGGCGTAGGCCCATTCGTCGACCAGGGTCCAGTTGAACCGCTCGACCTTGCCGTTGTTCTGGGTCCGTTAGGGGCGGGTGCGCTTGTGTTTGACGCCCTGGTCCGCGAGCAGGTCCCGCCAGGGGCGTGAGCGATAGCAGGCCCCGTTGTCGGTCAGTACCCGCTCCACCGTGATTCCGGCCGAGGCGAAGTAGGCGTGGGCACACTTCCAGAAGCCGGTGGCGTGTTCCTTCTTCTCGTCGGTCAGCAGCTCTCTGTAGGTCGGCCGGTTCTGTAGGTCGGCCGGTAACGGTCGGCCCAGCGTTAAGTGGTGTTCACGCTGTACTGGAAGCGTTCGGCGGATCCGCGTAGTGTCCGTCCGTCTTCGACCGCGCAGCGGGCCAACGCCAGACGTCCGGCGGGTGTGAGACGGGCATTGGCACGGGTAATGTGGGCCACGGAGGGCCTCCTGACCTACTTCAGGTGTTGATCTAGACAATCCACACCTATGTCGGAGGCCCTCTCTTGCTGTCAAATCACTGCCGGGCTGTACTTAACCTCTGTGGTCGGTACACCTGATATGTAGGGTCTTTTTGTCAAGAGCACAGCCCTGAACAGCGGTGATGTTCCTGGCCCCGCCACCACCGCAGGTGGCCTGTCATCAGGTACGACAGGTGCTGTGTAAGACCGGTGGGAGAAGACCATGCGACTCGCGTGTCATGCACGACGCGTGGTCAGACTGATATACGCGGATTGGCTACCGCAGGACGGGCTGTTCGGCGGGAACGAGGCCGATCTCGCAGCCGGTCCCGCCGGACGGCTATCGCCCATCCACGCCCGGTGTGTCCGTCAGGGGATGCTCCCGTGGGTGTCAAGGGTGCTCGTGGTGGGCGTGCATGCCCCGCACGTCCCACTCGGGGAAGGGGTCGGCCAGATGTTCCCAGGGGGTGTGGAACTCGTCGTCGGTCAGCAGACAGGAGTCCAGTGCCGACTTCAGTGCCTCATGGCGCAGTTCCGTGCCGATGAACACCAGCTCCTGCCGGGGTTCCACGGTCTCGCTGCCTTCGAGGTCCTCGGCGGAGTAGCCGAGGGCGAGGCCGTCGGCGGGGTCCCAGACTCCGGCGGGCTCGAACCGGGCCACCGGTCCGGCCTGGGACCACAGTCCGGTCATCCTCGGCCGGGTGGCCAGCCAGAAGAACCCCTTGGTGCGCAGGATCGTGCCGAAGTCACTCTTTTCGAAACCCGAGGAGAGCAAGTCCCAGAGCCGCTGCGGGTGGAAGGGGCGTTCCGCCCGGAACACCAGGCTGGAGATCCCGTACTCCTCGGTCTCGGGCACGTGGTCGCCGTTGAGCTCGTTCACCCACCCGGGCGCGCGCGAGGCCCGCTCCAGGTCGAAGCGGTCGGCGCCGACGAGTTCGACCGGGTCCACCCGACCGTGTTCGATCCGCAGGACGCGCGCCAGGGGGTTGAGGCGGCGCACGGCGGCCTCCACGTGGTCGGCCTGCTCCGGCGCGACCAGGTCGATCTTGTTGACCAGGATGAGGTCGGCGAACTCCACCTGGTCCACCAGCAGGTCGCTGACGGTGCGTTCGTCGTCCTCGTAGGCGTCCAGGCCGCGTTCGACCAGGTCGTCCCCGGCGCCGAGCTCGCTCAGGAACCCGGCGGCGTCGACCACCGAGACCATGGTGTCCAGACGCGCCCCCTGGAGCAGGGGGTTCCCGTCCGCGTCCGGGACGGCGAAGGTGGCCGCGACGGGCATGGGTTCGGAGATACCGCTGGACTCGATGATCAGGTGGTCGAAGCGGCCCTGGCGGGCGAGCTCGGCGACCTCCTCCAGCAGGTCGTCGCGCAGGGTGCAGCAGATGCATCCGTTGGTCATCTCCACCAGGCGCTCGTCGGTCCGGGTCAGGTGGCCTTCACCCCTGACCAGGTCGGCGTCGATGTTGATCTCGCTCATGTCGTTGACGATCACCGCCACCCGCAGGCCGTCCAAGCGGTGCAGCAGGTGGTTGAGCAGGGTGGTCTTGCCCGCACCCAGGAAACCGGAGAGTACGGTCACCGGGAGTGCGGGTGCGTCAACGGGTGTGGTGGCGGATGCGCCGCTAAGCGTGCTCGTGGAGGTGGACATCTCTACTTCTCTTCTCGGAGGACCTTGAACAGTCCTGCTTCGGTCGGGCCGTGCGGGACGACGCTCAGGCCGTGTGGCGTGGCTTCGGCGCGCAGGGTCTGTTCGTTGACCGTCCACCAGTCGTAGTGGACCTCGTCACGGCTGATGAGCCGGTCGCCTTCGTTGACCTCGTAGGTCATGTGCCAGGCGATCTGTTCGGTACCGGCCGGTACCGCCCCGGCCCAGCCGACGTAGGAGCGCTCCCCGACGCGGAGCTCGGACATCCTGGTGCGCTCGACGTGCTCCGGTTCGACCGGTGCGGGCAGGTTGAGCAGGGCGAACGCTCCCGGAGCGAGGCGGGTTGCCAGGTCCTCCCAGAGCCGGTCCCGCTCGTGCGGGCTGAAGTGGCCGATGAGGTTGGCCGCCACCAGGCCGCCGATCCGGTCCGGCAGGCGGGCCGAGAGCAGGTCGTCACCGTCCACGGTCACCCGGGGCCGCAGATCCGGATCCTCGAAGACCCGTGACAGCAGTACCGACCGCAGGGGAAGCGACGGTTCGATCGCCAGGACCTGTGCTGCCGCGAGTGTGCGGGCGATGAGCCGTGTTCCCAGGCCGCCCCCGGCGCCGGCGTCGACCACCGGTCCGGCGTCGGTCGGCAGTTCCCGCAGGGCGTCGGCGACCGTCGCCGCGTGGTGTTCCCACCACCCGGCGATCATCAGGTCGATGAACTGGCCGGAGCGGTCGTAGGGGTCGTCGTATCCAGTCAATGCGTGTCTCCTCGGTGGAACTCGGTACTCGGTGAGCGGCCGGGGGCGGGTGCTCATCCGTCCGGTCGGTGTTCGTGGGCGAAGAACGGCTGGAAGGGGTCATCGGGTGGCGGGCCGGCAGCCTCCCACTCCTGTTCCTCGGCCGGGTCGAGAAGACAGGAGTCCAGGAGGGGGAAGAGGCGGCCGGTGTCCAGACCCAGGCCGGTGAAGGCCAGGTGCTGGCACCGGTCACCGGTGCCGGGGCGCCAGTCGAACGCGGTGGCGGGAGGCCGGAAACCGGTCACGAGGTGGCGGTTTCGCGCCGGGAGTGCTGCCGTCCACGGCCCGCCGGGTTCCAGGGACAGTGAGGTGCCGTTGGCCTCCCACACGACCATGGTGTCGGGCCGTCCGGCCAGCCACAGGCGTCCTCGGCTGCGCAGGCTGGTGGCGGTCATCTCGTCCAGGACCTCGAAGAACCGGCCGGGGTGCAGCGGGTGGAACCGGCGCCAAACGGCGGTCTGTGCGGCTCCGTCCTCAGCCGGGTCCGACGGTGGCGGGGGAGGGAAGGAGGGCAGGACGCGGTGGAGCGCCGCCGCGAAGTCGAAGCTGCCGCGGAACAGCGTCGGCGGGTGTTCTCCGGTGGTGTCAGAGACAACGCCGGCCGCCGGGTTCAGGTGGGTGACCAGGGACCGGCACACACGGACCTGGGCGGTGGTTGCCGTGCCCCTGACCACGGCCACGTGGTCGGAGAGGTCGATCTGGCGCAGCAGTACGTCGCCCAGGGTGCGCGGATCGCTTGCGGAGCCGGCCAGCCCGGCGGAGAAAGCCGTCTCGCCGCTCAGCAGGTCGGGGACGAGCAATCGGGCGTCGACCGCCGTGACCACGGCGCAGAGGTGGAGTTCGGGGTGGTGTTCCAGGAGCGTTTCGACCGCTGTGTGCGGCTCGACATCTGCGGGGGCGTCGAACACCTGGTGGAGGGAACGGGAACCGTGAGGGTTCGGGCTCTGTACCGGAAATCTCCGCGGAGTCTGAGGCGCTCCGGCTTCGAGGCGGTGCAGTTCCGTACCCGGTACCGCTTCCGTCAGGGATCGCGCGAGGCGTCGTCGGGCGCCCTCATGGGTGCCCAGGACGAGCACGGCGCGGGGCCGACGGTCACCGTTCATGGGCCTACCTCCGGTTCTCGGTGGGGGATTTGGTCACCGGTGTTCCTTGAAGGCGGCTGTGACCAGTGGTTACGTTGGTACTGTTCGCGGAATCAGTGAGCTGGGCATGTACCTGGGGGAGAACATGGCTACTGCACATCTGGCCCATGAGGGCCACACGCATCAGCACGGCGAGGGCTGTGGGCACGTTTCGGTGCCCCACCAGGGCCACGTGGACTACGTGCACGACGGGCACCTTCACCGCGTCCACGACGACCACTGGGACGAGTGCCCCACCGAAGGGCACGCCGTACACGAGGACCACGCGCACGCACACGGTGAGGGCTGCGGGCACGTGGCCGTGCCGCACGAGGACCACGTGGACTACGTGCACGATGGGCACCTTCACCGCAAGCACGACGACCACTGGGACGAGCACTCGGCGTAGCGGTCGACGACGATCCCGTGCTGTTCGTCGCGGGCGGTCGAGTTCATTTTTCTGAGAACTCGGCAAAGGGGTCGTTGTGGAAGTCCTGGCCTGACTCTGCCTCGGTGACCAGGCACGACTCCAGCAGAGTCAGCAGGGCTCCGGTGTCCATGCCGACCCCGGTGAACGCCAGGTGTTGGCGGCGGTCGCCCACCACCGGGTCCCAGTCCAGGAGGGCGGAGGACCGTCGGGTCTGGGAGACCAGGTCCATGGCCGCGTCGGGGAGCGCGGCCATCCAGGGGCCGCCGTTTTCCACCATGAGCAGGTCCTGGTGGGAGTCCCACACCAGGAGGGTGTCGGGCTGACTGGCCAGCCAGAACCTGCCCCTGCCGCGCAGACTCATGGCGACGATCTCCTCCAGCGCCTCGGCGAGCCGCTCGGGGTGCATCGGTCGGGTCCTGGTCCAGGTCACCGTCCGTACACCCTGTTTCTCGGCGTGGTCCGCGTACTGTGCCCAGGCCGGGTTGATCCGGGCGTGAGCTGACTCGGGCTCGAAACGCCCGTCGAGAAAGCCCTGGAGGTCCGAGCCGGAACGGACGATCACGGCCGTGGGGTTGAGCTGCCCGAGCAGGGCCCGTGCGTGACGGTCAGATCCCGAACCGTGCAGGACGATCACGTTCGGGTACTCCAGCTGCCGGTTGAGGACCTCGGCGACCGTGCGGGAGTCGTCCTGGGCGATGTCCAGTTCGCGGTCGCTCAGATCGTCGTTACCACCCAGGTCCGCGGTCAGATGGGCGAGATCGACGGCCGTGGCGACGGTGGCCAGGCGCAGCCTGTCCTGCGCGGCGATGTTCTCGGCGATCAGCCGGGGTTCCACCCCGTCCCAGGACTCCACCACGCACAGGTCGTGTCGGCCGGCGTCCGCGGTGCGCAGGAGGAAGGGGATGAGGTCCTCGCGCAGAGTGCAGGAGGCACAGGCGTGGTCGAGGTGCACCTGCTCGCTTTCCAGGGGGCCTGAGCAGTCGCGCACCACACGGTGGACCGCTCCGTCACCGATGTCCTCCATGTCGTGATGCACGCTGATGGAACGCGGAACCGCGGCCAGCAGGTCGTTCACGGCCTGACGTCGCGCGGCCGCGTGCAGACCGGTGACCAGTGCGATGCGCATCGCATGCTCCTCTCCGTGGTGTCTTCTCAATATTGAAAATGAAAATCGTTTCCGTACTTTACACGACCCCGTCGGTGGCCGGTGCATCCCGGGTGGGGGCGGGCGGGGTGGCTGCGGGCATGTTACGGTACTGATAATCATTTTCATCTACCCGAGTCGTGTCCCCCCAGGAGTCCTCCTCGTGTACGTAGGGCGATGCCAACGCCGAGTTGGCCCCTTGTCGCCGGTGATCCCCCATCGGGCAGTCGGCTGATATGGCCAACACACCCAAGTACGACGATGCCGTGCTCAGGGTTCTGGGTCGTGGTTCCCGCTTTCGCAGCTGTCGGGAGATCCTCCGGGACCTGGATCGGTCGAACCCCTCCGCCTCTGGCCCGCCGAGCCTGTCCACCATCTACCGCACGGTCCACCGGATGTCCCAGGAGGGAGTGCTGGACACGATCCAGTCTCCGGAGGGGGAGCGTCTCTACCGGCGGTGCAGGACACCCGTCCGCCACTACCACCTGTTCTGCCGGGTCTGCGGTGAGGTGGAGGAGATCGATCAGGTCGCCGAAATCACGGAAGTCGTGGAGAAGATCCAGGGCATGAGTGATTTCGATCAGGTCGACCACACCTTCGAACTGACCGGTGTCTGTCCGCGTTGTCTGTCAACTCCCCACGGCTGAAGCCCGTGGGCTTGTGGGTGGGCGCTCGCCTGGATGGTGGGCCCGGCCTCCTGCGTCCAGCGCCCTCCCTTCGCGGGGTCTGGGGTCGCCCCTGTGCTTCCTCCGGTGCTATACATGGACATGTCGACAATGAAAACGGTTTTCATTATTGTTTTCGGGTCCAAGGTGATCCAGGGGGTGCGCGGCTCAGTGACGAACGAAGCCGGCCCGGCGACCGTCCGGCACCAGGACGCGGGGGAGCCGTTTCCGCTGGCGACCCTGCAGCACGCCTACGGAAACGGGAGACAGGACGGCCCACCCCTCGGCGTGGTGGCGGTCCACTTCTCCACCGACTTCTCCACCGGGTTCGACGGTTCTGGGAGCGATCCTGATCGTCTGGCGGAGGCCCTTCGGGCCGTGGCGGACCGCCACCCCGTGCTCAGGGTCCGCTTCGACCACGGTCACCAACGAGTCGAACCCGCCGGAGCCAAGCCGACGGTCACCATGCGGGACCTGCGCGACCTGAGCGCTGACGGGGTCGAACAGGCCCTGGCGAGGATCAGGGAGGAGGAGCCCGCCCACCGACGCATGGACGTCGCGAAAGCGCTCAGCTCCTACGGGGAGCGCCTGGTCCTGGGCGACCTGGACATCGTCGAGGTCCCCGGCGACCACTCCTACCTCTCCCCCCAACGGCAACAGGCGGTCCCAGCCCTGGCCAACCGGGTCGACCCCTCCCTGGCCCACGACTCAGGGGCCTGGCCCAGCACCCCCTGACCGATCACGTTCGAGCCGCGCGCACGCGAACCCACACCTTCCCTCTTGTGGAGGACACGATTCCAGCCATCGACTACTACTCCCCGGATGCCGAGTTCTCCGACCCCGACCTGCGCTGTCGGGTCACCGTCCTGCCCGAACCCGCGCGGGAGATCCCGCTACCCGACTCCATCGCGGCGGCGCCCTTCGGCGTTGCCGGGCACACCCCCCGTGCGGAGCGCCGGGAGCCCTCGCGGCGTCCGGCCGACCGCCTGCCCGGCGGCGGGCACGAGGCCGCCCCGGAGATCGGGGTGCTGGTCACATGAGTCGGACACAGACCGCACCCACCGCTGAGGCCCGGCCGAAGACACCCGAGCAGTCGCCCTCGCCGTTGCAGACCCTGCTCCGACCCATCAAGGGTCGGGTCCGGACCGCGGTGGTGCTCCAGGGACTCGCCTCGGCGCTGGGGCTCGTCCCGCTGATCTGCCTGGTCGAACTGGCCCGCGTGCTGCTCGCCGACGGCGTGGTCGACACCTCCCGCGTGTGGCTTCTCGTCGGCATCGCCGTGGGCGCGTCAGTCGCCGCGCTGGCCGCGGGCACAGCCTCCACCCTGGTCGGCCACCTGGCCGACAACGACATGCAGCTGTCGGTCCGCCGCGCCCTGGCTCACCGCATGTCCCGGGTACCTCTGGGCTGGTTCACCGGCCGCGGGTCGGGCCGGGTCAAGAAAGCCGTGCACGACGACATCGAGGACGTCCACTCCCTGGTCGCGCACACCCTGCCCGACCTGGCCTCGGTCGTCACCGTGCCGCTGGTCGCCCTGGTCTACCTGTTCACCGTGGACTGGCGGCTGGCCCTGGTCTCGGTCCTGCTGGTGGCGGCGGGGATCTTCCTGTTCTCCCGGGCCATGGCCGGGGGCATGGCGAAGATGGCCCAGTACGCCGAGGCGATGAACCGGATCAACTCCTCCGCCGTGGAGTTCGTGGACGGCATCCAGGTGGTCAAGCACTTCGGCGGCCACCGGCGCGCCCACGAGCGCTTCACCCGCGCCGCCGACGACTTCGCCGACTTCTTCCTGAACTGGTCGCGCAGCACCACCCCGGTGACGGTCGGATCCTTCCTGCTGCTGTCGGCGCCCATGGCCACCGTGGTCACCGTGCTCGCGGGGGTGGGCTTCGCCTTCGCCGGGTGGACCGAACCGGTGGCGATCGTGGCCTTCGCCCTGTTGGCACCGGCCCTGTGCGCGCCGATGAACGCCATCGGCTCCCAGGTCCGGCAGACCCAGGCCGCCGGGGCCGCGGCCGGGCGGGTGACCGCTCTGCTCGACACCCCGACCCTGCACCAGGGCGAGGAACCACCACCGCTGGAACCCCGCGTGGTCTTCGACGGCGTGTCCTTCTCCTACACCGATGACGGGACGGCGGGGGAGAGCCCCCGGGCCCTGACCGAGGTGGACCTGGTCCTGGAACCGGGCACCGTGACCGCCCTCGTCGGTCCCTCGGGAGCAGGTAAGAGTACCCTGGCCGCCCTGCTCGCCCGCTTCCACGACGCCGACGCCGGATCGATCACCGTCGGCGGGGTCGACATCCGCGAGATCGCCGACCCCTACCGCAGCGTCGGCTTCGTCCTCCAGGACGTCCGCCTGCTCGGGGAGACGGTCGCCGACAACATCGCCCTGGGCCGCCCCGAAGCCACCCGCGAGGAGATCGAGGCCGCCGCACGCGCGGCACAGATCGCCGACCGGATCGAGGCCCTGCCCCGGGGCTACGACTCCGTGATCGGTGAGGACGCCGACCTGTCCGGCGGCGAGGCCCAGCGCGTCTCCATCGCCCGCGCCCTGCTGGCCGACACCCCGGTCCTGGTCCTGGACGAGGCTACTGCGGCCGTGGACCCGGTCTCCGAGGCCGCCATCCAGGACGCGCTCAGCGAACTCGCCCGCGGCCGCACGGTCCTCGTGGTGGCCCACCGCCTGACCACCGTCACCGGCGCAGACCGGATCGCGGTCATGGATGAGGGCCGGGTGGTGGAGACCGGAACCCACGACGAACTGCTGGCACGGGGCGGCCGTTATGCCGAACTCTGGCGGGCCCAGGAACAACAACGATCCCAGGCACACCACCGAGACGTACCGGGAGCAGACCAGTGATCCGCGCTTTCCTCAGGGCCCTGGGTCCGGAACAGGCCGGTCCCGTGAAGAGGAGCCTGGCCCTGACCACCGCCGTATCGGTGTTGCAGGGGGTGGTCTTCGCCCTGCTGGTGCCCGTGCTGACCGAACTCCTCCGGGAAGGGCCCCGGGCCGCCCTGGGCTGGGCGGCGGCCCTCGCCCTGGCCACCCTGGTCTACGCCCTGCTGCGCACCCTCAGCCTCTTCGTCAACTTCCGGGTCGGCGGGGCGATCTCCCGCGGCCTGCACCACCGCATCGGGGAACACCTGGTCCGGCTGCCCCTGGGCTGGTTCACCGGGAACCGGGTCGGTGAGCTCAACCGGGTCGTCACCGACGGGGTCTCACGCAGCACCAACGTGCCCGTGCACATCTACCCGCCGCTGGCCGACGCGGTGGTCACCCCCGTCGTGGCGGTGTCGGTGCTGTTCGTCTGGGACTGGCGGATCGCCCTGGCGGCCGCGGCCTGCCTGCCCGTGGTGTGGATGGTCTTCACTCTGTCCAACGACGCGGTGGGCCGCAACGACGCCGCCCGGGACGTGGTTTCGGACGAGGCCGCCTCCCGGGTGCTGGAGTACGCCAGGTCCCAGCCGGTGCTGCGAGCCTTCGGCCGCACCGAACAGGGCGGTCAGAGCCTGGACCGGGCCCTGACCGCTGAGCACGGGGCCGCGCGCCGCCTGCTGCTGCGCATCATCCCGGTGATGCTGGCCTACTCCTTCGCGGTCCGGTTGATGTTCGCGCTGCTCATGGTGTGCGCGGTCGTGTTCGTCCTGGACGGCGGACTCGACCCCGCCCTGGCCGTGGCCCTGCTGGTACTGGTCGCCCGGTTCACCCACCCCCTGGCCACGGCGGCCGATCAGGGCGCCGCCCTGCGCATGGCCACCAACCAGCTCGACCGGATCAACGCCGTCCTGGACGCCCAACCCCTCCCCGAACCGGAGTCGCCGGTCCTGCCGCAGGGCGCGGTCGTGGAGTTCGACGACGTCACCTTCTCCTACGACCGCAAGGACGACGCCCCGGCACTGGACGGGGCCACCCTGCGCGCCGAACCCGGAACCCTCACCGCCCTGATCGGCCCCTCCGGGTCCGGCAAGACCACGGTGGCCCGCCTGCTGGCCCGCTTCCACGACGCCGACCGCGGGCAGGTCCGCCTCGGCGGGGCCGACGTCCGTGACATCGGCAGCGAGGAACTCTCCCGGCACGTGGCCCTGGTCTTCCAGGACGTGTACCTCTTCGACGCCACCATCGCTGAGAACCTGCGCCTGGCCGCCCCCGACGCCACCGGGGAACAACTCGACCGGGCGGCCGCGCTGTCCGGGCTCGACACGGTCCTGGCCGACCTGCCCGAGGGCTGGAACACCAGGGTCGGGGAAGGCGGAACCGCGCTGTCCGGCGGCCAGAAACAGCGGGTCTCCATCGCCCGGGCCCTGCTCAAGGACGCGCCGGTCATCGTCCTGGACGAGGCCTCCTCGGCCCTGGACACCGAGAACGAGGCGCTGGTGACGCGTACGGCCGTCGAACTCGCCCGGGAGCGGACCGTGCTGGTCATCGCCCACCGCCCCGCCACCGTGGCCGCCGCCGACCAGGTCGTCTTCCTGGAAGCGGGCCGCATCGTGGAGTCCGGTGCCCCGGACGAACTCCTCGAACGGGGAGGGCGGCACGCCGATTTCGTTCGGACCCGCGAACGCGCCCGCGGCTGGCGCCTGACCGCTTCGGACGTCATGCCCCCTCCCGCCTCCACCGCCACGGAAGACCACGAGAACGACCCGGCCCGTGCCTGAACCCTCCGGCGAACCCGCCCAGGCCTGCCTGGTGCCCCTCGGGCGCCGTCACCGCCCACGAACCCTCCTGACCCGCCTTCCCCCGGGGCAGGAGACCTCTTCCGGGACCGTGCCGACCACGGCCCCGCCCCCGAGAAAGGCCGAACGATGAGACGACGATCCCTGCTGGCGGGCGCCTTCGCGGTGCTCCTGGCGGCCACCGCCTGCGGTGGCGCTGAAGGCGAGCAGGCCTCCGCCGACGGCACCACCCTGCGCTACGCGGCGGTGGGGGCCCCGGCGGCCACCACCCACGACCCGCACGGCCGCGTCGGCAACGAATCCGACTACCTGCGGTTCGCCATGCTCTACGACGTACTGACCGTGACTGACGAGAACGGGGCCGTCCAGCCCCGCCTGGCCGAGTCCTGGGAGCCCGACGGAGACGACCTGACCCGCTGGACCGTGTCCTTGCGCGACGACGCCGTCTTCTCCGACGGCGATCCGGTCACCGCCGACGACGTCCTGTTCTCCCTGGAGCGTATCCAGGGCAAGGGCGCCGAGAACAACGGGCGCCTGTCCGCGTTCGACCTGGAGGCCTCCTCCGTCACCGGCGAGCACACCGTCGAGCTGGCCACCCACCAGCCCTACGCGGAGGTGGGCGGTGCCCTGGCCTCCCTGACCTTCGTGGTGCCCGAGGGCAGCGACGACATCACCGAGCCCGTGATCGGCTCCGGACCGTTCCAGCTGGAGGAGTACGACGACACCACCGCCGTCCTGAACCGGCACGACGGCTGGTGGGGCGACGCTCCGGGCTACGACACACTCCAGATCAGCGCCTTGCCCGACCCGGGCGCGCGGGCCGAGGCGGTGGCCTCGGGACAGGCGGACATCGCCGGGAGCGTGGCACCCGCCAGCGCCCAGCAGCACGAGGAGGACGACTCCGTCCAGGTGGTCACCCGGCCCGGGGGAGTGAACTACCCGCTGGTCATGGACCTGGGCACCGAACCCTTCGACGACCCCGGCGTGCGTGAGGCCGTCAAGCTCGCCCTCGATCGGGAGCAGCTCGTCGAGACGGTCTTCCTCGGCTACGGAGAGCCCGGCGCGGACCTGCTCAACCCCCAGGAGCCCTTCGCCCCGCAGGCGGAGCCGATCGAGCGCGACCTGGACCGCGCCCGGGAACTGCTGGAGGAGGCCGGCCACGGGGACGGGGTCGAGCTCACCCTGCACGCGACCAACTCCTACCCCGGCATGGAGGAGACCGCGACCCTGGCCGCCGAACAGCTCTCCGAAGCGGGCATCGACGTCCAGATCGAGGTCGGTCCGCCCGACACCTACTGGGCCCAGGTCTGGAACGTCGAGCCGTTCTACCTCAACAGCCTCGGCGGGAACGGGTTCGTGGACTTCGCCCGGATGGCCCTGCTCGCTGACGGCCCCGTCAACGAGACCGGCTGGGACGAGCCCGAGTGGGACGCCGACTTCGCCGAAGCCCTGGCCACCGCCGATGACGGCGAACGGCACGCCCTGCTCGCCGACCTCCAGCAGCGGGTCGCCGACGACGGCGGCTACGTGGTCTGGGGCACCGGAGACGGCATCGACCTGGCCGCCGGTGTGACCGGCCTGCCCACCGGCCCCGGTTTCCACCGCCTGTTCATCGAACAGGTCGAGGCCGCCGGCTGATGTCCGGCCCCGAGACCGCCCCCGCGGCCGCCCCTCCACACCCACCGAGGGCGGCCGCGGGGGCCTCACTCCTGTTCTCCCTGGTCAGGGCCGCGCTGCTGCTGGCCCTGGTCTCGGCAGCGGTCTTCACCGCCACCGAACTCCTGCCCGGGGACGCCGCTGATCTGCGGGCCTCACCCGGGGCCGATCAGGAACAGGTACGCCACCTGCGGGAGGACCTGGGGCTGGACGCCGAGCCCTGGCGGCGCTACCTGGACTGGATCGGGGCCCTGCTCAGCGGCGACCCGGGCACGTCCCTGGTCAACGGTCGGCCCGTCACCGACGCCCTCGCCCAACGGCTGCCCGCCACCCTCGCCCTCGTGGCCGGGGCTCTGGCGGTCGCGGCCCCCGCATCCCTGGCCCTGGCCTGGTGGGCGGGCACGACACGGCGCGGGCGCCGGATCTCCACCGCGGTCCTGACCGGCGGTGCCGCGGTGCCCATGGCGGTCACGGCCGCCGCCCTGGCCGCGCTGTTCTCGGGCGCCCTCGGTCTGGTGCCGCCGGTTTCCCTGCTCCCGCCCGGGGCCACCCCCTGGCACCATCCGGACCTGCTCTTCCTGCCGGTGATGTCGATGGCGCTGCCCACCGCGTTCTTCGGCGCGAGCCTCCTGGCGGGCGCGGTGGCCGACACCGTGCGTCTGCCGCACGTGGCTGACGCCCGACGCAGGGGTGTGCCCTCCTGGCAGATCGCCCTGGTGGACGTGCTGCCCTTCCTGCTGGCTCCCTTCGTCCGGGTCACAGCGGTCGTGGCGGGCGGACTCATCGCGGCCGCGGCCGTCGTCGAGACCCTCTTCGGCTACCCGGGGGTGGGCTCGCTCCTGGTCTCGGCCATCTCCTCCCGCGACCTGCCGGTGGTCCAGGCCACGGCCGTACTCGCCGCGGCGGTCGTGCTGCTGGGACTGCTGCTCGGCGACCTGGTGGCGGCGCTGACCGAGCCCGCACGCGGGAGGACGACATGATTCGGCTGCTGGTGCCGTTGTCGCTGGCCGCGGTCGCGGCCCTGGTGCTCGGCGGCGGATGGCTGGCGCCCTACGACCCGACATCCACGGCCGGTGCGTCCTGGCAGCCACCGAACCCCGCGCACCTGCTCGGGACCGACGCCCTGGGCCGAGACGTGTGGTCGCGGGTCCTGGCCGGGGGAGGGCGGCTGCTGACCGTCTCGGTTGCGGCCGCCCTGTGCGCCTCCGCCCTCGGCATCGCGGGCGGTCTGGTCGCGGGATGGTCCGGCGGACCCCTCGCGCGCCTGCTCACCGCCTGCGCGGACTTCCTCCTCGCCCTGCCGTCCCTGCTGCTGGCCCTGGTGGCCGCGATCGCCCTGCCCTGGCAGACCGCCGTCGTCGTGGCGACGGTGTGCGGGGGAGCGCCCCTCACCCTGCGCGTGGTCCGCGACGCCGTCCGCACCATCCGTACCTCCGGGTACGTGGAGGCCGCCCTCCTGCGCGGTGAGCACACGGCCTCGGTCCTGCTCCGTGAGGTGTTCCCGGCCATGCGCGGCCTGGTCTCCGCCGACCTGGGACTGCGCCTGGTCGTGGCGATCCAGGTCTGTGCCGCGCTCGGTGTCCTGGGCCTGGGCGCGACCCCGCCCGCCCCGGACTGGGCGCTCATGCTGCGGGAGAACATGACTGGGGCCGCGACCAACCCGTGGGCGGTGGCCGCACCCGCGATCGCCCTCGGCGCCACCACGGTCCTGTTCGCCCTGGCCGCCCAACTGTCCTTCCGTGAACACGAGGACCGGCGTCCGAGACGGAAGGCGCAGAAGGAGGCGAACCATGCCTGAGGGACTGGACGTGACGGACCTGGCGGTCGAGAACACCGAAGGGCTGCCGATCATCGGGCCGGTGGACCTGCACCTCCCGGACGGCGCGGTGACCGTGGTCATGGGGGCCTCCGGCAGCGGCAAGACCAGCGCGCTCCTCGCCGCGTTCGACGCCCTGCCTCCGGGACTGGTTCGCCGCTCCGGACACGTCCGCTGGCGGGGGACCCCGGTTCCCCGGGGCCGTGCCGGACGGCGCTGGCGCCTGGCCGCAGTGGGGATCCTCGGCCAGGACCCCGCGTCGGACCTGCACCCGCTGCGATCGGTGGCCTCCCTCGTGGCCGACGCGCTGCCCCGCGGACCGCGCGGGGAGAACACGCAGAAGGCACGCGCCGCACTCACCGACCTCGGGTTGGACGCCGACGCCCTGTGGCTCCGGCGCCCGCACGAGATCTCCGGCGGCCAGGCCCAAAGAGTGGCCCTGGCCCGTGCCGTCGTCGCCGACCCCGAAATCCTCCTGCTGGACGAACCCACCAGCGGCCTGGACCCCGCCACGGTCGAACTCGTGGTCCGGGCCATCGACGGCCGAAGAGGACGATCGGGCCGCACGACCGTGGTGATCACCCACGACCGGGAATTCGCCCACCGTGTGGCCGACCACCACATCACCCTGGGAACCCCCGCCGAAGCCGGTCGGGCAGGGCCCGCGGTCGCATACCGCCGCGCCGATGCGGCCCCCGTACTGGAACTGGAACACCTCCGGGTCACCACCCCGGCCGGTCTGCCCCTGATCGACGACGTCACCCTGACGGTGCACCCGGGCGAGGCCCTCGCGATCCTGGGCCCCTCCGGCAGCGGAAAATCGACCCTGCTCCGGAGCATCGCGGGCCTGCACCCTTCAGCATCGGGGACGATGACCCTCGACCGGGTCCCGCTGCCCCCACGGCTGCGGGCACGTACGCAGGACACCCTGAGCTCCGTCCAATTCATCACCCAGGACCCGGCCGGCGCACTCAACCCCGCCCACCGAATCAGCACGGTCCTGGCCCGACCGTCGATGGTCCTGCGCGGACTGTCCCGGACCCAGGCCCGCTCCGAGGTCCCCCAACTGTTGGAACGGGTAGGTCTGCCCGCCGACCTCGCCCACGCCCGTCCCACACGGCTCTCCGGAGGCCAACGCCAGCGCGTGGCGATCGCCCGCGCCCTGGCCGCACGCCCCCGGCTCCTCCTGGCCGACGAGGTCACCTCGTCCCTGGACACCGCGAGCGCGCACAGGGTCCTGGACCTCCTCGACACCCTGCGCGCGGAGGAGGGCCTGGCCGTCGTCATGGTCACCCACGATCGGACCGTCGCCGACCGGGCCGACCACGTCCTCACCCTGGACCCAGGCCAACGCAGCATCTCTGGTCAGTTAAGCGAACCCATGCGAACCGTAAGGTCCGGCGCGGGTTCTGCCCACCTGGGCGGGGGGAACGTCCCCTGATGACTCCCTGTTCGTTCTGTTCGCGACTTGCTCCGTCGTGTCCGGGGACCTTGTGCTCACCCGGGTACGAACCACTTCGGACGAGCGTGATCCTCGCGGGATTCCTTCGGTGCGGCCGGGGATGAACCCGGTCCGCAGGAAGGATGACGCGGGCATGACCGGGCCGGTCGGATGCGGGGGATCGTCCCCGTCCCCGTCCCCGCGTCCGCGGGTGCGCCGTGCTACGTCTGTGTTAACAATCGGCCTGTGCACTGCCCTGGCCAGGGGCTTCGTGGGCGGGGGGAGATAGCCTCCCGGAAGTAACATCCCACTCCGAGGACAGGAAATCCCCCGATGTCGAACCAGAGCACACCAGTGAAGCCCGGTGTGGTGACCGCCGCACGGATCATTCTCTTCGTGGTCTGCGGCCTGTCCGGCGTCCTGTTGGTGATGAGCCTGCTCGGCATCATCGGCGCCTTCCTGCACCCCGAGGGCCCCGACGCCGCCTTCGCCACGGTGGGGGCGACCACCGGCGGCGTCCTGCGCAGCTTCGTCCTGGGGCTGATCGCGATCGTGCTTCTGCTGGTGGCGGCGCTGCGGATCGGCAAGGGCGGCACGAAGAACCATCTGGTGGTGCGACTGCTGGTGGGCGGCGGCGGGCTGGTCTCGGTACTGAACGCGGTCCTGACTGGGGAAAGCACCGCCTACATGGGGTTCGTTCTCCCGTTGATCGTCCTGATGCTGCTCCAGAGCAAGCGCTCCCGGGAGTGGTTCGCCGCCATGGACGCACCCATGCGAAATAACTGAATCTACGCCATAAAGGTGCTTTCTCTACTGAATCACCAACTTTCGGGGTGAAGCGACTTCGGGGTCACGTATGTTCCGCGCGAACTTCGCCGAACCGTTCACCCGCGTTGGGGTGGAGTCCGTACTCTGGACCCGCGCGAATCCGCGCGAGCGCCGGTGCGGGACGCGGTGGACGGGTGGCCCGCACCGGCTTCAGCTGTGTCTGAGGTCGGCGCTCAGCCCCGGGGGCGCGGCCTCCTGCAGGGTCCGCAGCACCCAGTGGTGACGGTTCGACCAGCCCAGGAACAGACGCACCCGGCCCCCGGTACCGGTGCGGCCGGCACGGAACCGGCCCCTGGGTCGGGATCCGGATCAGCTCGGGTTGTGTGCAAGGACCAGGTCGGTCAGCTCCTGGCTGGGGAAGTCCATCACCACCACCCCCGTCCGGGACGCCGCCGCGGGACGCAGGTGGTCGACGGCGCGGTGGTTGACCCCGCGGATGCCCAGTGCGCCCCAGGCGACCTCGCGCGGGTTGGCCCAGGGAGCCCCGCTGCCGCTGAGGTGGTTGACGTGGAGCACGTCGCCCGGCCCCGCTTCGGTCGCGTCGAAGTGGTCACGGACCTTCTCCCACTTGGCGGGGATGTCGAAGAGCGTGGGCACCCGGTAGTCGTCCTGGATGTCCAGGGCGGGGCCGTTCCAGTGGACGCCGTAGTCGCGGGAGGCGGAGAAGTCTTGGACGATGATGATCCGGCCGCGTACCTCGCCCAGGTTCGGAACCCCCTCCGCGCCCGGTTCGGGCACCCACAGGCGCTTTGAGAGCACGTCGCGGGTGTCCGGGTTCTCGTGGATGTAGTGGTCCAGGGTCTCCTCGTAGGTCCGGGTGTTCTCGACTTCGGTGTGCTCCTTCTTCATGCGCATCAGCACCGTCTCGGTCGGGTGCGCGTCGAGGAAGGCATCGATGCCGGTGACCACGTCGGTGAAGTTCAGGTGCAGGTACTCGGCGCCGTGGTGGATGGGGAAGGCGTCGCGGTAGTGGCGGGTGCGGACGTCGAGGAAGCGCACACCGGAGTCGAGCTGCCCGGTCAGGTCCAGGTCCTGGGTGCGCGACCACACGGTGCCGCGCCAGGCCCCGGTGTCGTGTGTGCCGGGGATGGACAGCGCCGCCAGGTTGGCGCTGTCGGGGACGGCGGCCATCCACTCGGCGCGGGCCACCGCTGACTCCTGGACGGGGACCGGTTCCGCGGCCGCCGGCGCCGCGGCGGCCAGGAGCGAACCGACCATGAGAACAGCGACCAGCGTCGGGCCGGTGTGGTGAGCCAGGACGCGCTGGGCGACGGGGGAGGTGAGCATGGGGGTATCCCTTCGCGGGCAGGGGCGGACCCAGGGGGAGTGGGCCGCCCCTCACCCTGCCACGCGGTGTCGGCGCTGCCACCCCCCTTTCCCTGCTGGATTCGGGCTCAGGCGGTGGAGCTGAGGCCGTAGCGGGGGCTGAAGCGGGTGGACAGCTCCAGGATCCGGTGGGCCCCGGGCAGGGGCCCTGTGGAGAGGAGTGCGCGCAGGCAGGGGCACCATTCGATGCGGTTCTGGGCGAGGCAGGCCTGGACCCCGAGCAGGCGAAGACAGAGTGCCAGGTCGCGCAGGGGCGGGCCCGGATCGGCCGGTTTCAGCCCCCGGGACAGGGCCAGGTTGGCGACCTGGTTCTGGCGGGCACGCGCCAGCACCCTGACGATGCCGTGCTCGGGCGTGCGGCCCAGGTCGGCGAAGCCGTTCTCGGCGATGGTGAAGAGGGTGTCGCGCTCAGCGGAGCGGACCGGATCGCAGGCCCGGGCGAGGGTCTCCAACATGGGGCAGTGTGCGCGGGCCCGAGGACCGGACACGCGCTGCCACAGGCGTACGGACATCAGCTGGCCGAGGGTGTGCATCGCCGCCCGGGTCTGAGCGGAGTACCAGGCGCGGGCCATTCCGGCGTTCTCGGGGCGGTGGATCTGGGCGGGCGGCGGGTCGGCCCCCAGGAGCGCGCCCAGACGGGCCCCGTTCGGGCGCGGGGGCTGGAACAGGTCCGGGTAGGGCGGCCAAGGCGGGGCGGGGGAGTCCATGCCTTCGAGGGTCGGTCACCCTGGGACGCGGTGCCATAACCGTGGTGGTGAGGTTCTCCGGGCCCTGCGGTAAGCCGGTCGGGCCGAAGACGTTGCTGCTGTGGTGTCGTGGTTGGGAGTGTTTTCCCCTTGTGCGGGCGTAGCGGACGGTGTTGCATGTTTTCTGGTTTTGCTGCCGTTGGTGGGCGCCCGTCGTACCGTGAGTGCGCAGAGCGGTCGGGCCACCGTGGGGAGGAACGCGGGCGCATGGCTGAGGGCAACTGGCAGTGCGGGATGTGCGCGGCCTACAACGAGCCGTCCAAAAACGTGTGCATGGTGTGTGAGACCTTCCGGGAGCTGGGCACGCGCGGGGCCGAACCCGGCAGCGGCGACCTGCTGGCACCGACGCAGGACATGTTCGGGGGTTTGCCGGAGGAACCCGTCGCCGCGCGACCTGCCGAGGCGGAGGACGAACTCCCACCGGTGCGGGTGATGGAGCCGCCGCCGACCCGCCCCGGCGGGGCACGGGTACCGGAACCGGAGACCGTGCCCGCGGTGGAGCCCCAGCGGGCCTCCGAGCGGGTCCCGGAAGGGTGGACCGAAGCGGCGGTGACCGAACCGGTGTCGAGGGCGGTGACCGAACCGGTCATGGGTTGGTGGGAGTGGCAGGCCGAGGCCGACACCGAACCGGTGCCGGTACCGGTGGGGACCGGGCCCGAGCCCGGAGCCGGTGTCACCGAACCTCTGCCCACGGTGTCCGGGAGGGCCGGAACCGCCCACAGGCTCAGCGGTCGGTGGACCCCGCCGCGCTGGCCGCAGGGGAGCGTGCGGGCGCTGGCGCTGGCCGCGGTCGGCGGCGTGGTGCTGGTTCTGGCGTGGGTGTTACCCGGGAGCGAGGAGGAGGCGAGCGGACCGGGCGATGGGGAGCAACGGGACCGGGAATGCCCGGAGCGGATCGCCGCGCACGTCCCGGGAACGGATCAGGGGGTGCTGGTGGACGCCTTCGAGACCGAACGGCACCGGATCGTGCTGTGCGACAACGGCGCGGGCGAACTGTACTACTTCGGGGAGTTCCTCGACGGCAACGGTGAGGTGATGGTGGTGCCCGCTGAGCGCACGGACGAGGGCTACGTCGCGGACGCGGGCCAGACCCGCTACGAGATCGGCCGCGGGGAGGTTGTCATCACCGGAGGGGACGGGGCGGAGATCGCCCGGCTGCCCCTGGAGCCGGTGCCGGACCCGGAGTGACCGGCTGCGGGACACCGGAAAAGAGGTGGGTGACGGGTGCGTGGCCGTCTCCGGCAGGCACCCGTCAGCCCAGTGCTCCCGTCAACCCAGTGCTGGAACGTCCGTCCCTAGCGGGTCTTCACGACGGCCGCGATGAGACCGGAGATGATCATCATCGACAGGCTGATGATCATGAGCACGAACGCGACGGTTCCGACCATGGTGTTTCCTTCACTGTTTCGTCCCCCGGGCACCGCGGGCCGTTTACCCCCGGCACCCGGCACACCGGGACACCCGGAGTTTCGGGCGCGGCATGTACCTCTTCGGTGGATCACCCTATCTCGCCGTCACCGCGATGCCGCGTCGGGTGCCCGCTCTGACCAGCGTGGTTCAGCTCTCGTTCCAGAACTGTTGATAGGCCTGCACCAGCCAACGGTTGGCCCAGTCGGTGTCGGGGTGCTCAGGCAGGTGGGAGGTCCGGCACAGCTCCTCCAGCCGGGTCTCCAGCTCCTTGGCCCGGGTCAGCGCGTCGTCGCGGCTGTGCTCGCCGCGGCGCAGGGCGAGCAGCCACGCGCGGTCGGGTTCGGGCATGGGCAGGGTGAGGTTTCCGGTCTCCAGCAGCTCTACGCCCTGAAGGCCCAGCCGGACCATGTGGTAGGCGTACTTGGTGTCGAAGCCGTGCTGCTCCACCAGTTCGGGGCGGTTGGTGTGCTTGCCGCCGCGGGTCCCCGCCATGCGGTCGCGCTGGGCGCGCAGGTAACCGAGGAAGCGCTCGCCCGCCCTGCGCGAGAGGAAGCGCTCGGCGTTGGCGCGCAGGTCGCGGCCGACGGCGGTGAGGGTGACGATCTCGTGGTCGGGGACGAAGAGCGGCAGCAGGACGGTGGGGTTGCCCTCCAGCGCCAGACGGGTCCACTTACGCAGTGAGTAGACGGTCAGGTCCAGGTCCCCGAACCCCGACCGGGTGTGTTCGGGCTGGCTGCGGTAGATGTACTGCTCGAAGGCGCGTAGACCGATGACGTACTCGGGCGGTTCGATGCACACGCCCATCTCGTCGCGGTCGTTCTGGTCGTCGAGGCTGAGGCCGTGCACGCCGGAGCCGACCTGGCAGCGCAGCACGGTGCCCTGCTCGGCGATGCGGGCGAACTCCTCGGTGGAGTGCTTCACCTGGGCCTCCCGGTTCGGATTTCGTGTCGGCCGTAACCTATCGGGACCACGGCGGCTCCGACGACCGAATAAAAGGGAGTTTTGGTACTTGTCGGGCGGGGTCGGAGTCCGTTTACTGGTCCCGTAGTTCGTCCGGTACCAGCCGGGCGCCGCAGTGGAAAGCAGGACCGTGCCCCCCGAGAACCCCGAGATCCCCGAACCGAAGATCGACACCTCCATCCCGCACAACGCCAGGATCTGGAACTACTGGCTGGGCGGCAAGGACAACTACCCGGTCGACCGGGAAATGGGCGAGCAGATCCGCTCGTTCTTCCCCGAGATCGTCGACAACGCGATCGCCGACCGCGCCTTCCTGGTCCGTACCGTCACCTACCTGGCCCAGGAGAAGGGGATCCGGCAGTTCCTGGACATCGGTACCGGGCTGCCCACCCACAACAACACCCATGAGGTCGCCCAGGCGGTGGCCGCCGACGCGCGCGTGGTGTACGCGGACAACGACCCGCTGGTCCTCGCACACGCCCGGGCCCTTCTCACCGGGTCCGAGCAGGGTGCCACCGACTACGTCGACGCCGATCT
Source organism: Nocardiopsis valliformis DSM 45023 (assembly GCF_000340985.1). Taxonomy (NCBI): domain Bacteria; kingdom Bacillati; phylum Actinomycetota; class Actinomycetes; order Streptosporangiales; family Nocardiopsidaceae; genus Nocardiopsis; species Nocardiopsis valliformis. Next base: position 24,928 of record NZ_ANAZ01000035.1, read on the forward strand.
GCGCGACCCCGACGCCATCCTGGCCGCGGCCGCCAAAACCCTGGACCTGAGCCGGCCGGTGGCCCTGATGCTGCTGGGCGTGGTCAACTTCGTGGCTGACGACGCCGAGGTGCGCTCGGTCCTGGACCGCCTGCTGGGGGCGCTCGCACCCGGCAGCTACCTGGTGGTCTCCCATCCCACCGACGACATCGACAACGAACGCGCGCATCAGGTGGCCGCGGCGTGGAACGAGAAGGGCACCCCCAAGCTCACCATCCGTTCGGCAGCGGGCATCGAGGCTCTCTTCGACGGCCTGGAGCTGTTGGAGCCGGGCGTGGTCTCCTGCTCGCTGTGGCGTCCGGAACCGGCCGAGGTCGGCAACATCCGCCCGGTCGCCGAGTACGGCGGGGTGGCCCGCAAGGCCTAGGTTACTGACCTGAGCCCGGTGACGGGAAGGGCTCGGTCAGCCCCTGGGGCGCTGGTCGATGATGCGGCGGAACTTGCCGACCGAGCGCTCGATCTGCTCGGGGTCGACGACGTTCACGGTCACGCTCACACCGACGCGATCCTTGATCGTCGCGGTGATCTCCTTGCTCAGGGCCAGGCGGCGGTCGGCGGTGCAGTCCGGGGCGGCCTCCACGCGCACGGCCATGCGGTCCAGGCGGCCCTCCTTGGTGAGCACCAGCTGGAAGTGCGGGGCGAGCCCGTCCAGGCCCAGGACGATCTCCTCGATCTGGGTCGGGAAGACGTTGACCCCGCGCAGGATGATCATGTCGTCGCTGCGGCCGGTGACCTTGTCCATGCGGCGCATCGGGCGGGCGGTGCCCGGGCGCAGGGTGGTCAGGTCGCGGGTGCGGTAGCGGATGACCGGCATGGCCTGCTTGGTCAGCGAGGTGAAGACCAGCTCGCCGTTCTCGCCGTCGGGCAGCACGTCCTGGGTGATGGGGTCGAGCACCTCGGGGTAGAAGTGGTCCTCCCAGACGTGCAGGCCGTCCTTGGTCTCCACGCACTCGTTGGCCACGCCCGGACCCATGACCTCGGAGAGGCCGTAGATGTCCACGGCGTTGATGTCGAAGCGCTCCTCGATCTCCAGGCGCATCTTCTCGGTCCAGGGTTCGGCGCCGAAGATCCCGATCTTCAGGGAGGTCGTGCGCGGGTCGATGCCCTGGCGCTCGAACTCGTCCATCAGGGTCAGCATGTAGCTGGGCGTGATCATGATGATCTCGGGCTGGAAGTCCTGGATGAGCTGGACCTGCTTGGCGGTCTGCCCGCCGGAGGCCGGGATGACCGTGCAGCCGAGCTTCTCGGCGCCGTAGTGGGCGCCCAGGCCGCCGGTGAACAGGCCGTAGCCGTAGGAGACGTGCACCTTGTGGCCGGGGCGGCCGCCCGCGGCGCGGATCGAACGGGCCACGACGGTGGCCCAGGTGTCGATGTCCTCACGGGTGTAGCCGACGACGGTCGGCTTGCCGGTGGTGCCGCTGGAGGCGTGAATACGGCTGACCTGCTCCTGGGGGACCGCGAACATCCCGAAGGGGTAGTTGTCGCGCAGGTCGGCCTTGGTGGTGTGCGGGAAGAGGGCGATGTCCTCGAGGGTCTTGAGGTCCTCGGGGCGCACACCGGCCTCGTCGAACTTGCGCTTGTACAGGGGCACGTTCGTGTAGGCGTGCTCCAGGGTCCAGCGCAGGCGCTCGAACTGGAGGGCGCGCAGTTCGTCGACACTCATGCGCTCGGCCGGGTCCAGGGACTCGGGGGCGGGAGCCTGTCCCAGACGCTGTTGGAGGGCAGTACCGGCCGACTGCGTGGTGGTGTCCTGGCTTGCCATGGGCCTCTCCGGGTACTGTGCGCGGTGTTCCGTCAGGCTTGCGGGGCCTGGGAGGTTCGGCGGCGCGGCCGCGCTGAGGTGGGTCTTCGGTCGGTCCGCTGGGAGGGCCGACTTGCTTACTGACCGAACGTTCGGTTACTAATGCATTTACTCAGTCTCCGACATGCCGTGTCAAGGAGGCTTGTCGATGAGTTCACACTGGACGGTGGCGCAGACCACCGTAGTCAACATGGGAGGCCGTTCGTGAGCGACGTCTACGTGGTCGACGGGGTGCGTACCCCTCAGGGCCGTTACGGGGGCGCCCTCGCGGCCGTCCGTCCCGACGACCTCGCCGCCCGGGTCGTGTCCGAGGTGGTCCGCCGCGCCGGAGTCCCCGGTGACGTCGTGGACGAGGTCATCCTCGGTGCCGCCAACCAGGCCGGTGAGGACAACCGCAACGTGGCCCGCATGGCCGCCCTGCTGGCCGGACTTGACCCCAAGGTCCCCGGCTACACCGTCAACCGGCTGTGCGCCAGCGGCCTGACCGCCGTCTCCTCGGCCGCGCAGGCCATCCGCGCCGGTGAGGCCGACGTGATCGTCGCCGGCGGCGTGGAGTCCATGACCCGCGCCCCCTGGGTGATGGCCAAGCCCGGCACCCCCTGGGCCAAGCCGGGCGAGGTCGCCGACACCTCCCTGGGCTGGCGCTTCACCAACCCGCGCTTCGCCGCAGCCGACGCCAAGGTCGCCGACGGCGCCGCCCCCGACGAGCTGCGCTACACGCTGTCCATGGGCGAGACCGCCGAGGAGGTCGCGCGCCTGGAGGGCCTCACCCGCGAGCAGTGCGACGCCTTCGCACTGCGCAGCCACGAGCGCGCCATCGCTGCCGCCGAGGCGGGCCACTTCGCCGACGAGATCGTCCCGGTCACCGTGCACGGCCGCAAGGGCCAGACCCACGAGGTCATCGAGGACGAGGGCCCGCGCTCCGGCTCCACCATGGAGAGCCTGGGTAAGCTCCGCCCGGTCTTCCGCCAGGGCGGCATCGTCACCGCCGGTAACTCCTCCTCGCTCTCCGATGGCGCTTCCGCGCTGGTCCTGGCCAGCGCCGAGGCCGTGCGCAAGTACAACCTCACCCCCCGCGCCCGGGTCGTCGCGTCCGCCTCCGCCGGGGTCGCCCCTCAGGTCATGGGCCTGGGTCCGGTTCCGGCCACCCAGAAGGTCCTGTACCGCGCCGGGTGGAAGCTGGACGAGGTCGGCGCGGTCGAGCTCAACGAGGCCTTCGCCGCCCAGTCACTGGGCGTGATGCGCCAGCTCGGCCTGGACGAGTCCCGGGTCAACGCCGACGGCGGAGCCATCGCCCTGGGCCACCCGCTCGGCTCCTCCGGCGCCCGCATCCTGGTCACGCTGATGAACCGCATGGAGCGCGAGGACGCACAGCGAGGCCTGGCTACCCTGTGCGTGGGCGTGGGCCAGGGCACCGCACTCCTGGTGGAGCGCCCGTGAGCCAGTACTCCGAAACCCACGACCCCGAAATCCGGTTCGAGACGCTCGAGGTCGAGTGGCGCGAGGACCGGGTGGTGGTCGAACTGCACCGCCCCGAGGCCCGCAACGCCATCAACGCCGAGATGATCGCCGAGCTGCACCAGGTGTGCGCCCGGATCGAGGCCGACCCCAAGCCGCTGCTGCTCACCGGACACGGCACCGTGTTCGCTGGCGGGGCCGACATCGCCGAGCTGCGCGAACGCGGCCGCGAGCAGGCCCTGGCCGGGATCAACAGTCGTCTGTTCGAGCGGCTGCACCGCCTCCAGGCACCCACCATGGCGGCGGTCGACGGCTTCGCCCTGGGCGGCGGCGCAGAGCTGTCCTACGCCTGCGACATCCGCATCGCCACCCCCACCGCCGTGTTCGCCCAGCCCGAGCCGGGCCTGGGCATCATCGCCGGGGCCGGGGCCTGCTGGCGCCTCAAGGAACTGGTCGGCACCTCGGTCGCCAAGCAGGTGCTGCTCGGCGGGTTCAAGCTGGACGCCGAGGCTGCGCTGCGCCACGGCCTGGTCGCCGAGATCGTCCCGTCCGAGGAACTTCGTGAGCGCGCACACGGCCTGATCGACCGGATGGCTGCCTCCTCGGCGATGGCCCTGCGCATGACCAAGATGGTGCTGGACGCCGACGGCGTGCATCCGCTGGCCGACGACCTCACACAGGCGGTGCTCTTCGAGAGCGCCGACAAGCACGACCGCATGACCCGTTTCCTGGAGAGGAAGAAGCGTTGAGCTCCGACAGCAGCGCCCCCGACAAGACCGCCTCCGGCATCACCCCGCAGGGTGTGCCCGCCACCGTCGCTGTCATCGGTGGCGGCACCATGGGCGCCGGTATCGTCCAGCAGTTCCTGATGGCCGGGGCGGGTGTGGTGCTGGTCGAGGCCACTGCCGAGGCCGCCGACGCCGGTCGCGGCCGGGTCCGCGCCGGTCTGGACAAGGCCCGCGAGCGCGGCAAGATCGACGCAGAGCCCGCCGCCTACCTTGCCCGGCTGAGCACCGTCACCGACGCCGCGGACATCCCGGCCGACGCCGGTCTGGTCGTGGAGGCCGTCCCGGAGAAGCTCGAACTCAAGCTCGCGGTGCTCACCGCGGCCGAGGCCGCTGTCGGCGAGGACACTGTCCTGGCCTCCAACACCAGCTCGCTGTCGGTCACCGAGCTGGCCGCCGCGCTCAAGCGCCCCGGCCGCTTCCTGGGCACCCACTTCTTCAATCCGGTCCCGGCCTCCAAGCTCGTGGAGATCGTGACCGCCCCTGAGACCGACCCCGCCGTTCTCGAAGCGGTGCGCGGCTGGGTCGGCGCCCTGGGCAAGACCGAGATCGTGGTGCGCGACGCCCCCGGCTTCGCCACCAGCCGCCTCGGCGTCATGCTGGGCTTGGAGGCCATCCGCATGGTCGAGGAGGGCGTCGCCTCGCCCGCCGACATCGACACCGCCATGGAGCTCGGCTACCGCCACCCGATGGGCCCGCTCAAGCTCACCGACCTGGTCGGACTCGACGTGCGCCTGGCCATCGCCGAGTACCTGGCCACCGAACTGGGGGACCGGTTCTCGCCGCCCGAGCTCTTGCGCCGTAAGGTCGCCGAGGGCAAGCTCGGCCGCAAGAGCGGCGAGGGCTTCCACATCTGGGACAAGGGATAAGGGAGACAAGGCGTGAGTGAAGACAAGGCGGCGGAGTTCGGCGAGGTCGACGGGGTCGCCACCATCCGGCTGAACCGTCCGGGGCTGACCCGCGGGGCCAAGGAGGAGCTGCTGGCGGCGGTGCGCAAGGCAGCTGAGTCCACCACCGCCCGCGCGGTGCTGTTCCTGGGGTCGGACAAGGCGTTCTGCCTGGGCCAGGACCTGGCCGAGCACGCGCAGATCCTGTCGGAGACCCCCGATCAGGCGCTGACCACGGTGCGCGAGCACTACAACAGGATCGTGCTGGGCCTGGAGGAGATCCAGGTCCCCGTCGTGGTCGGGATCGGCGGTGCCTGCGTGGGCGCCGGGATGGGGTTCGCCCTCGCCGGTGACGTGCGCGTGGCCGCCCGCAAGGCCAAGTTCGGGACGGCCTTCACCGGTATCGGCCTGGCCTCGGACTCGGGGCTGGCCTACCGCCTGGTGAGCTCGCTGGGCCAGGCGCGCGCCATGGAGCTGATGCTGCTGGGCACGGTGTTCGGCGCCGAGCGCGCCCGCGAGCTGGGTCTGGTCACCGAGGTCGTCGACGACCAGGACTGGGAGACGCGCGCCCGCGAGGTCGCCGTCCAGCTGGCCTCGGGTCCGACGGCGGCGTTCGTGGCGGCCAAGCGCGAGGTCCGCTCGGCGGCCGGGGGCGAGATGGACCTGCCCGAGTTGCTGGAGGAGGAGGCCGAGCTGCAGAACCAGCTCGGTGTGACCGCCGACCACGTCGGCGCGGTCAAGGCCTTCCTGAACAAGCAGAAGCCGACCTTCACCGGCCAGTAGACGGGCCTGTGGCCGGCCCGTAGTCGGTTTCTACCGGATGCCGACTCAGTGACCTGCTCGGATTCGGGTGCCCGGGGACTTGCGTCGGGCACCCGGATCCGGGGATACTAATTACTGACCGAACGTTCGGTTATGAATGGGGAAAGAGCAATGTCGACCACGGCCCAGGAAGCGCCCCCCGGCGCCGACGAGGCACTCCAGGCGGAATTCGACGCCCGGATCGCCGCCAACCAGCGCATCGAGCCGCGTGACTGGATGCCCGAGGCCTACCGCAGGACCCTCATCCGCCAGGTCTCCCAGCACGCGCACTCGGAGATCATCGGGATGCAGCCCGAGGGCGACTGGATCGCGACCGCGCCCAGCCTGCGCCGCAAGGCCATCCTGCTGGCCAAGGTCCAGGACGAGGCCGGGCACGGCCTGTACCTGTACGCGGCCGCCGAGACCCTCGGCGTGGACCGGGGCGACCTCACCGAGCGGCTGATCGAGGGCCGCCAGAAGTACTCCTCGATCTTCAACTACCCCTCGCTGAGCTACGCCGACGTCGGCGTCATCGGATGGCTGGTCGACGGCGCCGCGATCTGCAACCAGGTCCCGCTGTGCCGCACCTCCTTCGGGCCCTACGCCCGCGCCATGGTGCGCATCTGCAAGGAGGAGTCCTTCCACCAGAGGCAGGGCTACGAGCTGCTGATGCGCATGATGGAGGGCACCGAGGGCCAGCGGAAGATGGTCCAGGACGCCGTCGACCGCTGGTGGTGGCCGTCCCTGATGATGTTCGGCCCGCCCGACGCCGACTCGCCCAACACCCAGCAGTCCATGACCTGGGGCATCAAGATCGACACCAACGACCACCTGCGCCAGAAGTTCGTCGACATGACCGTCCCCCAGGCCGAGAAGCTGGGCGTCACCCTGCCCGACCCCGAGCTGGTCTGGAACGCCGAGCGCGGTCAGCACGACTTCGGTGAGCCCGACTGGAACGAGCTCAAGCAGGTCATCTCCGGCGCCGGGCCCAAGAACGCCGAGCGCATCACCCGCAGGCGCGCCGCCCACGAGAAGGGCGCGTGGGTCCGCGAGGCCGCCACCGCCTACGCCGAGAAGCAGCAGAAGAAGAACGCCCAGGAGGCCGCCGTATGAGCAGGAACGACAACACGGCTCCGGCCCGCCCCGAGTGGCCCCTCTACGAGGTCTTCGTCCGCGGCAAGCGCGGCCTGAACCACGTGCACGTCGGTTCGCTGCACGCCCCCGACGAGGTCATGGCGCTGCACAACGCCCGCAACCTCTACACCCGCCGCAACGAGGGCGTGAGCATCTGGGTCGTGCTCGCCGAGGACATCACCGCGTCCAGCCCGGACGAGAAGGACCCCTACTTCGAGCCCAGCGGTGACAAGGTCTACCGCCACCCGACCTTCTACCCCATCCCCGAGGACGTCCCGCACATCTAGCGGAACCGTTCGGGGCGCCGCCCGCAAGGCGCCGGGGCACAGGTCAGCACGAGTCTTCAAGGAACAAGCATGAGTGGCGAGAACATTTTCACCGGACTGACCGAGGAGCACGACGGCGACGCCCGTTGGGCCTTCGGCACCGGCTTCACCGAGGCGCTCGCGGGCGTGGACACCACCTTGCCCGCGGGGGTGGACGGTGCGGACCTGGCGACCTACTGCCAGATGCTCGGCGACGACGCCCTCGTCCAGTCCCAGCGCCTCGTCCAGTGGGTGACCGACGCCCCCGAACTGGAGGAGGAGGTCGCCCTGGCCAACATCGCGCTGGACCTGCTCGGTCAGGCCCGGCTCCTGCTGGCCCGTGCCGGACAGGCCGACGGCACCGGCCGCGACGAGGACGCCTTCGCCTACCACCGCGACCCCGCGCAGTTCCGCAACACGCACCTGACCGAGGCCCCGCGCGGCGACTTCGCCCGCGCGATCGTCACCCTTCTCGTGCTCTCCAGCTGGCGCCTGGCCGTCTTCACCCGCCTGGCCGACAGCAAGGACCCCGTGCTCTCCGCGATCGCCGCCAAGGGCGTGAACGAACTCGCCTACCACCGCGAGTACGCCGTGTCCTGGGCCCTGCGCCTGGGCGAAGGAACCCCCTACTCCAACGAGCGCATGCGCGAGGCCGTCGCCGAGGTGTGGCCGCTGACCGGCGAGCTGTTCGCCACCCACCCCGTGGAGGCCGCCCTGGCCGCACAGGGAGTGGGCGTGGACCCGGCCTCGGTGCGCGAGGAGGTCCACGAGGTCCTCACCCAGGTCCTGACCGCCGCGACCCTGGCCGCCCCGGCTCCGTTCCCCGAGAGCGCGGTCGCCGGACGCGAGGGCAGGCACACCAGCGAACTCGCCCCGCTGCTGGAGGAGCTCCAGCGCGTGGCCCGGGAACACCCGGAGGCGACATGGTAACCAGCACCAGCACCAGCACCAGCACGGACACCGGAACCGGCACGGCTCGGGGTACCGGGGCCGAGCGGAAGCTGTGGGCGGCCGCGGCCGCGGTCACCGACCCCGAACTGCCCATGCTCACCCTCGCCGACCTGGGCATCCTGCGTGAGGTCGCGGTGGAGGACGACGGCACCGCCGCGGTGTGGATCACCCCCACCTACTCCGGGTGCCCCGCCCTCACCGAGATGCGCGTGGACGTGGACCGCGCCGTGCGCGCCGCCGGGTTCGAGCACGTGGAGGTGCGCACCGCGCTCTCCCCGGCCTGGACCACCGACTGGATCACCGACGAGGGCAGGCGCAAGCTCACCGAGCACGGCATCTCCCCGCCCGGTGGGGCGCCCCAGCGCCCTGCCGGTCCCGTCCCGCTCACCCTGATGCCCACCCGTACCGTCCCGCGCTGCCCGCTGTGCGGCGCGGCCGACACCGAGGAACTGTCCCGGTTCGGCGCGACCTCCTGCAAGTCGCTGCACCGCTGCCGGACCTGCCTCGAACCGTTCGAGCACGTCAAGGAGATCTGACCGTGACCACACCCGTCACCGAGACCGCTCCCGCCGCCGCGCGCGGCCGGGCGGCGTTCCACCGGCTGCGCGTGGCCGCCGTCGAGCGCCTGTGCGACGACGCCGTCGCCGTCACCTTCGACGTCCCCGACCACCTGGCCGAGGAGTTCGCCTTCGCGCCGGGCCAGTCGCTGACCCTGCGCCGCCAGGTGGACGGTGCGGAGGAGCGGCGCAGCTACTCCATCTGCGCGCCCGTGGGCGAGGCCCCCCGGGTGGGTGTGCGCCTGGTCTCCGGAGGCCTGTTCTCCAGCTGGCTGGTCCGCGAGGTCGAGCCGGGCGACGAGATCGAGGTGGGCCCGCCCACCGGCCGGTTCAGCCCCGACCTGACCGAGGCAGCCCGCCACGTGCTGGTCGCCGCGGGTTCGGGCATCACGCCGATGCTGTCCATGGCGTCGTCGCTGCTGCGCCGCACCGACTCCCGCGTCACGCTGCTCTACGGCAACCGTCGCAGCGACACGGTGATGTTCGCCGACGAGCTCGCCGACCTCAAGGACGCCTTCGGCCCCCGGCTCGAACTCGTCCACGTGCTCTCCCGCGAGCCCCGCGAGTCCGAGCTGTTCACCGGCCGCCTGGACGGGGAGAAGCTGGACGCGCTGCTGTCCACCATCATCGCCCCCGACGCGGTCGACCACTGGTGGCTGTGCGGCCCCTACGGCATGGTCACCGACGCCCAGGAGGTGCTGGCCCGGCACGGGGTGGAGGGCGAACGCGTCCACCAGGAGCTGTTCTTCGTCGAGGGCGCCGAGCCGCCGCCCCAGTCCCGCCACGAGGAGCCCGGGATCGAGGGCCCGGCCAGTGAGGTGACCGTCGTCCTGGACGGCCGCACCACCACGCTGACCCTGCCCCAGGGCGTCCCGGTGCTGGACTCCGCCCAGCGCTATCGCCCCGACCTGCCCTTCGCCTGCAAGGGCGGCGTGTGCGGCACCTGTCGGGTCAAGGTGTGCGGCGGTGAGGTCAAGATGCGCCGCAACTACGCGCTCACCCCCGCCGAGGTCGAGGCCGGGTACGCCCTGGCCTGCCAGGCGCTGCCCCAGACCGACGCCGTCACCGTGGACTTCGACTCGTGAGCGCGGACGCGGCGGCGGGGAAACGCAACGAGACCGCCTGGCGGATGTTCGAAGCCGACCGGGCCTCCAAGAACCTGGGCATGCGCCTGGTCGAGGCCGGCGAAGGGGTCGCGGTGGTGGAGATGACCGTGGGGCCGCTCATGGTCAACGGCCACGGCATCGCCCACGGCGGGTTCGTGTTCACCCTCGCCGACACCGCCTTCGCCTGCGCCTGCAACCTGGACGGAGGCGGGGTGACGGTGGCCTCCGGGGCCGACGTGACCTTCGTGGCCCCGGCCAAGGAGGGCGACCTGCTGGTGGCGACCGCCGTCGAGCGCACGGTCTACGGCCGCAGCGGCGTCTACGACGTCACGGTCCGCCGCGGCGAGGACGTCATCGCCGAGTTCCGCGGGCGCAGCCGTACCCTGCCCCGGAACGGGTAGTCCGGGGCGGTGACGAGGCAGGGCCGGGGCGACTGCCCCGGCCCTTTCCGCATGTCCGCAGGCATGGTGGACAACAGCGGCGCAGACGCCCGAAGATGGAAGGAAAGCGCTTTCTCTGCGCGTCCTGTCCGCCCCGGGATCCCTGGGTGGAGGTGGACGGCTCAGGCGATCGGGTAAAACGTTGTAAGCAGCTGCCCTTGGTGGTTTCTCTTTGGCTCCCAGTGTGACTGTTGACACCTCAGCTGGTGTCGGGGTAGCTTTTTCGCCAGTTGAATAAAACGATTCAATGATCGCTTGAGTCGCGGTCCCGTACCAGCCGAACGGATCCCCACCGTGGTCACACCGCATGCGGCCTCGCACTCCGACACCCTCGCCGTCCTGCGCCGCCAGCACATCGAACTCCCCTCCTGGGCCTTCGGGAACTCCGGAACCCGCTTCAAGGTGTTCGGTCAGCCCGGGGTGCCCCGCGACCCCTGGGAGAAGCTCGCCGACGCGGCCCAGGTGCACCGCCACACCGGCGTGGCCCCCACCGTCGCCCTGCACATCCCCTGGGACCGGGTGGACGACTACAGCGCTCTGGCCGACCACGCGCGTGACCTGGGCATCGGTATCGGAACCATCAACGCCAACGTCTTCCAGGACGACGACTACCGGCTCGGCAGCGTCACCAACTCCGACCCCCGGGTGCGCCGCAAGGCGATCGACCACCTCCTGGAGTGCGTCGACGTCATGGACGCCACCGGCTCGCGCGACCTCAAGCTCTGGTTCGCCGACGGCACCAACTACCCCGGCCAGGACGACCTCAGGTCCCGGCAGGACCGCCTGGCCGAGGCCCTGCGCGAGGTCTACGGGCGCCTCGCCCCCCACCAGCGCCTCCAACTGGAGTACAAGCTCTTCGAACCGGCCTTCTATGCCACCGACGTCCCCGACTGGGGCACCGCCTACGCCCACTGCCTCGAACTGGGAGAGCGGGCCGTGGTCTGCGTCGACACCGGCCACCACGCGGCGCACACCAACATCGAGTTCATCGTCGCCTTCCTCCTCAGAGCCGGGAGGCTCGGGGCCTTCGACTTCAACTCCCGCTTCTACGCCGACGACGACCTCATGGTCGGCGCCGCCGACCCCTTCCAGCTCTTCCGCATCATGTACGAGGTGGTGCGCGGCGGCGCGATGGCCGCCGATACCCAGGTCGCCTTCATGCTCGACCAGTGCCACAACATCGAACCCAAGATCGCCGCCCAGATCCGTTCGGTGATGAACGTGCAGGAGGCCACGGCCAAGGCCCTGCTCGTGGACCCCGACGCCCTGGCGCGGGCACAGGAAGCCGGTGACGTCCTGGGCGCCAACGCCGTGCTCATGGACGCCTACAACACCGACGTGCGACCGCTCCTGGCCGACCTGCGCGAGGAGCAGGGCCTACACCCCGACCCCATGGCCGCCCACGCCGCGTCCGGCTACGTGGAGAAGGTGGCGCAGGAGCGCAAGGGCGGCGCCCAGGCCGGATGGGGCGCATGACCCCGCCCGCACAGCACCCCGCCCCGCCCCACTACGACACCGAACAGGGAAGTACCGTGTCCGAATCCGTCGTCGCCCAGCTCGTCGAACGCAGCAACGCCCTGGGAGCCGATCCGCGCAACACCAACTTCGCGGGCGGCAACACCTCCGCCGCCGGCACCCGCACCGACCCTGTCACGGGGCAGCCGGTCGAACTGCTCTGGGTCAAGGGATCCGGCGGCGACCTGGGCACCCTCACCGAGGACGGCCTGGCCGTCCTGCGCCTGGACCGCCTGCGCGCCCTCGTGGACGTCTACCCGGGCGAGGAGCGCGAGGACGAGATGGTCGCCGCCTTCGACCACTGCGCCTTCGGCAAGGGCGGCGCCGCGCCCTCCATCGACACCGCCATGCACGGCCTGGTGCGCGCCCCCCACGTGGACCACCTGCACCCCGACTCCGGTATCGCCCTGGCCACCGCCGCCGACGGCGAGCGCCTGACCCGCGAGTGCTTCGGCGATCGCGTGGTCTGGGTGCCCTGGCGCAGGCCCGGTTTCCAGCTCGGCCTGGACATCGCGCAGATCGCCGAGGACAACCCCGACGCCATCGGCGCGATCCTGGGCGGCCACGGCATCACCGCCTGGGCCCAGACCAGCGAGCAGTGCCAGGCCCACTCGCTGGAGATCATTCGCACCGCCGAACGCTTCCTCCAGGAGAAGGGGCGCCCCCAGCCCTTCGGCCCCGCCCTGGAGGGCTACGGCGCGCTGCCCGAGGCCGAGCGCCGCGAGCGCGCCGCCGCCCTGGCGCCCCTCATCCGCGGACTGGCCTCCACCGACCACCCGCAGATCGGCCACTTCACCGACAGCGACGCCGTCCTGGACTTCCTCGCCTCGGCCGAGCACCCCCGCCTGGCCGCGCTGGGCACCTCCTGCCCCGACCACTTCCTGCGCACCAAGGTCCGCCCCATGGTGCTCGACCTGCCCGCCGACGCACCGCTGGAACAGGCGGCGGAGCGGCTCCGCGAACTCCACCAGGAGTACCGGGCCGACTACCGCGCCTACTACGAGCGCCACGCCCGGCCCGACAGCCCCGCCATGCGCGGCGCCGACCCGGCCATCGTCCTGGTCCCCGGCGTGGGCATGTTCTCCTTCGGCAAGGACGCCAAGACCGCGCGCGTGGCCGGGGAGTTCTACGTCAACGCCATCAACGTGATGCGCGGTGCCGAGGCGGTCTCCACCTACCGGCCCATCGAGGAGTCGGAGAAGTTCCGCATCGAGTACTGGGCCCTGGAGGAGGCCAAGCTCGCCCGCCTGCCCAAGCCCAAACCGCTGGCGGGCCGGGTCGCCTTCGTCACCGGCGCCGCGAGCGGCATCGGCAAGGCCATCGCCACCCGTCTGGCCGCCGAGGGCGCCTGCGTGGTCGTCTCCGACCTGGACGCCGACAAGGCCGCCGGGGCCGCCGCCGAACTCGGCAGCGCCGACACCGCCATCGGAGTGGCCTGCGACGTCAGCGACGGCCGGGCCGTCGCCCGGGCCCTGGGCGAGGCGGCCGTGGCCTTCGGCGGCGTGGACCTGGTGGTCAACAACGCCGGACTGTCCATCTCCAAACCCCTGCTGGAGACCACCGAACGCGACTGGGACCTGCAGCACGACGTCATGGCCAAGGGCTCTTTCCTGGTCTCGCGCGAGGCCGCCCGCATCATGATCGAGCAGGACATGGGCGGCGACATCGTCTACATCGCCTCCAAGAACGCCGTGTTCGCCGGACCCAAGAACATCGCCTACTCCTCCGTCAAGGCCGACCAGGCCCACCAGGTGCGCCTGCTGGCCGCCGAACTCGGCGAGCACGGCATCCGCGTCAACGGGGTCAACCCCGACGGCGTGGTGCGCGGTTCGGGCATCTTCGCCGGCGGCTGGGGCGCCCAGCGCGCCGAGGTCTACGGCGTCAAGGAGGAGGAGCTCGGCGCGTTCTACGCCAAGCGCACCCTGTTGGGCCGCGAGGTGCTGCCCGAGCACGTGGCGGCCGCGGTGTTCGCACTCACCGCGGGGGAGCTGTCGCACACCACCGGCCTGCACGTTCCCGTGGACAGCGGCGTGGCCGCCGCGTTCCTGCGGTGAGCGCCGTGGCCGAAAAGAGGGAAGCGGCAGTGCACGCCGCGATCGACCTGGGCGCCTCCAGCGGCCGGGTCATCACCGGCCGCGTTCACGACGGAGTCCTGCGCACCGAGGAGGCGGCCCGCTTCGCCAACACCCCGGTCACCGTCCCGGTCGAGAGCGGTGAGCGCCTGCACTGGGACGTGCTGTCCCTGTATTCCGGCGTCCGCCTCGGCCTCGACCGGGCCGTGCGCGACCACGGGCCGCTGGCCTCGGCGGGGATCGACACCTGGGCGGTGGACTACGGCCTGCTGGACGCCGAGGGAGCCCTGGTCGGCAACCCGGTCCACTACCGGGACAGCCGCACGGAAGGGGCCCCGGGCCGGGTCTTCGCGCACCTGGACCCGGCCGCGATGTACGCCGTCAACGGCCTCCAGGTACAGCCGTTCAACACCGTCTTTCAACTCGCCGCGGCCGCCGGGAGCGCCCAGCTCGCGACCGCACGGGACCTGCTGCTCATCCCCGACCTGCTCGGGTACTGGCTGACGGGGGAGCGGTGCGCCGAACTGACCAACGCCTCCACCACCGGTCTGGTGGACGTACGCGGGCGGCGCTGGGCCCGGCCCTGCCTGGACCTGTTGAATCAGGGCTTCGGGGTACCGGCCGACGCGCTCCTGCCGGACCTGGTTGAACCCGGCCACACCATCGGACACCTGCGCGGCACGGGAACACCGCTGGTGGCGGTGGGCTCCCACGACACCGCCTCCGCCGTGGTCGCGGTACCCGCCAGGACACCGCGCTTCGCCTACATCTCCTCGGGAACCTGGTCGCTCGTGGGGGTGGAGCTGGACCGTCCGGTGCTCTCCGAGCAGGGGCGCGAAGCCAACTTCACCAACGAGCTCGGCGTCGACGGCACCGTGCGCTACCTGCGCAACGTCACCGGGCTGTGGCTGCTCCAGGAGTCCCTGCGCACCTGGCGCGACCAGGGCCGGGAGGCGGACCTGCCCGACCTGTTGGCGCGGGCGGCCCGTCTGCCGAAGCTGTCCTGTGTGGTCGACGTCGACGATCCCCGCTTCGCTCCGCCGGGCGACATGCCCGCCCGGATCGCCGGATTCGCCGCCGAGACCGGACAGCGCCCGCCCGCCGACGAGGCCGAGGTGGTGCGGTGCGTGGTGGATTCCCTGGCCCTGGCCTACCGGCGGGCCGTGCGCCAGGCCGCCGAGCTCTCCGGGCAGGAGGCCGAGGTGCTGCACGTGGTCGGCGGAGGGTCACGCAACACACTGTTGTGCCAGCTCACCGCCGACGCCACCGGTCTGCCGGTGATCTCCGGTCCGGCCGAGGGCACGGCCGTGGGCAACCTCCTGGTCCAGGCGCGCGCGGTCGGTGCGATCAGCGGCGGGCTGCCCGAACTGCGCCGGGTGGTCGCGGACTCCTTCACCACCCTCACCTACGAACCCGAAGGAGAACGCTCGCCCTGGGACCGGGCGCAGCGCCTGCTGTGGCCGGAACGGAACACCTGACCGAGCAGACCGTCCGAACGATCCGCCCTACGCCCGCCTTCTTCCGGGGCGGCCCTTTCGGGGGCTTCTCTGGAAAGCGCTTGCCTATTAGGGTGGGCCACCCCTCGAACCACAAGGAGACGTCTCCATGAGGAACCCCCCACGTTCCCTTCTGAAAGCGAGTCCACTGGCAGTCGCCGCCTGCCTTGCCTTGCTGGTGCCCGCAGCCACCGCGGCCGCCGAACCCCGGCCCGAGGCCGGAGTCCAGCTGGAGCGGCTGGACAGGGGCCTGATCGCGGTCAAAACCGAGGAAGGCGTTTTCCTGAGCTGGCGCCTGCTCGCCTCCGAGGTCAGCGGCCACACCGGCTCAGGGCTCCAGGGCCCCCTGTTCCGGGTGTACCGGGACGGCAAGGTCGTCGGGATGGTTAGGGACAGCACCAACTTCCTGGACGAGCAGGGAACCGCCGCCTCCGAGTACCGCGTCGTTCCCGTCCCCCGCGGGCGGCCCGGCGCCGGCCCCGAGGGCGAGGCCTCCGTCTGGGCCAATGGCCACCACGACCTGCCCCTGCACAAGCCCGAGGGCGGCACGACCCCGGCCGGAGAGGCCTACGAGTACACCGCCAACGACGTCAGCGTGGGCGACGTCACCGGAGACGGCCGCTACGAGTTCGTGGTCAAGTGGGACCCCACCAACTCCAAGGACGTCTCCCAGAAGGGCTACACCGGCAACACCTACGTGGACACCTACACGCTGGAGGGCGAGCTGCTGCACCGCGTCGACCTGGGCGTGAACATCCGCTCAGGCGCGCACTACACCCAGCCCCTGGTCTACGACTTCGACGGCGACGGCCGGGCCGAGCTGATGTTCAAGACCGCACCCGGAACGAAGACGCTGACCTTCGACGAGGACGGCCAGGTGTCGGCCGAGGAGTACGTCACCCTGCCGCAAGAGGACGTCGAGGCGGGCCACACCCACGACGACGACCACCGCATGAGCTCGCAGGACTACTACGAGCACCTCGTGGAGACCTTCCGAAGCTGGCACGAGCACCCCGAGGTCGAGTCCGGGAACTGGCCCGCGACACTGGAGGAGGCCTTCGGGCTGGAACCGGGTTACGAGTACCCGCTCAGCCACGGGGACGCCGAGGCCCTCGCCGACCACTTCGTCGACGAGTACGCGCCCGCGCGCAGCGGCCGCAACGACCTGCGCGACTTCGAGGGCTTCGTCGTCCACGGCCCCGAGTACCTGACGGTCTTCGACGGGCTGACCGGCGCGGAGCTGGACACCGTCCGCTACGAACCCGGACGCGACGACGACGGCCTGATGTGGGGCGACTACGCGATGGCGCGCATCGAGCCCGGCAACCGGGTCGACCGCTTCCTGTCGGGCGTGGCCTACCTGGACGGCAGCAGCCCCTCCGCTGTCTTCACCCGGGGCTACTACACACGCTCGGCCCTGGCCGCCTACGACTTCGACGGCCAGTCCCTGCACAAGCGCTGGCTCGCCGACAGCGGCCACGTGCCCATGGGCAACCCCTTCGACGCCTCCCCGCACGGCGGGACGGGCACCGATCCCGAGATGGGCACACTGGCCGGTCAGGGCTTCCACTCTTTCAGCGTGGCCGACGTCGACGGCGACGGCCGACAGGAAATCGTCTACGGCGCCGCAACCGTGGACCACGACGGCTCGCTCCTGTACTCCTCCTACGCCTACGGCCCTCCGGAGAGCGACGTGGCGGGGGAGTACGTCAAGCTCGGCCACGGCGACGCCATGCACGTGGGCGACCTGGATCCCCAGCGGGAGGGTCTGGAGATCTGGGCGGTGCACGAGGGTGCCACCCACGCGCCCTACGGGTTCGCGATGCGCGACGCCGCCACCGGAGAGGTGCTCTTCGGCGGATACACCGGCACGGACACCGGCCGGGGCATGGTGGGCGACATCGACCCCGACACCCCCGGTCTGGAGGCGTGGTCCTCCATGCCGCCCGGTGACGACGTCGAAGCCGGCCTGTGGAGCGCCGACGGCACGTTCATGGGCGATCAGACCCCGGGCACGAACATGAGCATCCGCTGGTCCGCGGACATGACCACCCAGATCGTCGAGGGAATGGCGACCCCCGACGTCACCCAGACGCCCAGGATCGAGGACTGGAACCGCGGGACCCTGCTCACCGCCGAGGGGACCTTGACCAACAACGGCACGAAGGGCAACCCCGGACTGGTCGCGGACGTGTTCGGCGACTGGCGCGAGGAGATGGTCGTGCGCACCGAGGACAGCACGGCGCTGAGGATCTTCACCAGCACCGAGGTGACCGACCGCAAGCTGCACACCCTGATGCACGACCCGCAGTACCGGGTGGGCGTGGCCGGGCAGCAGAGCGGCTACAACCAGCCCACCTACCCGGGCTTCTACTTCGGTTCGGACATCGACTGGGCGAGCATTCAGCTGCCCGAGGCCCGCTACCCCAAGCCCTAACGGCACGGGCCCGGCGGACGGGCCGCCCGCTTCGCCCCGCCGAGCAGCAGCTCGGCGGGGCGAAGCGCTGTGGTCCGCGGCGAGGGAAGTGCGCAGGGCCGACAGGCCGAGCCCGGTACCGTAAAGGGGTGGCGAAGGCCGGAGGGGCGCACTGGCCCTGCTCCGCTCCGCATCGGCTGTGCCCGGCACGGCGGTTCCAACACGGGCCACCGGTCCGGTGACACCGACGACGTCCACGGCTACCAGGGCGTCCTCGAAGCCCAGGCGATCTGCGGCGTCTCCAAGGGGATCTTTCGCCGCTCAGCACTGACCGGTGCCCAGGGACTTTTCGTGCTCAGCTCCGGTGGGCCGCCGTGGATCCGCGTACGACCAGCTCCGGGGTGAACAGCACCCGCTCGTGCAGGTGGTCCGGGTCGTTGAGTTCGGCATGCAGCAGCCGCATCGCCTCCCGCCCCAGCTCGTACTTGGGCTGGGCCACGGTGGTCAGTCCGGGGTGCACCAGGTCGGCGAAGTCCAGGTTGTCGTATCCGACCACCGAGATGTCCTCGGGGACGCGCAGCCCCCGCCTGCCCAGTCCCTTCATCAGTCCCAGCGCGAGCTGGTCGTTGGCGCAGAACACCGCCCGCGGCCGCTGCCTGGGCCCTCCGGCCAGCACCTCGTCCACCGCGCGCTCGCCGTGTTCGGGGTTGAGCAGGGGTTGCTCCACCACCCGCACCGCCGCGTCCGGGTCCAGGCCGGCCTCCTCGAAGGCTGCGCGCAGCCCCTGGTGGCGCCGTCGGACCTGCTCGATGGCGAACGGACCGGTCAGGAAGGTGACCCGCTCGTGGCCCAACCCGATCAGGTGCCGCCCGGCCGCCTGGCCGCCCTCGTGGTTGTCCACGCTGACGCTGCACCCCACGTCCTCGGACACGTCCCCCCGGTCGAGCGCCACCCAGGAGGTTCCCCGCCGGCTCAGCCACAGCAGGTCGGACAGGTCGTCGTCCACCGGCATGACCACCGCCCCCGCCGCGCGCTGCTCGGCCAGCAGCCGTACGTTGCGCCGCTGGCGCTCGTGTGTTTCGGCCGAGTTGAGCAGGACCACGGCCAGCCCCGAGGTCGCGGCCTCGTCCTCCACACCCCGCGCGACCTCGGCGAAGAAGGGGTTGGTCACATCCAGTACCAGCAGTCCCACGGACTCGCTGCGCCCGGAGCGCAGGCTGCTGCCGGAGGAGTTGCGCACGTAGTCCAGTTCGGCGATGGCGGACTCCACGCGCAGCCGGGTGGCTTCGGCGACGCGCTCGGGCCGGTTGAGCACGTTGGAGACCGTACCGGGGGAGACCCCGGCGTGCCGGGCGACCTCGGTGATGCCCACGGTGCGGCGGGCGGAGCGTGACCTGGTGGACAAGGATTCTCTCCCGTGCGTGTACTGGGGGGACGGGAGGCATCGTACTGACCCGGACGCGTCTCCGGCTGTGTGCGCTGCCCGTTGGGGTCACATGTTCACATTCGGATTGAAACGTGTCAATGCCAGATGGCTCCCCGGTGTGGCCTCTGGCTCGGCTGCGTAAGCGTTCCGGTGGAGGTCGCGGCGTCGTTATCAGGGCGATACCTGCTCATTTTCCCATGATCCCCTTGACGGTGGAATGTGCTGCACTTAACATCCCCATCATATTAAAACGTTTTTTAGTCTGGTGGTTCACCGCTGGACCCGCACCGAAGAAGGAGGGCGCACGTGGACCCGACAGAGGTCCCCCCACCCCTCGCCCTGGTCGACGTCACCAAGTCCTTCGGGAGCGTCAGGGCCCTGCGAGGACTGTCCCTGGAACTGCGCTCCGGAGAGATCCACGCCCTGGTCGGCGAGAACGGGGCGGGCAAGTCCACCCTGGTCAAGACCATCGCGGGGGTCCACCGGCCCGACGGCGGACAGCTGCTCGTGGACGGAGAGCCCACCGCCTTCTCCGCGCCCGCGGACGCCCAGAACGCCGGCATCGCGGTCATCTACCAGGAACCGACGCTCTTCCCCGACCTGTCGGTGGCCGAGAACATCTTCGTCGGCCGCCAGCCCCGTACCCGGCTGCGCACCATCGACCGGCGACGGATGCGGCACGAGACCGAGGCGGTCTTCAGCCGCCTCGGCGTTCAGATGGACCCCGACCGCCCCGCACGGGGGCTGTCCATCGCCGACCAGCAGCTGGTGGAGATCGCCAAGGCCCTTACCCGTCAGGCCAGGGTCCTGGTCATGGACGAGCCGACCGCCGCCCTGTCCGGTGTCGAGGCCGAGCGCCTGTTCACCGTCGCGCGAACCCTGCGCGCGACCGGCGCGGCACTGCTGTTCATCTCGCACCGCTTCGACGAGGTCTTCTCCCTGTGCGACCGCATCACGGTTGTGCGCGACGGAGCCTTCGTCTCCTGCGACCCCGTCCCCGAGCTGGACGTGGACACCGTGGTGCGCCGCATGGTCGGACGCGAGGTGACCAGCCTCTACCCCAAGGAGGAAGCCGAGCACGGGGAGACCGTGCTGCAGGTCGAGGGCCTGACCCGCGCAGGCGTCTTCGCCGACGTGTCCTTCAGCGTACGGGCCGGGGAGATCGTCGCCCTGGCCGGACTCGTGGGCGCCGGACGCAGCGAGGTCATCCGCGCCGTGTTCGGTGTGGACCGCTACGACGCCGGTTCCGTCCGCGTGCGGGGCCGGGACCTGGCCGGCGGCAGACCCAGAGCCGCCATGGCCGCGGGTATCGCCCTGGTCCCCGAGGACCGGCGCCAACAGGGACTGGTCATGGAGTCCTCCATCGAACGCAACGCCACCGCCACCCGCCGCCGGGCGCTCAGCCGCCTCGGACTGCTGCGCCCCGGCGCCGAACGCGCCTTCGCCGAGCACTGGGGCGAACAGCTCAACCTCAGGTTCGGCCGACTCGACGACCCGGTGTCCACGCTCTCCGGCGGCAACCAGCAGAAGGTCGTGCTGGCCAAGTGGCTGTCCACCGAGCCCCGCGTGCTCTTCGTCGACGAGCCCACGCGCGGAATCGACGTGGGCACCAAGGCCGAGGTGCACCGCCTGCTCTCCACCCTGGCAGGCCGGGGCCTGGCCATCGTCATGGTCTCCAGCGAACTGCCTGAGGTCCTGGGCATGGCCGACCGGGTCCTGGTCATGCACGAGGGCCGCATCACCGCCGAACTCGACCGCGCCGAGGCCGACGAGGAGTCGGTCATGTACGCGGCCACCGGACAGCGACCGAGTGAGGCCGCATGACGAACGCCCCCGGCAACGCCCCCGAGACCTCCACCGCGGGCGCGCCACCCCAGCCCAGCGGGCGCCCCGCCCGCCGTCAGCGCCAGTTCCGCGAACTCGGCGTGCTCCTGGCCGTGGTCGTGCTCATTACCGCCACCTGGCTGCACAACCCCGGGTTCCTGTCCAGCCAGGGGGTGCGCGACCTGTTCCTCGGCGCGACCGTCCTGGCCGTCCTGGCCGTCGGCCAGGCCCTGGTGCTCATCACCAGGAACGTCGATCTGTCGGTCGGTTCGGTCATGGGTCTGTCCGCCTTCGGCACGGGGCTGCTCTTCGTGACCTTCCCCGGCCTGCCCGTCCCCGTGGCCGTATTCGCCGGGGTCGGCATCGGCCTGGTGTGCGGTCTGGTCAACGGCCTGCTCGTGACCACCGTCCAGGTACCCGCTCTGGTGGTCACCCTGGGCACCCTGTACGCCTACCGCGGCCTCAACCACTGGTGGGCCGATGGCGGCCAGGTCAACGCGCACGACATGCCCGCCGCCTTCCTCCTGCTGGGGCGGATCAGCGTCCTGGGCGTGCCGCTGCCGGCGGCGGTTGCCATCGCCGTGGTCGCCGCGGTCGGCTTCTACCTGGCCCATTACCGCTCGGGGCGGGAACTGTACGCCATCGGCTCCAACGCCGACGCCGCCCGCCTGTCGGGCATCCCGGCCACCCGTCGCGTCATGCTCGCCTTCGCGGCCAACGGGGCTCTGGCCGGGCTCGCCGGAGTCCTGTTCGCCGCCCGCTACGGCACCGTGGACTCCACCGTCGGCACCGGCATGGAACTCCAGGTCGTGGCGGCCGCCGTGGTGGGCGGCGTGGCCATCGCGGGCGGAGTGGGCACCGTCTACGGCGCCGCCCTGGGCGCGGTCCTGCTCACCACGATCACCGCCGCACTGCCCATCTGGCGCATCGACCAGTTCTGGCACCAGGCCGTGGTGGGCGCGCTCATCCTGGCCGCCATCGGGCTGGACCGGCTGCTGGCGCTGCGCACCGCGCGCAAACTTCGAGGAGGAGGTGCCCGTGGCGCCTGAACGCACCGTCATCGCGACCGCACCGGACCGGGTAGGAGACCCGGAACCGGGACCGAACAGGTCCTCCGGGGCCGCCCGCCTCCGCTCCCTGCTGTCCGCACGTGAGACCCCCGTCGTCTCCGCGCTCCTGGTCGCCGTCCTGGGCGCCGTGCTGTTCGTGGACATGTTCGCCACCGCGC
This sequence comes from Nocardiopsis valliformis DSM 45023, assembly GCF_000340985.1. Lineage (NCBI taxonomy): Bacteria > Bacillati > Actinomycetota > Actinomycetes > Streptosporangiales > Nocardiopsidaceae > Nocardiopsis > Nocardiopsis valliformis. The sequence goes on from NZ_ANAZ01000035.1 coordinate 47,169, forward strand.
GCAACATCGACTTCATGCTGCTCAGCGTGGCGGCCATCGCCCTGATGGCGCTGCCGATGACGCTCATCGTCATCACCGGTGAGATCGACCTGTCGGTGGCCAGCACCCTGGCCCTGACCAGCGCGACCCTGGGTGTGCTGTGGGAGTCGGGGGTCCCCATCGAGACCGCGCTGTGGATCTGCCTGGGTGTGGGCGCGCTCCTGGGCGCCTTCAACGGCTTCCTGGTCACCGTGTGCGGGCTGCCCTCCCTGGCCGTCACCATCGGCACCATGGCCCTGTACCGGGGCCTGGCCTACGTGCTGCTGGGCGACCGGGCCGTGGCCAGCTACCCCAGCGCCTGGGTCGGCGGCGCCCGTGAGCACTTCCTGGGCCTGCCCGGTCTGCCGTGGATCGCCGTGGCCGTCCTGGTCCTGGCCGTGCTGTTCGGGGTGCTGCTGCACGCCACCGCCGTCGGCCGGTCCCTGTTCGACATCGGCAACAACGACGAGGCCGCGCGCTTCACCGGGGTGTCGGTGCGCTGGACCAAGTTCTGGCTCTTCACCCTCAGCGGCGTCGTCGCCTCCGCCGCGGGCGTCTTCTGGACCCTGCAGTACGGCACCTCACGCGCCGACACCGCCTTCGGCCTGGAGCTTCAGGTCGTGGCCGCCGTCCTGCTGGGCGGTGTCTCCATCTTCGGCGGCGTCGGATCGGTCCTCGGGGTGATGAGCGGAGTCCTGCTGCTCGGGGTCATCCGCAACGCGCTCCAGCTGTTCGGCATCGGCAGCGAGGTGCTTCAGGTCGTCACCGGTCTCATCCTCATCGCCTCCGTCGTCACCCCCAACCTCCTGGCCCGGCTCAGAGCCAGGCGAGCGCCCCACCCGTCTCCACCGCCCGCCCCCGTGTTCGCCTCCAACAAGGGAGAAGAGTCATGACCCAGCCCCGCCCACGCCACCTGTTCCTGGCCGCCTCGGCCTTCGCCGTTCTGATGACCGCCGCCTGCGGCGGCACCACCATCGACAGCGCCGAGGAGGAGAACGACTCCCGCCCCACCGGGACCGCCGACCCCGGCGCCGAGATCCCCGAGGGTCTGCAGATCGACTTCCTGCCCAAGCAGCTCAACAACCCCTTCTTCGACATCGTCAACGAGGGCGGCACCGAGGCGGTGGAGGAGGTCTCCGGCAACGCCACCGAACGCGGGGGCACCGAGGCCACCGCCGACTCCCAGGTGGAGTACATCAACGCCGCCAGCCAGGCGGGCAGCGACGTCATCGTCATCGCCGCCAACGACCCCGACGCGGTGTGCCCCGCGCTCAACGAGGCCCGGGACAACGGCGCGGCCATCGTGGGCTACGACTCCGACGCCAACTGCACCGACGTGTTCGTCAACCAGTCCACGACCGAGCTCATCGGCCGCACGCTGGTGGAGATGATCTCCGAGCAGCTCGGCGGCGAGGGCACCTTCGCGGTCCTGTCGGCCACCCCCAACGCCACCAACCAGAACGCCTGGATCGCGGCGATGGAGGAGGTGCTCCAGGAGGAGGAGTACGCCGACCTGGAGCTGGTGGACACCGTCTACGGCAACGACGACGACCTGCAGTCCTTCCAGGAGATGCAGGGCCTGATGCAGTCCCACCCCGACCTGGGTGGCGTGGTCTCGCCGACCACGGTGGGCCTGGCTGCGGCGGCGCGCTACGTCAGTGACTCCGAGTACAAGGGCGAGGTGGCCGTCACCGGTCTGGGCACGCCCAACCAGATGCGCGAGTTCGTCAACGACGGCACCGTCGAGGAGTTCGCCCTGTGGAACCCGCTCGACCTGGGCTACCTGGCCGGGTACACCGGCGCCGCGCTCAAGGCCGGGCAGATCACCGGGGCCGAGGGCGAGACCTTCACCGCCGGGCGCCTGGGCGAGTACACCTTCGAGACCGACCGCGAGATCGTGCTCGGTCCGCCGCAGGTCTTCGACGCCGACAACATCGACGACTTCGACTTCTGACCGGAGGTAACGCATGCGACGCGTCTGTTTCGTGCTCAAGGTGCGCGAGGATCGGCTGGAGGAGTACCGACAGCGCCACGCCGAGGTCTGGCCCGAGATGCGCCGGGCGCTGTCGGAGAGCGGGTGGCACAACTACTCGCTGTTCTGCGACGAGCGCGGGACGGTGGTCGGCTACCTGGAGACCGAGGACTTCGACGCCGCCCGTGAGGCCATGGCCGCAACCGAGGTCAACGCCCGCTGGCAGGCCGAGATGGCGCCGTTCTTCGAGGGCCTGGACGGTCGCCCCGACGAGGGGATGGTCCCGCTGACGGAGATCTTCCACCTGCCCTAGAAACACCGCGTTCTGCCCGCAACACCCCGACGCCCCGGAGTCGCGGCCGCCCTGCCACGGGCGGCCCGGCCGGGGCGCCGGAGTGTGGCCGCCGGTCGCCTTGCCGGGCGAGCGGAACGGCGCGCTCGTGAACGGCACCGGGACCGCAACGGTCGAACCCGGCTGACAACAGCACGGACGCACGGGTCGGCCCCGTCCGCAGGACACGGGGTCCAGCGGACGGGGCCATGCGTGTCCGCGGGCCCGGGTCATTCGGTTCGGCGCACGATCAGGCGCTGGAACATGATGAAGGCCAACAGCAGCACCCCGATGACGATCCGGGTCCACCAGGAGCTGAGGGAACCCTCGAAGGAGATCAGCGTCTGCACGGTACCGAGCACCAGCACGCCCAGGACCGAACCGGCCACGTGGCCGACCCCGCCGGTCAGCAGCGTCCCTCCGATCACCACCGCGGCGATCACGTCCAACTCCATACCGACCCCGTGCAGACCGTATCCGGAGAGCATGTACAGGCTGAACAACAGCCCGCCCAGGGCCGAGCAGAACCCGCTCACCGCGTACACGCCCACCCGGACCCGGTCGGTGGGCAGACCCATCAGACGGGCCGAGGACGCGCTGCCGCCCACCGCGTACACGGTGCGGCCGAACCGGGTCAGGTGCAGGACGTACACGGCGACCAGCACCGCGGCCAGGGCGATCAGGACGCTGTAGGTCAGGGTCACCCCGTCCGTGAGGGTGATGGTTCCGGTGGCCATCGTCCGGAAGGCGGGGTCGGTGATGGAGATCGACTCCACGCTGATCAGCAGGCACAGTCCCCGCGCCAGGAACATCCCGGCCAAGGTGACGATGAAGGGCTGTACGTCGAAGACGTGGATCACCAGACCCATGAGCAGGCCCAGCGTGGTGCCTGTGACCAGGACGGCCAGCACCGACATCAGCGGCGGCCATCCCGCCTGCAGGGTGGCGGCGGCGATCATCGTGGACAGCGCCGCCACCGCGCCCACCGACAGGTCGATGCCGCCGGTCAGGATCACGAAGGTCATCCCCACCGCGAGCACGATGAGGAACGCGTTGTCCACGAACAGGTTGGTGAAGATCTGCGCGGAGGCGAACCCGTCATAGCGCACCGCCCCGGTGCCGAAGGTCAACACGAACACCGCGAACGTGGCGATGACCGGCAGGAACCGCTGGGGCAGACGTTCGACGCGGTTCCGCGCCCGGGTCACGTCCAGGACTCTCATGCCGCGGTCACCTCCTTGGAACGGGACGGGGCGGACCCGGCGGGCCGCCTGGGACCGAACAGCCGGGCGGAGCGGGGGGACTGCAGCAGGCACACGGCGATCACCACGAGCGCCTTGAACACCAGGATCGTGTTGGGCGCGATCCCGACGTTGTACACGGTGGTGGTCAGGGTCTGGATCACCAGGGCGCCCACCAGTGTGCCGGTGAGCGAATAGCGTCCGCCGGCCAGCGACGTACCGCCGATGACCACGGCCAGGATCGCGTCCATCTCGATCCACAGACCCGCGTTGTTGGCGTCGGCGGCGCTGACGTTGGAGCTGATCATCAGCCCGGCCACCCCGGCGCACAGCCCGGCGAACACATACACGGTCCACACGATGGTGCGTGAGCGCACCCCGGCGAGCCGGCCGGCCCGCGGGTTTGCCCCCACGGCCTCCACCAGCATCCCCAGGGCGGTACCGCGGGTCAGGGCGCCCACCAGCAGCAGCACGCCCAGGCTGATCAGGATCGCGATCGGCAGTACCAGGAAACCCGCTCCGATCTGCCGGTAGAGTGGATCGTTGATCGTGATGATCTGACCCTCGGTGATCAGCATGGCGCCGCCGCGACCTGCGGTCATCAGCACCAGGGTCGCGATGATCGGCTGGATACCCAGGATCGAGACGAGGAACCCGTTCCACAGGCCCAGGAGGACGCACACGGCCAGTGCCAGGGTCATGGCGGTGAACGCGTGCCCGCCCCCGGCGATCCAGGTACAGGCGAAGGCCCCGGAGATCGCGGCGACCGCGCCCACCGACAGGTCGATACCGCGGGTGGCGATCACCAGGGTCATGCCCACCGCGATGAGCAGGGTGGGCGCGCCGTTGCGCAGGATGTCGACAACCCCGCCGTACAGGCGCCCGTCCTGCAGGCGCAGTTCCAGGAACGCCGGGTTGACCACGGCGTTGAGCCCGATCAGCAGCACCAGGGCGGCGACCGGCCAGAAGAGGTGGTGTCGGATCACGGGGACACCGCCGTCGGCTCGTGTCCGGCGATGGCCGCCATCACCTCGTCGACGGTGACCCCGTCACCGTCGAGTTCGGTCACCTTGCGGCGGTCGCGCAGCACCACCACGCGGTCGCAGACCCGGACCACCTCCTCCAGCTCCGCGGAGACGAACAGCACCGCCATACCGTCGGCGGCCAGGTCGGTCACGACCTTCTGGATCTGCGCCTTGGCGCCGACGTCGATACCGCGTGTGGGTTCGTCCAGGATGAGTAACCGGGGCCGGGTGACCAGCCAGCGCGCCAGCAGGACCTTCTGCTGGTTCCCGCCGGACAGGTTCCCCATGACGGCGTTCGGGTCTGCGGGGCGGATGTCGAGCCGTTCGATGTACTCCTGCACCAGTGCGTCGGCGGTGCGCCGGGGCACCGGGCGCATCCACCCCCGGGCGGCCTGCAGGGCCAGGACCAGGTTGTCGCGCACGGTCAGGTCGGCGATGACCCCCTCCGCCTTGCGGTCCTCCGAGCACAGGGCCACCCCGCGCGCGATCATCGAGCGCGGACCGCGGGGGCGGACCCGGCGGCCGTCGATGCTGAGCGTTCCGCTGTCCGCCCGGTCGGCGCCGAACAGCAGCCGCGCCGTCTCGGTGCGTCCCGAACCGAGCAGCCCGGCCAACCCCACCACCTCACCGGCGTGGATCTCCAGGTCGAAGGGGGCGATGGCGCCCGTGCGGCCCAGTCCGCGGGCGGTGAGCACCGGTGCGGTGCCGGGGGAGCGCTCCTCGGAGCGGCGCTCCACCTCCTCCAGAGTGCCCAGTTCACGGCCGAGCATCGCCGAGACCAGTTCGAGGCGGTCGGTCTCCTGCGGAAGGTACTCGCCGACTAGGGCGCCGTTGCGCAGGACGGTCATCCGGTCGGCGATCTCGTACACCTGGTCCAGGAAGTGGGAGACGAACAGGATCGCCACCCCGTCGTCGCGCAGCACGCGCACGATCCGGAAGAGTTCGGCGACCTCGTCCGCGTCCAGGCTGGAGGTGGGCTCGTCCAGGACCAGTACCCGGGCGTCCACGGCCAGCGCCCGGGCGATGGCCACCAGCTGCTGGACGGCGATGGGGTGGGATCCCAGGACGGATCCGGGGTCCACGGACAACCCGATGCGCTCCAGCAGCCGGGCGGCCCGGGCCTTCACGGCTCCGGGGTCGATCGCCCCCCACCGCCGTGGTTCGCGGCCCAGCAGGATGTTCTCGGCGACCGAGAGGTTGGGGCAGAGGTTGACCTCCTGGTAGACGGTGCTGATCCCGGCCTCTTGGGCCTGGGCCGGAGCGGTGAACTCCACGGGCTCGCCGTGCAGGCGGATCCGGCCCGAGGTGGGTGGGTGCACCCCGGTGAGGGCCTTGATGAGGGTGGACTTACCGGCCCCGTTCTCGCCCATCAGGGCGTGCACCTGGCCGGGGTACAGCCGGAGGTCGACCCCGGCCAGGGCCCGGACCCCCGGAAACTCGACAGTGATGCCGAGCATGTCGACCACTGGGTCGGCCGAATGCGTCGGTGTTTCGGTCATGGCCAGCGCTTTCGTGGTTGGGAGGGCCCCGGCGCGGTGGGTGCGGGTAAGACGCGCGCCGGGGCTCCGAGGAGGGGAGTCCTAGTACTGGCGGTCCGGGAGAGCGGCCTCGGCCTCCTCCTGGGTGAAGGTGGTCTCCTCCACCTCGATCCGCTTGGGGACCTCCTCGCCGGCCACGACCTGCTCCACGAGTTCCATGAGCTGCTCGCCCAGCAGTGGGTTGCACTCGACGATGAAGTTGATGTCGCCCTCGGCCAGGGCCTCCATCCCGGCCCGGACGGCGTCCACCGTGATGATCCGGATGTCCTCGCCGGGTTCCAGACCGGCGGCGCGGATCGCCTCGATGGCGCCGAGCCCCATGTCGTCGTTGTGCGCGTAGACGACGTCGATGTCGTCGTGGGAGCGCAGGAAGGCCTCCATGACCTCCTTGCCGCCCGAACGGGTGAAGTCACCGGTCTGGGTGGCGATGACCTCGATGTCGGGGTGGTCGGCGATGATCTCCGCGAACCCCTCCTGTCGGTCGATGGCGGGCGCGGCACCGGTGGTGCCCTGGAGTTCCACCACGTTGGTCTCGCCCTCGGCGTTGTCGACCAGCCACTCGCCCGCCTTGCGGCCCTCCTCGACGAAGTCGGAGCCGAGGAAGGCCTCGTAGAGGGTGTCGTCGTCGGAGTCGATGGCCCGGTCGGTGAGGACGACCGGGATGTCGGCGCGCTGGGCCTCCAGCAGGACGGCGTCCCAGCCGGTCTCCACGACCGGGCTGAACGCGATGACGTCGACGTTCTGCTGGATGAAGGAGCGGATGGCCCGGATCTGGTTCTCCTGCTTCTGCTGCGCGTCGGAGAACTGGAGGTCGATCCCGGCGTCCTCGGCCGCCTGCTGGATCGATTCGGTGTTGGCGGTACGCCATCCGCTCTCGGCGCCGACCTGGGAGAAGCCCAGTGTGATGGTCCCGTCGTCGGCCGCGGACGAGCCGCCCGACCCGCAGGCCGTGACCGCGAGCAGGGCGAGTGCCGCCGCGGGGGCGGTGATGCACTTCTTCATCGGGGGTCCTCCAAGTCAGCGTGACCCGAGGGGATAGGAGGGTGATGCGGGTCACGTTGCCAATATAGTGAGCGCTAACATTTACCGCGTCAAGCCCGTTAACCGGATAATTCAGGGTCATTGCCGACCATCAGAGGGTGCAGTATGTTAACGCCAACTAAGTTTTCGGAAGGATGGTTCGGTGTCTGCGTGCGGGCCGCCGGGGCGGTGTCCGGGCGAGGCGCGCGGAAGCCTGCGCTCAGACGGCCTCCTGATGTCCGACGAACCGATCACATAGCCTGGTAGCGCTCATGAAGGCGGTGAGCGGCAACCCCCGGCAGCCAAGGAGTCATGGGTGGACCACACTTCCCCGTCCGTCCGAGTGAACCGCGAACCGGCGATGACGGACGTAGCCCGGCTCGCGGGCGTCTCCCACCAGACGGTCTCCCGTGTACTCAGCGGACACCCCAACGTCCGTGAGAGGACCCGCCTGCGGGTGCGCGCCGCCATCGAGCAGCTGGGGTACCGGCCCAACCGGGCGGCCCGCACCCTGGCCACCGGAAAATCCCAGCTCCTGGGCGTGGTGGCACAGAACTCCACACTGTTCGGCCCCTCGTCGCTGCTGGCCGCCTTCGAACTGGCCGCCGCCGTCCAGGGCTTCGTGGTCAGCGTGCGCCGGGTCGAGGTGCTCGACCCCGTCGCCATCGCCGCGGCCGTGGAACACCACCGCGAACAGCGCGCCGCCGGGATCGTGGTGATAGCGCCGACCTCAGCAGCCGACGAAGCCCTGGCCCAGTTGCCCACCGACATGCCCGTGGTGGCGATCGACGGCGACCCCGCACGCCAGAACAGCCTGGTGACCGTTGACCAGGAGGCCGGAGCGTACGATGCCACCCGGCACCTCCTGGAGGCCGGACACGAGACTGTCTGGCACGTGGCGGGCCCCGCTGACTGGTTCGACGCCGCAGGGCGGCTTCGGGGCTGGAAGCAGGCCCTGGAGGGCCGCGGAGTGGAGGTCCCGCCGGTCAGCCCGGCAGACTGGAGCGCAGCCTCGGGCTACCGCGCGGGCCTGATGCTCGCCCGGATGCCGGAGGTGACGGCCGTCTTCGCCGCCAACGACCACCTGGCGTTGGGGATCCTGCGGGCGATGCACGAGCGCGGCCGCTCGGTGCCCGGGGACGTGAGCGTGGTGGGTTTCGACGACGTGCCCGAGGCCGCGTACTTCATCCCGCCACTGACCACCGTGCGGCCCGACTTCGACAAGGTGGCCGCCGAGACGTTGAGCGTGCTTTTGGCCTCCATCGCCGGAGAGGAGGAGAAGGACGGCTACTCCACGCGGCGGGTGATCGTTCCGACCCTGGTCGAACGCGACAGTGTGGCCCCGCCACCCGAGTGAGCGACAGGTGGGCCCTGCCCTGGAGCGGGCCCTCGAACCGGCTTCTGCGTCGGGCGCCGCCGGAGCCGCAAAGACCACATGGCCCCGTGTGCGGCGGCCGTGTGGCTACACTGTGCGCCGTCGGACACAACGGCGGCGATGTCCGCCACGGATACGGGGGCGTGTGGATGTCCGAGGGCGTGGAGGCCGCAGCGGGACCACGCGGGCGCGGCAGCCGGGTCTCCATGGCCGATGTGGCCAGGCGCGCCGGGGTTTCCTCGCAAACCGTCTCCCGGGTCTCCAACGGCAGCCCCAGCGTGGTGCCCCAGACCCGTGAGCGCGTCCTGGCCGCCATGCGTGAGCTCGGCTACCGGCCCAACAGCGCCGCCCGAGCCCTCAAGCGCGGCGAGTTCCGCACGCTCGGGGTCATCGTCTTCACCCTCTCCACCACGGGAAACGTCCGCACCCTGGAGGCGATCGCCACCTCGGCCGCCCAGGAGGGGTACGCGATCACCCTCATCCCGGTGGCCGTACCGACCCAGGACGAGGTGCTGGGCGCCTTCACCCGGCTGGGCGAGCTGGCCGTGGACGCGGTCATCGTCATCATGGAGGTCCACCTGCTGGACGCCGCCGACTTCCGGCTGCCGCCCGGGCTGCAGGTGGTCGTCGCCGACTCCGAGGTCGACGACAGGTACGGCGTGGTCGACACCGACCAGATCAGCGGGTCCCGGGACGCCGTGGAGCACCTGCTCGGCCTCGGCCACCGTACGGTCCACCACCTGGCCGGCCCGGCGGAGTCTTTCTTCGCCGAACGCCGGGCCCGGGCCTGGCGCCAGACCCTCCAGGACCGGGGGTGTGCTGTTCCCGCTCCGGTCAACGGCGACTGGTCGGCCGAGAGCGGTTACCGGGTGGGGCAGGCGCTGGCCGCGGATCCCGAGTGCACGGCGGTGTTCGCGGCCAACGACCAGATGGCGCTGGGGCTGCTGCGTGCCCTGCACGAGCGCGGCCGCTCGGTGCCCGGGGACGTGAGCGTGGTGGGTTTCGACGACATCGCGGAGGCGGGTTCGTTCCTGCCGCCGCTGACCACCATCCGTCAGGACTTCGCCGAGGTCGGCCGCCGGCTCGTCGCCAAGGCGCTGCGGCGGCTGCGCGGCGAGGCCGAGGGCTCCGGGGCCACCCTCGTTCCCACGGAACTGGTGGTGCGCGCCAGCACGGCGCCGCCCCGGGGGTGAGCTCCGCGGGTTCTGCGGGACGGGCCCCGTGACCGCGAACTCGACCCGTTCACCCCCTTGACCGTTCGGCAACACGGGTGCAACACTCCCGGCACCGCAATGTTTGCGTAAACATCGCTCGGTGTCCACCCCCTCGCCCCTGGTCCCAGGGGCGTCACCACGGTCGACACGGACTGCTCGACGAGGGATCCGATGACGTCAACGACCACAGCCGAACGCCCCCCGCCCCGGCCGCCGAAGCCCGGCCGCCCCCGGCACCGCTGGACCGGATGGGGCTTCCTCGCCCCCTTCATGGCCGTCTTCGCGCTGGTCTTCGTGGCGCCGATCCTCTACTCGCTCCACCTGAGCGTGTACCGCGACCAGCTGGTCGGCGGAAACTCCTTCGTGGGCCTGGCCAACTACCGGAGCGCCCTCACCGACCCGGTGTTCTGGGAATCGGTGTCCCGGGTGACACTCTTCCTCGCCGTCCAGGTGCCCCTCATGCTGTTCCTGGCCCTGCTGCTGGCGCTGGCCCTGGACAGCGGCCGCCTCTACGGGCGCGACTTCTTCCGCATCTCGATCTTCATGCCCTACGCGGTACCCGCCGTCGTGGCCACCCTCATGTGGGGCTTCATGTACGGCAGCCGGTTCGGGTTGGTCGGCAACGTCAACGACATCCTGGGCGTCACCCTGCCCGACCCGCTCTCGCCGGGGCTGATCCTCGCCTCCATCGGCAACATCGTCACCTGGCAGTTCGTCGGCTACAACATGCTCATCCTCTACTCGGCGCTGCGCACGGTCCCGCACAACCTGTACGAGGCGGCCGAGGTCGACGGCGCGGGCCAGCTGCGGGTGATCACCGCCATCAAGCTCCCCGCCCTGCGCGGGGCCCTGGTGATCGCCGCGATCTTCTCGGTCATCGGCAGCTTCCAGCTGTTCAACGAACCCAGCATCCTGCGCAGCCTGGCACCCAACGCCATCTCCAGCGGGTACACGCCCAACCTCTACACCTACTCCCTGGCCTTCTCCGGCCAACAACAGAACTACGCCGCGGCCGTGGCGATCATCATGGGGCTGCTGACCATGGTCATCGCCTACGCCGTGCAGCTGTTCGGCATGCGAAAGGCGGCGTGAACCATGGGCACCCCCACCCCGACCCGCACATCCCGGCCCCTCCGCAGCACCGCCCCCAGCCCGCTGCGCCCACCGCGCCCGCGGCTCCGATCGCGCCGCGGTGGGAGCCCGGCCCACCCCCGCCGCAGCGCCGCCCTGACCCTGGTCACCGGACTGGCCCTGCTGTACTCCCTGGTGCCCCTGGCCTGGCTGATCATCAACGCCACCAAGAGCCAGCAGTCGCTGCTCACCAGCTTCGGGCTGTGGTTCGGCTCCGACTTCGCGCTCTTCGACAACATCGCCGCCACCCTCGCCTACGACGACGGGGTGTTCGTCCGCTGGCTGCTCAACACCGTGCTCTACGTGGTGGCGGGCGCGGGCGGGGCCACCCTGCTGGCGATGCTCGGCGGCTACGCCCTGGCCAAGTTCGAGTTCCCCGGCCGCCGCGCCGTCTTCGCCGTGGTCCTGGGCGCGGCCGCGGTACCCGGCACCGCCCTGGCCGTGCCCACCTTCCTCATGTTCAGCCAGATGGGGCTGACCAACACCCCCTGGGCGGTGATCGTCCCCTCCCTCATCTCGCCCTTCGGCCTCTACCTGATGTGGGTCTTCGCCGCCCAGGCCGTGCCGAAGGAGCTGCTGGAGGCGGCGCGCATCGACGGCTCCGGGGAGATCCGCACCTTCTTCACCGTGGCCCTGCCGCTGCTGGCCCCCGGAACCGCCACGGTCCTGCTCTTCACCATGGTGGCGACCTGGAACAACTACTTCCTGCCGCTGATCATGATCCGCGACCCCGACTGGTTCCCGCTCACCCTCGGCCTCAACGCCTGGAACGCCCAGGCCGCCACCATCGGCGGCGAACCCGTCTTCCACCTGGTCATCACCGGGTCGCTGCTGACCGTCATCCCGCTGATCGCCGCGTTCCTGCTGCTCCAGCGCTACTGGAGGTCGGGCCTGACCGCCGGAAGCCTCAAGGGCTGAACCGTTCCCGGGCGACGGAACCGTTCAGGCCCGGACCACCACCACGCACCACGACCGAGGAGCCCCCCCATGAAAAGCCAACCGGACACCCGCCGAACCCCCGCGGCCCGGCTCCCCCGAGCCGCCGCCGCGGTCGGCGCCCTGTGCCTGGCGCTGAGCGCCTGCGGCTCCGGTGACGACACCGCCCCCGACATCGCCGCCGAGGACGTCGCCGCCGCCCTGGCCGAAGGCGGCGAGATCACCGTCTGGGCGTGGGAACCCACCCTGGACCGGGTCGCCGAGGCGTTCGAGGACGAACACCCCGGCGTCACCGTGAACGTCGAGAACGTCGGTACCGGAGACGAGCAGTACACCGCCCTGCAAAACGCCCTGTCCGCCGGTTCGGGGCTGCCGGACGTGGCCCACATCGAGTACTTCGCGCTGGGCCAGTTCACCATCGCTGGGAACCTGGTCGACCTGGCCCCGCTGGGCGCGGCCGAACTGGAGGGCGAGTACACCCCCGGCCCGTGGGGCGCGGTCCAGGGCGACGAAAGCGCGATCCACGGCCTGCCCATGGACTCGGGCCCCATCGCCCTGTTCTACAACCAGGACGTGTTCGACGAATACGGCGTGGAGGTGCCCGCCACCTGGGACGAGTACGTCGAGGTCGCCCGGGAGCTGCAGGAGGCCGACCCCGACGTCTACGTCGCCGCCGACAACGGTGACGCGGGCGCCACCACCACCTTCGTCTGGCAGGCGGGCGGACAGCCCTACCAGGTGGAGGGGGAGGACGTCACGATCGACTTCACCGACGAGGGCACCGCCCGCTTCACCGACACCTGGCAGCAGCTCATCGACGAGGACCTGCTCCTGCCGGTGACGTCGTGGAGTGACGAGTGGTACCAGGCGCTGGGCGACGGCAGCGTCGCCACCCTGGTCACCGGCGCCTGGATGGGCCTCAACCTGGAGTCGGGGGTCCCCGACGGCGCCGGATCCTGGCGGGTCGCCCCGCCGCCCGCCTGGGAGGAGGGCGACGCCTCCAGCGCCGAGAGCGGCGGCAGCGCGCTCGCCGTGCCCGTGGGAGCGCAGAACCAGGCGCTCGCCTACGCCTTCATCGAGTACGCCAACGCCGGTGACGGGGTCCGGCACCGGCTCGACCAGGGCGCCTTCCCCGCCACCGTCGCCGACCTCGAATCGCCCGAGTTCCTGTCGGCCGAGTCCGAGTACTTCGGCGGCCAGGCGGTCAACGAGGTCTACGCCGACTCCGCGGCCAACGTGCGCGAAGGCTGGCACTACCTGCCCTACCAGGCGCACGCCAACTCGCTGTTCAACGACACCGTCGGACAGGCCTACGTCTCCGACACCACCCTCGCCGAAGGGCTGGCCGCCTGGCAGGACGCCTCGGTCCGCTACGGCCAGGAACAGGGCTTCACCGTCACCACCGGCGACTGACACCGACCCACCCCACACCGACACCCGACCCGGGTGGGGGCGGCCCGGTGCCGCCCCACCCGCACCCGTGTCCTCGCGAAGGGATCCACCATGACCGACGCCGCCTCCCGCGACTGGCTGCGCTGGCCGCACGACCCCGACCGTCCCCGGTTCGCCTACGGCGCCGACTACAACCCCGAACAGTGGCCGCGCGAGGTGTGGGAGGAGGACCTGCGCCTGATGCGCCGCGCCGGGGTCAACATCGTCACCCTCGGCGTGTTCTCCTGGTCGCGGCTGCAACCGGCACCGGACACCTGGGACTTCGGCTGGCTGGACGACATCATGGACCGGCTGCACGAGAACGGCATCGCCGTCGACCTGGCCACCGCCACCGCCTCCCCGCCCGCCTGGCTCACCACCGCCCACCCCGAGGTGCTGCCCGTCACCCGCACCGGCGAGACCGTCAACCCCGGTGCCCGCCAGCACTGGCGCCCCACCTCGCCCGTGTTCCGCCGCTACGCCCTCGAACTCACCACCGCCCTGGCCGAGCACTACGGCCCCCACTCCGCCCTGGCCGCCTGGCACGTCAACAACGAATTGGGCTGCCACAACGTCCACGACTACTCCGACGACGCCGCGGCCGCCTTCCGCGCCTGGCTGCGCGAGCGCTACACCACCATCGACGGGCTCAACCACGCCTGGGCCACCGACTTCTGGTCCCAGCGCTACACCGACTGGAACCAGGTCCTACCGCCCAGGCTGGCCGCCTCGCACGCCAACCCCACCCAGCAGCTCGACTTCGCGCGCTTCTCCTCCGACGTCCTGCGCGACCACCTGCGCGCCGAACGCGAGATCCTGCACCGCCTCACCCCCGGCATCCCGGTCACCACCAACTTCATGGTCATGGGCCACACCGCGGACATGAACTACGCCGACTGGGCCCACGAGGTCGACTTCGTCGCCAACGACCACTACGTACGCACCGATCCCGGCGGCGCCGACGAGCTCTCCTTCAGCGCCAACCTCACCGGCGGCCTGGCCCGCGGCCGCCCCTGGTACCTGATGGAGCACTCCACCAGCGCCGTCAACTGGCGCAGCGTCAACCCGCCCAAGGCCCCCGGTGAGATGGCCCGCGACTCCCTGCTGCACGTGGCGCACGGCGCCGACGCCGTCTGCTACTTCCAGTGGCGTCAGTCGGCGGGAGGCGCGGAGAAGTACCACTCGGCGATGGTGCCGCACGCCGGAGCCGACAGCCGGGTCTACCGGGACGTGGTCGAACTGGGCCGGGTACTGAAGGAGGACCTCGCCGAGGTCGCCGGAAGCGGTCGGCTGCCCGCCCGCGCCGCCCTGCTCTTCGACTGGGAGTCCCGCTGGGCGGTGCGGCGCGACTCCTTGCCGAGCTCGCTGCTGGACGTGCACGAGGAGGCCATGAGCTGGTACACCGCCTTCCTCGACGCCGGGGTGCGGGTGGACGTGCTGCCCACCGACGCCGGCTGGGAGGGCTACGACCTGGTCGTCGCACCCCTGCTGCACGTCCTGCCCGAGGCCACCGCGCGCCGCCTGACCGACTACGCCGAGGGCGGCGGCCACCTGGTCACCACCTATTTCTCCGGGATCGTCGACGAGAACGACCACGTCCACCTGGGCGGCTACCCCGGTCCGCTGCGCGAGCTTCTGGGCCTGCGCATCGAGGAGTTCGCCCCCCTGCCCGAGGGCGCCACCGTCACCCTGGACGACGGCTCCACCGGGACCCTGTGGTCGGACCGGATCACCGTCACCGACGCCGGGACGCAGGTCTGGGCCAGCTACGCCGACGGCCCCCTGGCCGGGGGAGCGGCACTGACCCGCAGGGCCCTGCCCGGCGGCGGCAGCGCCGTCTACGTCTCCACCCGCCTGGACGACGAACACCGCACCGCCCTGCTGAACCGGCTGCTGGCCGGGGCCGGGGTCGGCAGCGAACTCCCCGAGGACCTGCGCGGCCGGGTCGAACTGACCGTGCGCGCCGGAGGGGGCGTCGAGTACCACTTCCTGACCAACCGCACCGACGAACCCCTCAAGCTCGGCCGGCTGCCGGGCACCCCGTTGACCGGGGCCGCCGCGAACGGAGAGGAGGAGCGTGTCCTCGAACCACGCGGCATCACCGCCTGGCGCGTCCCGGTATCCGGTCCGGCGACCGTCTGACCCCCACCGGGTACGGTGCCTCCACCGGCCCCTCAGAGAGGAACCCCTTGGCACAAGGCACCTTCGACCGCCCCACCCTGCCCCGGTTCGCGGTGTCCACCCTCGGAGCCCCGGGGCGGTCACTGGAGGAGGTCGTCCGTCTGGCCCACGCCGCCGGAGCCCGATCCCTGGAACTGCGGGCCGGCGCGGGGGAGGCCGCCGACCCCGCGCTCGGCCCAGCCGAACTCGGCCGCCGCCGCGCCCTGGTCGAGGCGCACGGGATGAACGTGCTCGCCGTCGCCTCCTACGTCCGGGTGGCGGCCGAAGGCGAGGACGCCGAGGTGGCGGCCGACCTCGCCGAGCACCTCCGCATGGCCGAACTGCTGGGCGCACCGTACCTGCGGGTCTTCCCCGGAGGACCCGGAGCCCTGAAGGAACGGACCCGCGCCCCGGAGCCGGACCCGGAGGCGGACGAACGGGCCGCCCGGAGGCTGGCCGCCGCGGCGCCCCTGGCCGGCGACCTCGGGGTTCGTTTGGCATTGGAGACCCACGACTCCCATCCCCGGGGTGAGGACGTGGCCCGGGTGCTCGGCCTGCTCGACGACGGCGCCCGCCAGAACACCGCCGTGGTCTGGGACCTGCTCCACCCCTGGCGGGTGGGCGAACCGCTCGAACGCACCTGGGAGCACCTGCGACCCTGGTTGGCCCAGGGCCGCGGGTGGGTCCAGTTCAAGGACGTGGCCGCCCCCGAGGACCCGTTTCCGGTTCCGCCGGGGCAGGGCGCCCTGCCCCTGGACGGGGCGTTCCGCCTGCTGGAAGGCGCCGACTACACCGGACCGCTCAGCCTGGAGTGGGAGAAGGCCTGGCACCCCGGCGCAGCCGACCTGGAGGTGGCCCTGGAACACTCCCGCCGACTGCTGTGAGACCGGGGCCGTCGAACCGGGCGTGCGGACGCCCTCCCTGCCCACCGGGGAGGGAGGGCGGCGCCGAACACGAACCGCGCCCCACCGCGGGCGCTGCCGGGCCGGACCGGCTGTTCCACACCCCTCACCGGCCGCTCGCACGGCGGCGCCCGCCACTTGTCAGGTCAGTACAACTAGTTCCGGACGACCTGCCACTGCTGGTTGTCGCCGCCCCAGCAGGACCAGAGCTGGGCCCTGGAGGTGTCCCGGCTCACGTCCAGGCAGAGGCCGGAGGAGACACTGCGCAGGGTGTTGTCGGAGTGGAAGGCCCACTTCTGGTTGTCCTGGCCGTTGCAGTCGTAAATGCCGACCCTCGTGCCGTCGGCCGCGCCCCCTCCCAGGGCGTCCAGGCACTTCTCGCCGCCGTAGACGGTGATCTCTCCGGTGGATGTCCTGGTCCACTGCTGGTTCGATCCGCCGTTGCAGTCCCAGACCTGGACCTGGGTGCGGTTCTCCCGGGTGCCCCCGGGGACGTCGAGGCAGCCCGGGACACCGACGTTCTCCAGCCCCGTGCCGGGTGTGTCGTCGCCGAGGCCGAAGGCGTACTCGAGCCGGTCGATCCCGGTCTGGTTGCGCACGCTCAGCGACAGGTCGGTGCCGCTGCCGTGCAGGGCGTAGAGGGAGTACCAGTCGTGGTCGGGCCTGACGGTGTGCTTGCCGCCGAGGGCAGGCCAGTAGACCGCTCCCATGCCGAGGTCGTGGACGGTGTCGGTGGCGGCGCGTATGTAGCGGACGAAGTTGTCCGAGCTGTCCGGGTCGTTGTAGTCGAGCCCGTCGTCCATCGGGGCGCCGAACTCGTCCAGGACGGTGCGGGTGCCGCAGTCACCGATCCGGCTCCGGAACAGGTCGATCCACTCGTCGTAGCTCATGGAGTCGAACTGGAAGGCGTACAGGTGGAGCGCCACGTAGGTCCCGTCCAGGCGGCTGTCACCGCATACCGAGACGACCTCGCCGTTGTAGCCGCTGCCGCTGACGATGATCCGGTCCCTGGGGAGGGACGGGTAGCGCTCGACCCAGTCGATGGCGAAGTCGGCCCACTCCGAGGCGCTGTAGCCGTGGGGCTCGTTCATCGACTCGAAGTAGACCAGGTCGTCGGACCCGTACTCGTCGACGACGGCGTCCCACATCGAGTAGAAGGCGGCCTCGTCGACGACCCTGCCGCCGGAGGAGGCACCGTCCTCCCAGTAGGAGAGGATCACCTGCATGCCCCGGTCCGTCGCGGCGTCCACGGCCCCGAAGTAGGCGTCACCCCATGCCGTGCCGGGGACGGAGTAGGTGTTGACCGGAAGCCGGACGGTGTTGGCTCCGACGGTGCTCTCGAACCCGCTGTAGACGGCGTCCGCCTTGGCCCTGACGGTCGCGTAGCTGTCGGACTCCTCCAACCCCTCGGGGACGACGGGGCCGTCGACGAAGTTGTCACCGGGAGCCGCCCAGTTCACACCCCCGAACCGGGTGGCGTCCAGCTCGTCGGCCGCCGCAGCCGGCGAGGGGGCGGGCAGAGCGCCGACCGGCACGGCGATCAGCGTGGTCAGCGCGGCCGCCAGCATCGCTCCGGGCAGGCGTCTGCGTACGGGAGGTTCGGGGGAGCGGGCACCTCGGGGGGTGCGGGGGACACGGGGGTGGAGCATGGCTCTCCTTTCGGGGGACAACGCCTGGGCCGGTGGTCCGCGTCAAAGGTGCCTTTCCATGAGCGGTCCGTGTCGAACCAGCGGCCCGTTTCACCACAGGTGCTGAACCAGGAATAGTCGGAGTCGGCACGGAGCCGCTACCGCTCGAACACGAACGAACACGAACGCTCATGGACGAACAGACCAGCCCCGTGAGGAAGTGCCGGATGACCGAAGACCGCCCGTTCGCCCACCAGCGCCGGGAACGGATCGTGGACGAGTTGCGTCGGCACGGCAACGTACGGGTCCGCGACCTCGCGAGGCTTCTGGAGGTCAGCGAGCCGACCGTACGGCGCGACATCGCCGCCCTGGACGCGCGCGGCCTGCTCACCAAGGTGCACGGGGGCGCCACCCTGCCGACCGCGCTCCACCCGGGCCGGACCCCGGCGCGCCGGAACCGCCCCGGGACGGCGCCCCTGACGATCGGCATGGTCGTGCCCTCCCTGGACTACTACTGGCCGCGGGTCGTCAGCGGCGCACGCGCGGCCGCCATGGCGCTCGGCGTCCAGCTCCAGCTGCGCGGCTCCAGCTACGACCAGGCCGAGGACCGCCGCCAGATCAGCCGGCTGATCGAGGCCGGGCAGGTGCAGGGACTGCTGCTGGCCCCCACCCTCGACGGTGAGGGCGTCGGCGAGATGGTCGACTGGATCAGCGACCTGCCGGTGCCGACGATCATGGTGGAACGACAGACCCCCCACTGGACGCCGACCGCCAGCCAACTGGAGTGGGTGCGCAGCGACCACGCACTGGGTCTGGAGATGGCGGTGCGCCACCTCCACGAGCACGGTCACCGCCGGATCGGGCTGGTGCTGTCCGAGAGCAGCCCGACCTCGGCCCACCTCGCCCGGGGCTGGTTCAAGGCCTGCGCGGAACTCGACCTGCCCAGCGACTTCCTGGTCCGGCGGGCGGTGTCCCTGCACGTGCCGGGCCACCGCCGGATCATCGAGGGCATCCTGGACCGGTGCCGCAGGTCCGGGGTCACCGGACTGATCGTGCACAGCGATCCCGACGCCCTGTCCGTGGCCCAGTACCTCACCGAGCAGGGGGTCGCGATCCCGGACGACATCGCGCTGGTCGGCTACGACGACGAAGTCGCCCACCTCGCCCAACCGGCCATCACGGCCGTGCGCCCGGCCAAGGCCCGCGTCGGCCGGGTCGCGGTGGAGATGATGGTCTCCAGGCTCGTGGAGGGCAGGCACCGGCCCGGACAGCGCGTGCTGGTCCTGCCGGAGCTGAACCTGCGTGACTCCTCGGTCAAGAGGCCGGAGTCTCTGTGACACCGCGGCACGGCACCCCGGAAGGGTGCATAATTTCGTCGGCTGCACGCGTACTTCCTCGACCAGCCCCTCCCAGTGCGCGCGGAGCTGTTGGCGGCCGCCGAACGCTCGGGCCAGATCACGCCAAGGGTGTACGCCCGGACCGCGTGAGGGCTCTTCGGCTAGGAGCGGGCCCCGGGACGAGCCCGACGATGGCTCGCGGACCACGGATATCGACTCGACGAGAGGGCCGTTCTGCAGTGAGCGCCTACCAGCACTACGACTTCCTGGCCCTGGACCGACCGTTGGACGAGGACCGGCGCGCCCAACTGCGGGCCCTGTCCAGCAGGGCGCGCATCACCGCGAACTCGTTCACCAACGAGTACCACTGGGGCGACTTTCGCGGCGATCCGGTCAAGCTCATGCGCACCCACTTCGACGTGTTCGCCCACTTCACCGAGTGGGGCACCCGGCAGATCATGATCGCGGCGCCCGGCGCGGCCCTGCGCTCTCGTGATATCGAGCCCTACCTGCTCACTGACACAGCCCATTTCACCACCGGCGGCGGCCGGACCGTCATCTCCCTGACCTCCTACGACGATGAGGGAGCCGAGTTCGTCGAGTTCCCGGCGGGCCTGGCAGGGATCGCCCCGGTCCGGGCCGAACTGCTCGGGGGCGACTGGCGGCTGCTCTACCTCGCATGGCTGCTGTCGGTACAGGACGGTGACGACCTCGACGATGAGGAGACGGAACCCCCGGTGCCGACTGGACTGGGGGACCTGAGTGCTCCCCTGCACGCGGTGGCGGAGTTCCTGCGCATCGACCCGGACCTGCTCGCGGTGGCCGCCCAGGCATCCCCGCCCCTGCCGACCGGGGCCGGCCAGGGCAAGGCGATGTCCCGGTGGATCGAGGACCTGCCTGCCGTGGAGAAGAACCGTCTGCTGGGGCTGGTGGCCGACGGGGAGGCCGCCCGGGCGCGGTCGCGCATGCTCCAGGCCTTCCAGGAGAGCGCTCGCGGCGCTCCGGTGGTCGTCGAGGGGACTCGGACCGTAGGGGAGCTGTGGGCCGCCGCCGGGGAGCAGCGTGCCCGGAGGGAACGGGAGGAGGTGGCAAGGCAGGCCGACCGGGAGAGGCTGTGCAGGCAGGAGGAGGCCGCCGCACGGGCCGCCCGCCTGGACGATCTGGCCGGGCGGCGCGATCAGGCGTGGCAGGAGGTCGAGGACCGCATCACGACCACGCGCCCCGACGAGTACGACCGGGCCGTGGCCCTGCTCACCGACCTGTACGCCCTGGCCGAACGCGAGGGAGAGCAGCTCGCCTTCGACCGGCCGCTACGGGAACTGCGCGATCGGCACCGCCGCAAGAGCGGGCTCCAGCGCCGCATGGACGAGGCGGGGCTCGGGCGATGACACGCCCCGGTGTCCCTTGCCCAACGCTGACGGCACGGGAAACCGGTATTTTGCCGTCATGAGTGATTACCGTGCTGGCTTCCCCGAAGGATTCGACGCCCCGCCGGGGTTCGCAGCCGTCTCCGGGGGCGCGGACGGCTCACCGTTCGGCTTCGGGCCCTTCGATGAGCCCCCGCGTCCGTCCCGGCGCCGCCCCCGCCGGGAGGAGACGGTGACCTACCGGGTGCGGGTGGAGATCGAGGAGACTGAGCCTCAGGTACGGCGCGAGTTGGAGCTGGACTCCGACCTGTTCCTCAACGAGGTGCACCAGATCCTCCAGGCCGCGTTCGCCTGGGAGGACTACCACCTGCACGGATTTGCCAGCGGCGGGACCTACTACAGCAGGGAGGCCGAGCTCTACCTGTGTCCGTTCGAGTCACGGGAGGGCAGGCCCGGCGTCCCCGAGCAGCAGGTGCGCCTGGACGAGGTCCTGGCAGAGCCCGGGGACCGGCTGTTCTACCTGTACGACTTCGGTGACGACTGGGAGCACCTGCTCACCCTCCAGGACGTCGTCCCCCGCCAGGAGGACGCCTCCCGCGCGGTGTGCACGTCTGGCCACCGGTCAGCACCGCCCGAGGACAGCGGAGGCCCGTTCGGATACGAGCTGCTCAGCGCGGCCACCGACACCGGGCACGCAGAGCACGCCGAGGCGCTCGCCGAGTACCGGAGGGTCTTCGGGATGGACCCCGACCCGGACCGGGCGCCGGTCCCGTTCGACCCCGGCGCGGTCAACAGCGCCCTGGCAGCGGTGGCCGGACCGGTCCCGGACGACCTGCCCGGGCCGGTCGCTGACCTGCTGGCGTCCGTGCGCGACCCGCGACTGCGTGGGCGACTGCTGACCCTGGCCTCCGAGGCGACCGCCCCGGAGGAGGAGCTGAGCACGGCCACCGTGCGCGCGGCGGTCGGCCCCTACACCTGGCTGCTCGACCACGTCGGCGACGACGGGGTGAAGCTGACCGGGGCCGGATACCTGCCCCCGGCGAGCGTGCGGGAAGCAGCAGACGCGCTGAACCTGACGGGGAGGTGGATCGGCGCGGCCAACCGGGAGGTCCAGACCCTCCCGGTGCTGGACCTGCGCGAGTCCGCGCAGAAGATGGGGTTGCTGCGCAAGTACAAGGGCCGACTGCTGCCCACCAAAGCGGCCAAGGCGGTGCGCGACGACCCCCTGGCCCTGTGGGAGCACCTCGCCGAGCGGATGCCGCCCGCACCCAGGGCCGAGGTCGAGAAGCTGGGGTGTCTGGTGGCGGTGCTGGCGGTGGCGGCCGGAAGCCGTGACGTGCCCGGCGAGGTCGCCGCGGTACTGACCGGCTTGGGGTGGCGGGTCGGGGACGGGCTGCCGGTGGACTCCGGAGCTGCTTGGGACGCCATGTACGAGGCGTGGGCGGTTCTGGACACCATGGGCGGTTGGACCAAGGGATCGTTCAGCCGGGGTGACGCGCCGACCGCCCGGGGCAGGTCGTTCGCCCGGGCGGCT
Organism: Nocardiopsis valliformis DSM 45023; assembly: GCF_000340985.1. Lineage (NCBI taxonomy): Bacteria > Bacillati > Actinomycetota > Actinomycetes > Streptosporangiales > Nocardiopsidaceae > Nocardiopsis > Nocardiopsis valliformis. Next base: position 69,329 of record NZ_ANAZ01000035.1, read on the forward strand.
CTGAGGAGAATGGGCTGACCACAGGCCCGTGCCCGTCGGTGCCGAAGGGCACGGGTACGTGTGGCGGCCGCGCCGCTTCTGGAGAGCGGCGCTGCGCGTGTGGTGGCAGCGCCCAGAGCCTACTCACGTACCCCGGCAACCGGCCGACTGAGGGGATACAGCCCAGACGCCCGCTGGTACACCCCCGGGAACGCAAAAGCCCCTGACCGTTGCGCTTTTGCGCTGTTCAGGGGCTTGATTTTCTGGGGTGAGTGGCGGGAAACGAACTCCGTACCAGGGTCACATCTGTTGGTCCAGCCAGTCCTGGCAGCGCTCACGGAACCACAACAGCACCTGGTGCACCTGCTGCCTTCCGTCCTCAACAAGGACCTGCAGTGGGAAACTCGGACGCCGGTTCAGTGAGTCCTCGGGCAGGTCGATCCCGGGAATTGCGTTGAACCTGTGCAGGAGCTCCCTTCGCAGGGCCACGTCGTCGAACGGGGGACGGCGTGCCATGTGCTGGAAGACCACCTCGGCGCGTCCCGACGACGGGTACAGCACGAGCGCCCACCGCCAGTCGGGGTTCACGCTCTCGTCCCAGGCGAGGAGAAAGCAGCTGGTGTCGGCGCCCCCTCCCCACAGCAGGTCACCACCGGAGGCGGTCCACTCGTCGGTCAGCGCCTGAGTCGCCCGCACGACCTCGGGCTGCTGGTTCTCCAGGAGAAGCGCGTGGAACCGTCGCTCCCGTTCGACGAACTCGTCCACCTCGAGCCCCACCAGCTCTGCCAGCGCGGCCGCCGGCACGAACCCCTCGTGTCCTGACCCCGCCTCTTCGGCCGCCTTGGTGTCGGGGAAGACCCGGCTCGCGTGCGCGGTGTCCGGATCGGCGTCCAGATGCCGGGACACTGTCGCGGTCTTGGCCCCGACGAGGACCGCGAGCTCACGGTGAGTCGTCCAGCGGTCGGCCGCCAACATCGCGAGAGCGTGTCCGAGTTGCTGGGCGAGGTCCTCACCGATTTCCTCCGGTGCCTGTCCGCCGGACGGCGCCGGAGCGGGCCACAGAGCACAGGCGTGGTCGGCGAGCAGCGCTGCCCGCGCCTCGATCTCCGGCCTCCCCCAACTGGGCGCGTCGGCGATCTGTCGGTTCATGCTCAGACCGCTGGACTGGAAGATCTTCTGTTTGCGCTCGAACATGTGGTTGGACAGCTTCGAGTTCTGCGCGGTCAGGGTCAGGTTGCCCAGAGTGTGCAACAGGCGCCCGTGCAGTTCGTTCTCGGTCTCGTCCGGGTCGGTCTGCTTGCGCAGGACCTCGTACCACTCCTCGGTCATGCTCTGCGGCATGACGTGCTCGATACTGACCTTGGCCTTGCCGAAGTCCACCGGTTCGGGGGAGCCGAAGCCCTCTTCCAGCCTGCGCAGGACAAAGGTCCGCTGCAGGGCCTGCCCCGACCAGTAGAAGTTGCGCTGGGCCACCGCCTCGCGCAGTGCCCTGTCCGAGGGCCAGCGCCGACGCGGATCCGACAGGTACCGGTGCACGGAGTCCGCGACCGAGCCGCCCGGCTGGATCTCCTTGGGGGAGGACATGAAGATCCTGTTGAGCCCCTGGGTCGGTACACCGGCGATCATGCGTCGGACCAGGAAGCTCTCCACGTATCCCAGAGCACGGATCAGTTCGTCGGTGTCGGCGTGCCCTTGGTCGCGTAGCACCATCAGGTGCAGCGCCAGCGGCCGGTAGATCTTGTTGCCCCACGATTCGAGGCGGGCCAGTACCTCGGCCAACTCCGGGTCGCTCTCGAAGACGGGATCCAGGACGCGCTGCAACAGTTGCCCCAGGCGCCACAGGTGTTCCACCTCGCCTCGTAGGGCGACCTCACCACTGGCGTGGGACACCTTCTCCAGGCGCTCCTTCTGACCGTGGTAGACCTCGCTCTGTTTCGCCCGCTCGTCCCCGCGCAGCACCAGGTCGAGCCAGGCCAGGGTCTCCAACGTCTCCGGGCCCAGCTCGTCCTGCATCGGCAACCAGACCTCGTCGTACACCTCCTGGCCGGTTTCGGGCAGGAGCATGAAGACGTAGTTGCGCAACAGGTCGGTCTGGCTGAGGCCCTTGCCCGTGTTGTTCAGCGACTCGAAGATCCGGAAGACGTTGTCACCCGCCTCCGCCTGGATGTCCACCAGGCTGAGGCGGTGGCCGATGGTCTCCTCGATGCCCAGGAGGTCCTCCTCGCCGTAGGACCGGACCTTGCGGGAGAAGTAGTTGTAGGCGAACCCGACCCTGTCGTCACCTCCGGCGTCGGGGCGTCCGTTGACGATGGCTGTGAAGGAGGCCCGGTCGGCCTGGGTCGGTGCGAGCCGGTACTTGTCGGCTCCCTTGTTGTACTTGTTCACCAGGTAGACGTCATTGATCCGGTCCGCGCCGCTGGGGTCGCCCTCTTCGAGTTCTTCCACCTCACGCAACCGGTCGCGGATGGCCGCGAGGGCGATGGACAAGGACGTGAGCCGCTGCTGGCCGTCGATGACCAGCCACCGGGTCAGCGTGCTCGCAGAAGACGAACCCGGTGCGAGCACCACCGATCCCATGAAGTGCCCGGCGGAACTCAGGGTGCGCGGTTCGGTGCCCTGGCCGACCTGTTCGGTGAGGTCCTCCCAGAGGCGTTCGAGTTCCTCCCTGCCCCAGGAGTAGGGGCGCTGGTACAGCGGCACCTGGAACTGCTTGGTTCCCTCGACCATGTTCCGGAAGGTGGTTTCGTTGGCCTGCATATCTCCGCAATCTCCGACAGACGGTCAGGGGGTGGACTCCTACTTCGGCAGGAAGGGGCTGGGCTCGCCGGAATGCGACACGTACAGCGTGTCCCGGGCCCGTGTGCAGGCCACGAACAGCAGGTTGCGTTCGCGCTGCAGGTCATGGGCGTGGGCCAGGGGATCCTCGGAGAGGTCCGTGACCCTTGACTCCAGGGGGAGGTAGGCGGCGCCCGCACCGACCACCGCCACGCAGCGGAACTCCAGACCCTTCATCGAGTGCATGGTGCCCACCCGGACTCCGGAGTCCTGGGCCAGACCGCAGGTGTCGATGCCCTCGGCTGCCAGAGCGGATCTGACCTCCTTGGCCAGGGCCTCGGTGCGGGCCGCGACCGCGATCGTGCCGGGTTCGACATCGGAGGTGAGCCACCCGGTGACCACCCGGGTGAGTGCCTCCAGCTCCGCTTGCTCCGTGGGGTGGGCGTGCACGGTCGGGGTCCGGCCGTGCAGGGGCGAGGTGTAGTCGGCCAGGTGAGAGCGCACCCCGTCGAACCCCTCCACCGGTGCGGTGCCCAGGACCCGGACAGCCCAGGAGAGGATCTCCTGGGTGCTGCGGTAGCTCACGGTCAGGCGGTGGCTCCGGCCGCGCACGTTGATCCCGACCGCCGCCATGGAGACGCGGTGGTCGTAGATGCGCTGGTGCGGATCGCCCGCGACGAACAGGTCGTCCTTGCCCTCGGGAGCCAACGCACGCACCAATCGCCACTTGGCCGGGTGCAGGTCCTGGGACTCGTCCACCACCACATGCCGGTAGGGGCGCTTCCCGGTGCGGTCGAGGATGTCGGCGGCCTCCGAAGCGAGCCAGGTGAATGTCCACTGCCCGTTGGCGCGCATCTCCTCGGTGGCGGCCAGAACCGCCAACCACACCCGACGCTTCTGCTCGGGCCCCATACGCCCGGAGCGTCCCCGCCCGTGCCGTCGGGCCTTCAGGTAGTCACGTTCGGTGCGAAGGTCCTGGGCGAGGATCACGTGTTCCCACTCCTCCAGCAGGAACCTTCCGGACACCTCCGAACCCTCGGCGTGCCGGTCCCACAGCGCGGTGAGCTCACGCGAGTTCGGGAATCCGAGCTTGCCGTGCACCTGACGCACCACCTGGTGGGCGACCTTGTCCAGGTTGCGCACGTCGACCAGTTTCCGGCGGTCCTCGTCGCGCACCAGCAGTTCGAGCTGGGAGCGGAGCGCCGTGTCCAGGGTGGTGGTGAAGGTGGTGAGCAGGATGGGTTGCTCCGGCACGACCTCACCGGTGTCCAGGGCGAGCTGCTGCCCGTCGGGGGCGTACCGCTCGGCCAGGTGCGCCACCCGGTGCAGGGCGGTCACCGTCTTACCGGTTCCGGCACCTCCGGTGACCATGGCCGGACCGGCGAAGCCGTCCCGGCGCGCGATGCGCTCCTGCCGCGGGTGCAGGAAGGTTCGCCACACGTCGAAGGGGTGGGCGAGCAGGTCCCGGAGTTCCTCGGGCCCCTCCACGAACACCGCCTGGTCCGGGCTGCGCCGGATCGCCGAGACCAGGTCGTCGGGGTCGACCTCCTGCGCGCTTACCTCCTCGACGAGTTCACGGCTGAGCAGGGCCCACACCTCGTCCGGCGGCATTCCCGAGGCCAGCGCGGTCAGCGCGTCGTGCTGGGCCTTGGGCATCATGATCGCCAGAGCGTCCAGGTGGTTCTCGTCGGGGAGCAGCCGGGCGATCCGGACGGTGTCCGCGTCGATTCCCAGCTGGGTGAAGTGCTTGTCGGGGACCTCCTGGAACAGGGTGTCGGTCGAGGAGGCGGCCACCGGGGTGAGCGCGGTGCTCATGGTGTCCAGCGCGGCCTCGTCCCGGAACTCCAGAACCCCCAGGGCCTGGTTGACGGAGGGGCGCCGGTTGCGGATGTACCGGTAGGCCTCCTTGTGCGCGAGCACGGTCACCAAGAGGAACACGTCTCCGGAGTCAGGGGCGAGGACGACGCCGCGGTACCCCTGGTTGATGCGGAGCGTCCGCCACCGGGGATCCCGGCTGTCGGTGATCTTCTCCAGGTGTCCACCGGCGAAATAGGTGTCGGCGAACTTGTCCAGGGCCTCGTCGACGGCCTTGCGCAGCTTTTTGTCCAGAGCCGCGTAGGTGGTGAGGAAGTCCTTGGCGATCGCGAGCTGGGGCACGGGAGCCTTTCCGGGACAGGGGGTGGAGGAGGGCGTCCAGGGGAGGGGCCTGCCCCCTCAGCATAGGGACCGAAACCCTGAAGGGGGCGGGCTTCCCGGTACCCGGTACTGATCTGTCACCACGCAGTTGGCACCTGATCAGGACCGAGATGTCCACGGAAGGTCATGGTTTCGGGGGATAGGTTTCCCCGTTGCTCCCGTTGCTCCCGTTGCTCCCGTTGCTCCCGTTGGTTCGGTTGGTTCGGGGGTTTTCTCGATCTGTTGGCGGATCCGCTCCCTGCGTGCGTCCCTGAAGTACTGGGATTCACATTCGAACAGCCACATGATGGCGAGGACCGGGACGCCGATAGCAGCGAGTGGGACTGTGAAAACCGTCGAAATCGTTGCGACCGCAATGCACTTGGGCAGAGCGAACGAGGGACGGTGGTTAGGATCTCCATGGGCATTGGGAAGAACCAAGCGCACGATGAAAATCATCAAGGTGATCCCGCAAGCGAAGGCAAGTGCGCCAAGTATGAAATCACCGATTGCTCCGCGAACGTCCTGGAGGAACGCCGAGTTCACTCCTTGTTGAGCTGCTAGCAGGAGGATCAACCAGAAGGTTGCCGGAGCTCGGCTGGTCAACATCCGCCAGGAGTAACTTCCGGCAGGTGCGTGCTCATACATTTCGCGGCTGGTCGGTACTAGCACCATCCATATCAACAGGGCGGTGAGGGACCCCACGAGTATTTGCTGCGCCCCGGATGAACCGTTGGCGATGAATGGTGGTGCTTCCGGCCCAAACCACTGTCCCACCGCTTCCATCCCGAGCCAGGTGAGAAACTCCGACACCAGGTCGGACGGGCGTTCCTCGCGGTAGAGAGATACCAGGACCAGGACCGAGGCGACTGTCGCCATCGCCCGATAGGGCAGGTCACCACCCTTCCGCCACTCCTTCGCCAGGGTGATCGCGGAATTGGCTGTCTCCAACAAGGGAATCTCCGTCGTCTCCGTCCACATGGTCTGCGCCCTTGCGTGCAAGGGCCGTCGACACCGTAGATGCCACCACTGACACCGGCCCCTGGTATGACGGAGGCACACACAACGAAGGGCGGCGCACGCATGACTTCCCAGGGCGCGGCGGACATCGAGGTCCTCGGTCCCCATTCCGAGGACGCGATCGACGAGAGCGGCACACCGGCCCCCAGCACCGGGCAACTGGTCACTGTTCGCAACCGCCAGTGGGTGGTGTCCGACGTGCGCGCCTCGCGGATCGTCTCCAGTGACCTCACGCGCGTCACCGGCAGGCCCCAGCACATGGTGTCCCTGGTCAGCATCGGCGACGACGCTTCCACCGACCGGATCGAGGTCCTCTGGGAGCTGGAGGTGGGTACCCGGATCCACGAGGGCAGGGACCTGCCCGCGCCCGCGCTGGGCTTCGACGACCCCGTCCGCCTGGACGCTTTCCTACACGCCGTCCGCTGGGGCGCGATCACCTCGGCCGACAACACCTCCTTGCAGGCCCCCTTCCGCTCGGGGATCGAGATCGAGGACTACCAGCTCGAACCGGTGGTGCGGGCCCTGTCGATGCCCCGGACCAACCTGCTCATCGCCGATGACGTCGGTCTGGGTAAGACCATCGAGGCCGGGCTGGTCATGCAGGAACTCCAGCTGCGCCACCGGGCCCGGACCATGCTCATCGTGTGTCCGGCCGGGTTGACCACCCAGTGGCACGACGAGATGCGCGACAAGTTCGGTCTGGACTTCCGGGTGGTCGACGCCGACCTGGTCCGCCGACTGCGCCGCGAACGCGGTCTGTACGCCAACCCCTGGACGCACTACCCCCGCCTGATCGTCAGCATCGACTGGCTCAAGCGTGAACGGCCCCGACGGATGCTCCGCGAGATCCTGCCCGCCAGCCCCCGCTATCCGCGCACCATCGACCTGCTGGTGGTGGACGAGGCACACAACGTGGCTCCGGCGGGCAGCGGCAAGTACGCAGTCGACTCGTTGCGTACCAAGGCGATCCGGGAGCTGGCGCCCCACTGCGAACACCGGCTGTTCCTGTCAGCCACCCCGCACAACGGCTACCCCGAGTCGTTCTCCGCCCTCCTGGAGCTGCTGGACGACCAGCGTTTCGCCCGCGGGGTCAAGCCCTCCGACGAACAGCTCGACCGCGCCATGGTCCGCCGTCTCAAGCGTGACCTGCCCAAACGCTGGGACGGCAGCGCGCGCTTCCCCGCGCGAGTGCTCGGCTACGCCGAAGTGGACTACTCGGAGGCCGAGCGCAAGGCGCACCGCACCCTGGTGGAGTACGCCGACAGCCGCCGCGACCGGGCGGGGAAGGGCGGTCGGCACACGGTCGACTTCGTCACCACCCTGCTGAAGAAGCGCCTGTTCTCCTCACCGCAGGCCTTCGCCCGGACCGTCACCACCCACCTGGCCACCATGGACGCCAAAGGCGCCGCGGACGAGGCCTCCAGCGCCGCCGATCAGGCCCCCGCCCAGGAGGTTCTGCCGGTACTCCAAGAGCGCCTGTCCGCCACCTCCGAACACGAGGAGGAGTACCAGGAGGCCGAGGCGGAGGTGTTCGGCACGGTGAGCCGTGGCGCCCCCGCACTCACCGAACGCGAACGCGGCCTGCTGGTCGACCTGCGCTCCTGGGCGGAGAAGGCTCAGGGCCGTTCGGACGCCCGCTTTGCGGCCCTGAAGTCCTGGCTGGACCCGATCCTCTTCCACCCGGGCGTCGACGGAGAGCCGATCGGACCGGGCAGCCCCACCAGCCCCGGCGGAGCGGGAGACCAGGCGGACTGGACCGACCAGCGTGTCATCATCTTCACCGAGTACCGCGACACCCAGCGCTGGCTGCGCGATCGGCTCATCGCCGCCGGGTACGGCGGTAAGGGCGGGGAACGGTTGGCCCAGCTGTACGGCGGCCAGGACTCGGATGAGCGTGAGCGGGTCAAGAACGTCTTCACCGACCGCCCCGACCTCGACAAGGTCCGCATCCTCGTGGCCACCGACTCCGCCAGCGAGGGCATCAACCTCCAGCGGCACTGTCACCGAATCCTGCACTGGGAGATCCCCTGGAACCCCAACCGTCTCGAACAGCGCAACGGCCGTGTGGACCGGCACGGCCAGAAGGCGGACCAGGTGGAGGTCACCCACTTCGTGCCCAAGGGGTGGGAGGCCGCCGAACCGGGTTCGTTGGAGGACGAACTCGGGTTCCTGCGCACCGCCGTGGAGAAGGTGGACCGCATCCGCGAGGACCTGGGCAGCGCCGGTGACGTCATCGCCCTCCAGGTCGAGCAGAAGATGCTCGGCAAACGGGCGGAGTGGACCGAGACCGACAGCGAGATCACTTCCCGTGCGGGGGTGGCCCGGCTCAGTACTCAGCGGGAGCTTAACCGCCGGGTGGAGGAGCTGGCGGCCACCCTCACCGGGAGCCGTGACCGTCTCGACCTGACCCCCGAAACCCTGGAGCGGGTGGTCCGCACCGGACTGGACCTGGCCCACCGCAAGGATCTCATCGACGCAGACCCGCCGGAAGGCGTCACCGCCAAGTGCTTCCGCCTGCCGGAGCTGGCCGGGGCGTGGGCGAGCGCGCGCAACGGCGGTCTGGCGCATCCGGTCACCGGGGTGGAGCGGCTGGTCACCTTCGACCCGGACGCGGTGGTGGGCCGCAACGACCTGGTTCTGCTGCACCTCAAGCACCGCCTGGTGGACCTGTGCCTGACCCTGCTCCGGGAGGAGCTGTGGTCCCAGGGATCGAAACTGAGCCGGGTCACCGCGCGGGTGGTGGAATCCGACGTGCTGCGGGTACCGGCGGTCGTGGCGCACGGCCGGGTGGTCATCACCGGTGCGGAGGGCACCCGGCTGCACGAGGAGGTCCTGCTCGCGGGTGGCCGGATCGAACAGGGCTCGTTCGTGCGGGCCAAGGAAGAGGACATCGACCGCTGGATGGAGGTCGCCACCGAACGCCTGGCCCCCGAACCGATCCGGGAGCGGTTGGCCGATCTGTGGCCCTCCCTGCACAAGGCGGTCGGCGGTGCCCTGCACCAGCGAGCCAACCAGCGGTTCAAGGCGGTGCAGCGAGACCTGGACCGCAAGTGCGAGGAGGAGGTCGACGCGATCGGCCTGGTCCTGGACGAACTGGCGGCGGGGATCAAGACGGCCCTGGACAACACCCAGCAGTGGGAGCAGGTCAGCCTGTTCGAGGTGCGTGAACAGGAGCAGCTCCGTCAGGACCGCGAGGCGCTGCAAGCACGTCTGGAAGAGCTGCCCGAGCGCAAGGTCGAGGAGCAGGCGGCCCTGCGTCACCGTTACGCCGACCGCAGGGCCCGTTGGTTCCCGGTGGCGGTCACCTTCCTGGTCCCGGCATCGGTGAAGGGGTAGGCGCTGTAAATTTAGCCAAATTTACGTATGGGTATATCAGCTTGATCTAGGCTAGCTGTGCGATGATCGCACACATGATGGATCAGCTGAGTTGGGAGAGCATCGGCGAGCGCGTGCGGGACAGCCGTGCCTCCATGGGCCTGTCCCAGCAGGACCTGGCCGATCGTGTCGGCCTGGAACGCAGCATGATCTCCAAGCTGGAGAAGGGGGCCCGGCGCGTCGACGCGATGGAGTTGACCGCCATCGCCAGAGCGCTTGAGTACCCGGTCACGCACTTCCTCTCACCCACCCCGGAGGTGGTGTCGCGCCGGGCAGCCATTGCCGAAGCGGAGGAGCTCAGTGAAAGCACCGCTGCGCGTGGCGCCTACCGGAGCGAAGCCGAACTGGCCCAGTGGCTGAGGGATGTCCGCCAGCTCATCGAGCTGGGCACACTGAACCCGCGTCCCCTGGCGCTCTACCCGCACAGGGTCACAGACCTCGACTTGGCCCGGGAGGCGGCCCGCTGGCTTCGGACCCGTCTCGGTTTGGGAGACGCTCCCATCGAGTCAGTGGCTGATGTCTGTGAGAGCGCTGGCCAGTTCCTGGCGGTGGCTCCGCTGACATCGGACGGTGCCTCGCTCGTGGACGGAGATGTCGCGGTCGCGGTTGTCCGCCTGGATCAGGAACCCGGTCGGCGGCGTAGCACCGCCGCTCACGAGCTGGGTCACATGGTGCTGGGCGACGAGTACTCCAACGATCTCGGTGTGCACACCTCACACGAAGAGCGGGAACGTGTGGTGGAGGTCTTCGCTGCGGAGCTCCTGCTGCCGAGCGGTCAGCTGGACCAGGTGTTGGCGGCATCTGACGAAGAGAGCCGCCGACACGCTCTGGTGAGACTGGCCGCTGAGTACCGGGTGTCGTGGAGCCTCGCGATCGCGCAGCTTCGGCGCTCTGGAACGTTGGAGGGTGGTGAGCTGCGTCAGCTCCGGGGGCGCGTACCCACCGAGATCGAGCTCAGGGAAGCGGTGGGATGGAAACCGCAGCCCGATCTGGCCTCGATCCGAGTCTCTCCGAGGTATTCGTCTGCGGTCGTCGCCGCTTTGCGAGAGTATGCGATCACACCCGCGCGCGCGGTGGAGATGATGCGCGGACAGATCGAACTCCGAGACCTCAGCGAGGACTGACGGGTTGACTCCTTTCGACGAGCCCTTCCTGTTCGACGCTCCCCCGCTGCTGCACGGAGCCAAGGCCGATCGCCTGGACGTGATTGGTGACCTGGTCAGAGGCCACGACTGCCTGACCACGCAGTCGGTACTCGACGAGGTGCGGCGCAATGATCCCGACGCGCACGCTGTGGTGGTGCGCGCGCCCTGGGTCCGCACGGTGCCGACGGACTCCCTGGAGTTCCTGGGCAGATTCGATATCTGGAGCACTCGGATATCGCTCAAGGACGGCCACAACATCGGTGAGACCATGCTGTGTGCTTACGCCGATCTCCAGGGCGGCACCTTGGTGATCGATGACAGAGACGCTCGCAAGGTCGCTGAGCGTTATGGGCTGGTCGTCTGCGGGACCATGCGATTGATTGCCGATGCCTGCGTACGGAGTGACCTCACTCTGGCTGGCGCTTCCTCCCTGGCGGACACCCTGCTGGAGTCCGGCATGCGGCTGCCCTTCGCCAGGGGAGGTTTCGAAGCCTGGGCCAGGCGGGAGAACCTCCTGGGGTAGGGGAGATCCAGGAGGAAAGTGTCTCACCAGCTTGTTAGGCTCAGCGCGAGCGCTGAACCTAACAAGCGGATGCCTCCCACATCACTGGCGCTGGCTGTTGAACCGCTCCTGGAGTTTGAGCAGGGCGTTCTCGTCCACCTTGGTAGCGAGCTCGGAACGCTGCGCGGGCACTGCGGAGGTCGGGCCCTTGCGCCGGTTCTGCTTCTTGTTCTTGGATCGCCGTGGCTGGGCCGGGATCCCAGCGGTCTTCGGTGTCGGCTGGCTCTGCCTGGGGGCGGGCACAGGAGTAGTGCTCGGTGCAGCGACCCGCTCCTGTGAGTGCGCGACCAGTGTGGCCTTGGGCATCAGGTGTCGCAGAGCCTTCCTGCTGATTTCCAGCAGTTCCTCGGCTTCCCGGCGATAGTGCGTAATTCCGATGTCCTTGGCTCCCTTCAGGAACCACTGGAGGCGATCACCGGACTGGCGTGCTTCCTTCCAGTCTCCTTGTTTCAGGGCGGTGCGCAGGCGCTCGATGCGGGGGTGGGGGAGGATCTGCCCGGGCTCTCTCGACCTACCACGAGCTCGTGAATCCGGAACCGGGGTAGGGGCAACCACGGGTTTGGGGAGTGCCATTGGAGGCGGGGACGACCTGTGCTCCATCTCCAGGGAGCATTCCTCGATCGGTCGCCACCAGGTCTGGCCGTCAGGGGAGGTTGTTCCGACGTCGAGCCTTCTCTCGAACCCTTCGGTCCGCATACGGAATCGGAGGGCGTGCCCGTCGGTACGGGTGAGGCGCTGGACCAGCTCGGAGTTGTTCTGCACGAACCAGGCCTGAGGCCGATCGAGTCCCTGAGTGAGCAACCGTTGGACATCGGGGCCGAGGCGCTTGGTGAACTCGAAGAAGATCGTGGGGTCTTCACCGGTGGCGGGCAGGGTGAGTCGGTGACAGGTGCCGCCTGTGTCGAAGTCTCCTTCGAAGCGCGCTTCGCGTTGGGGCAGGCCGTTGGCGCTGAGCCAGCGGTTGACGTGCTTGCCGGCGAAGAGGTGGTCCGCGCTGTCGATCCCGCCGAATTTCCGGGTGCACTGGTTGGTACTGGAGTGGTGCGCGAAGTGCGCCACCTTCTCCTGGTAGATCTTGACCCCCAGCTGGCCTCCGCAGCCGCCGAGCAGCTCACCGCACCAGAAGGTGGCCTCCGGGTTGTGGTCCTTGAATTCCAGGGCCAGGTGCCGCTCCATGGGGAGGAAGACGGGGTCGTAGGAGCGGCGACTGCCCAGAGTGGCGGTCTGGACCAACCGGTGATCGTAGGTCATGCAGAAGGATTAACAGAGTGCGGTGAGCCCTGGTAGAGGAAGACGTCCGGTTGGCCGGGTCCGGCCGATCCGCTCTCCCGGATGTCGGGCATGGTCGGTGGCTGCCTGGTCGGCCAGCCACCGGGGCCGTGGTGGGTGAGCCCGCACCGGCATAGCGAGGGCTGTGGCTGGGCCGCCAGTGGCCGATAACCTCAAGGCATGCCTGGACCTCGCCGACATCGCGCGCCCTCGATTCGCCCTGCTGATCAGCACACCGAGTGGCTGGGACTCCTCTCGCCTGACGGGCCCTTCCTGTCCGCGGAGGTCCTGCTGGAGGCCTTCCCCGACGGCCTTCCCGCGGTCGACACCGAGGTGCGCCGTACTCTGCGGCAGGGGTGGCACGAGCTCGACCGGGAACGCACCGGCGCGCTGGTGCCCGCGTGGATCGAACTGGTGCTCGGCAAGCTCCTCGGTTGGGACGAGGGGCAGCGTGCGCAGCCGACGGCCGAGGGCGCGCGGGTGGCCCCCGAGTTCGCGCTCTTCGGCCCCGGGCCGAGCGGGCGCGAGGAACGCCTGCACTTCTACCGGCTTCCCCTGGGAACCGAACCCGCCCGCTCCCAGGGCGGTCGCCCTTCTCCGGTGGAGACCGCGGCGGCCCGCTGCCGCGAGTTGGGGGTGCCGTTGGCGCTGGTCACCGACGGCCAGTACTGGGCGCTGGTGCACGCGCTGCCCGGAAAACCCACCTCGGTGGGGGTGTTCGACGCCGATCTGTGGGGAGAGGAACCCCTGCTGCTCCAGGCGTTCGCGGCGCTCCTGGAGAGCCAGCGGGTGCGGCTGCCCGCCCGGGACAGGGGCGGAGAGCTCACCAATGCCGCGGCTGCGCTGTTCGAGCGCACCTTCGACAAGCAGAGCGATCTGACGGAGGACCTGGGCAACCAGGTCCTGCGCGCTGTGGAGCTGCTCGTCGCCGAGATCGCCCGGCTGGACCGGGAGTCCAGCGGCCGGTTCCTGGAGCACGTGGGTGAGCGTGAGATCTACAAGGGTGCGCTGACCGTCCTCATGCGGCTGGTGTTCCTGCTGTACGCGGAGGAGCAGCGGCTGCTGCCGACCGACGACCTTTACGCCGACCACTACTCGGTCAGCCGCCTGCACGACCAGCTCACCATCGACCGCGACCAGCTGGGCGAGGAGGTCGTGGACCGGCGGGCTGCCGCCTGGCCCCGGCTGCTCGCCCTGTTCAACGGGATCCACAAGGGGTCGGAGCACCCGGACCTGAGGCTGCCGCCGTACGGGGGGTCGCTCTTCGACCCGCAGACGTATGAGTGGCTGGAGGGCTTCGCCGTCGCTGACCGGGTGGTGTTCGAGATCCTCGACGCGCTGGTCATGTTGAAGCCCAAGACCAAGAAGGGGACCCCGACCCGGATCTCCTACAAGGGTCTGGGGGTGGAGGACATCGGCCATGTGTACGAGGGCTTGCTGGAATTCTCCGTCCGCAAGACCCAGGGTCCGTACGTGGGGTTGCAGGGCAAACAGGAGCCGGAGCTGCCGCTGGCGAAGGTGGAGGAGGTCTACTCCGAGGGCGAGGAGGTCTTCCTCGACTGGTTGCAGGAAGAGACCAAGGCGACGCGGACCCAGCTCAAGAAGATGCTGGCGGCCGAGCCGGGGCCGGAGGAGCGTTCGAGGCTGCACTCGGCCTGGGACAGCGACGCGGAGCTGACCGAGCGGACCCTGCCGTTCTGGGGATTGCTGCGGACCGACCTGCGTGAGGACCCGACGGTGTTCCCGGACCGGTCGGTGGTCTTCACCCGAGTGGGGGAGCGCAGGAAGACCGGGACGCACTACACCCCGCGTGAACTGGCGGAGAAGGTGGTGCGCTACACCCTGGAACCGCTGGTGTACCAGCCGGGACCGGCTGACGGTGCGCCGGAGTCGGAGTGGCGGGTCAAGCCCGCGGACGAGCTGCTGAAGCTGAAGGTGGTGGACCCCGCAGCGGGGAGCGGGGCGTTCCTGGTGGCCGCCACCCGGTACCTGGGGGAGCGGGTGGTCGAGGCCTGGGAGCGGGACGGGCTGCCGGAGGAGCTTCGCTGGGGTGGTGAGGGCGCCGGTGAGGGCGAGAGTTCCGTTGAGCTCGAAGATGTGCGGCTGTACGCCAAGCGTCGGGTGGCGGCCTCGTGCATCTACGGCGTGGACCGCGACGACATGGCGGTGGAGCTGGCGAAGCTGTCGATGTGGTTGGAGACTCTGGCCAGGGACAAGCCGTTCAGCTTCCTCGACCACGCGCTGAAGAGCGGGGACTCGCTGGTCGGGTTGGTGAACGAGCAGCAGGTGAAGTACTTCCACACGGACCCTGATGAAGGACGGAGCATCAACGCTCGGCTCTCCGGTGACGTGGGTGAGTACATCGACCGTGTGCTGGGTGAGGTCACTGAGCTGAGGCGGGAGATCGAATCCCTGCCCCCGGTGAACGACCCAGAGGAAGTGCGTCAGAAGGCGAAGCTGAATGCGGAGGCCAACGCGCGTCTCACACAGTTGCGGCTGGCGTGTGACGGTGTGGTCGCGGCGGCGTTGGCGGCCGATCGGTACGCGGAACTCGACCTGGAGGACTACGAGAAGAAGCTCCAGGACGCGGAGGACAAGAAGTACAACTGGCAAGACGCGTACAACCGGCTGCTGACGTTCCTGTCGGATGAGTTCCTGGAGTTGTTGGACGAGAGCACGTATGACTTCTACAAGGAAGAGGCCACGCGCTCCAAGATCCGTGACTGGCTGAGGGGGGATCGGGAGCATCCGATCAAACCGATGCACTGGGCCATCGAGTTCCCTGAGGTGATGGGGGATGGCGGTTTCGATGCGGTGGTCGGGAATCCTCCGTTCATCGGCGGGCAGCGACTGACTGGGAATATTGGTCGGGATGTCCGCGAGTACCTGGTGGTGGACATCGCCAACGGGAAACGTGGGAGTGCGGACCTGTGCTCGTACTTCCTGCTGCGGAATCTGGTTCTTGCACCCAAGGGGCGTACCGGGATCATCGCGACCAACACCATCGCGCAGGGTGATACACGCGAGGTCGGGCTTGACCAGGTGGTGGAGCGGGAGGGGTGGCAGGTCTACCGGGCGGTGAAGAGCCAGAGGTGGCCGGGCAGCGCGAGCGTTCACGTGTCGTTGGTGTGGGCAGGTCACAGCGGAGAGCGGGAGCAGGCTGTCCTGAGCGATGCGCGGGTTCCGGGGATCACGCCGTCACTCGACCCACAGTCGCGGGTGACAGGTAACCCGTGGCGTTTGGTTGCTAATGCTGAAACGTCGTTTATTGGTTCGTATGTGCTGGGTGAGGGTTTTGTTCTGGAGTCAGATCAGGCCAAGGAGCTGATTCAGAAGAACCCGAAGAACCAGGAGGTGGTTTTCCCGTACCTGATCGGAAAAGACCTCAACTCCAGGCCCGACTGTTCACCGAGTCGGTGGGTCATCAACTTCGGAGCCATGTCCGAGGAAGAGGCCAGGGAGTACTTGGAGCCGTTTGAAATTGTGGAACGGGACGTAAAACCTGCCAGAATGCAAAACAACCGGAAAATTTACCGGGACTACTGGTGGCAGTATGGGGAAAAGCGGCCTGCGATGATGGAGGCTATCGCTGGGTTGGATCGGGTTCTAGTGATTGCCTTGGTGAGTAGGACAGCTCTTCCGGTTCGGCAGCCTACAGGGCAGGTTTTCTCGCACATGGTGGGTGTGTTCACAGATGGCTCCGATCAGCACCTCGGACTGCTCAGTAGCAACATCCACTATGCATGGGCCGCATCACGCGCATCGAGCATGAAGGGGGACCTTCGATACACACCGACCGATGTATATGAGACCTTCCCCAAGCCAAAGGTGAAAGAAGAGGTGGCCGCGTTGGGCGGCGCCCTTGATCAGGAACGTCGAGAGATCATGATGCGGCGGAACCTCGGACTAACCAAGTTCTACAACCTGGTCCATGATCCGGATCTTCAAGGCGACTCGGACGTTGACCAGCTGCGTGAGATCCATGTTGAGATCGACGAAGCGGTCAAGGAAGCCTACGGCTGGAGCGATCTCGACCTGCAGCATGGTCATCATGAGACCGATCAAGGCGTCCGTTGGACTGTGAGCCCGGCTGCTCGCGTAGAGATCCTAGACCGACTGCTCCAGCTGAACTTCGATCGGCACGCGGAAGAAGAGCGTAAGGGGATCTGGCCTCCGAAGAAGAAGTCCAGGAAGGCGGCCAAGGCGAAGAAAGCCGCTATACCGGTGGCGCAGGACGGTCTGTTCCCTCCGGAGGGCACCCTTTTCTGAGCTGCCGAAGCCTGGCACGGGCGTTGTTCCCGGGCCAGGCTTCGAGGGTTTGGGTTATTTGAGTGCGGTGGTGAGGAAGGTGGACCATTCACTGGCGGGGAAGGGCAAGTGTCCGGCATCGGAGTGCTTGGAGTCCCGCATCGCGGCGCCGGTAGGGAGAGGGCTAACCTCGACGCAGTTCTGGATGTGCCCGCTGTGTGAGCTCTGCCGGAAGCTGGCCGGGATCTGTGCGACCTCTACGCAGTGGCTCTCGGTGGCACTGTAGGAGGACTTTCTAAACTCCACTTCGGGCCTCTTTCAGGAGGGTTTTCAGTGTCTTGAGGGACTCGTGCTCGCTCAGGGCCGAACGCATCAATGAAGCGAGAACCTGGCGGTAGTCGTTGACTTCGTGGTTCTTCTCCAAGAAGGTGCCTCCGGTGCGTCCTTCCAAGTACACGAGAGAAGGGTCGGACTCGTCGGCGTAGTCCAGGATGACGAACCCGGACCCCATCGAAGCGTGCAGTCCGGCACTCAGTGGTAGCACTTGCAGGGTGACCCTGTTGATGCCTTCGCTCAGCTCGATGAGGTGTGTGAGTTGTTCCTCGGCCACTTCGGGGGCGTAAGCGAGCCGGAGGAGCGCGCACTCATCCACGATGGCCAGGAGGTTCAAGTCTTCCTGGAGTAGTTTCTGGCGTTCCAGGCGAGCGGTGACGACCTGGTCTATGTCGGTTTCGGTGACTGCGCCGCTTGCGCGGGCGGAAATCGCCGTGTACCCGGCAGTTTGCAGCAGGCCAGGGATGACAGCTGGTTGGTAGACGCTGACGGTGGCGGCCTCGGCCTCGAAGCCCAGGTAGTCCGCGTCAAGGACACTGCTGTAGCTGTGCCACCAACCCTTCTCCCGAGCTTGGCGCCCCAACGCGAGGATGGCGTTGACCTTTTCGGTGTCCTCGACCCGATAGAGGCGCATGAGGTCTCTGAGGGCGCTGGGATCTGTCCGGTGCCTGCCGTTCTCGAGGTGGTTGATCCGTCCAGCAGCCCAGCCGAGTTCTCGTGTGACCTGCGTGGTTGATAGCTCTGCGGCCTCCCGAAGTCTGCGGAGCTCGCGGGCCAGACGGCGGCGGCGCACGGTCGGTGAAGGCCTCTTGCTCATGGGGGAGATGCTAGCGGTCAACGAATCAGACATACCCATCAATTTAGGATCCGGACTTGATTTCATCAATTGATGAGTTCATTCTAGTGTCAGCAGGAGGAAGTTGGCGCAGTGTCGGAGACCGCTCGACTGGGCCGCTGGCTCCTCAACGGAGCGGATGCCCTGCACAGCGGCGGTTCACATCAGGCCGATACCAAGAGCTTGTCACGGTCCCAAAGATTCAGAGGCAACGCAGGATTCTACGTAAGGAGTGTGTTCGTCATGCCCGTTTCCGCCCCCGAGGTTGTCCGGAGCGAGGTCACCGTGCCGCTGACCAGCTTCATCCAGCCCTACCACTCCCACTACTTCTCCGGGCAGACCGACCGCCCCCATTTCCGGCAGCGTGACTACAGCTTCCCCGGGATCCCGGAGCTGATGCCGCTGACCCGGCTCTTCCTGAACACCTGCGTGGCCGACTGCCCCGACGACTACCGGTACCTTTTCACCCTCCTGGGGGCCGAGCTGGCCGGGAACGCCATCCGGCACTCCCGGTCGGGGCTGCCCGGGGGCTTCTACGACCTCCAGGTCCGCCGTTCCGCTCAGGGGATGCACCTGACCTGCCGGGACCAGGGGAGCGTGGCGCCGATCAAGGCCGGTCAGTTCTCGCCGGACCCGAACGGGCTGAACCCGGAGGTCGAGGCGGGGCGCGGGCTGGCGATGGTCGAGGCCTTCGCGACCACCTGGGGAGACAACGGGCTGCCCGAGCTCCGCACCGTCTGGTTCTTCCTCGCGCGGGACCTGGACGACAACCCCTGGTCGCAGCTCTGACCCGAATACTCCGCACATGAGAGAGGGCTCAGGAAGACGTTGCCGCGTCTCCTGAGCCCCACGAACCCTGAATTCCACGTCTGCAGAAGTAAGAAAGCAGGATCGATGTCGCATCCTATCCCCGCGCCCCGTCGTCCGTTGGACTCCCGTCCGAACAACCCCTACCGGATCCCGGCCGTGCCCGGTCCGGCCTGCGCCTCCTGTACCCACCGCACCTGTCGCTCCTGCCGGGCCCAGACCCTGCCCCGCCTGGGCGGACACCGCGCCGAGTTCGCCCTCGAACACCACAAGGCCGCCCGGCTCCAGACACGCCACCCGCGCCAGATCGTGTGGTTTGGGGAGAGCGTGCGCCACGAGGCGCCACGAGATCGAGTGGAGGTGGAAGACCTGC